>WHTI01000340.1 GCA_009377815.1 Actinomycetota bacterium
GCACATAGTTTGGCGCGATCGCGGTCGCATCACTCGGGTCAGCCGGACGGAGCCTGCAGGACACCCTGAGCTCCGCAGTTCGTGGTGACCCATAGGCGCGGAACCGTCGGTGTGACCTGCGGGAACGCCGTTCGAGCAGGGAGCGCGCACTCCGCCTTCGTGTGCGCGGGTCCTCGTCGTCGCGGCGGCCCGGCGAGGACGCTAGTCATTGGTAGGTGCGTCCACGCGTAGCATTGGGCCTCAATCCTTCCCGTCTGCCTGGAACCCGCCATGGTCTTTGTTGCTCTGGACGAGCGAGCCGCCGGAGGTGGCTTCATCCGTGCGGTGCGGTTTGAGCGGTCGGACGAACTCGATCCCGGCGAGTACCCCTTCACGGTCCCGGCGGTGCGAGCGTTGTGTGGGCAGGGGGAACTGGAGCTCGATGCGGGAGTGACGTTCTTCGCGGGGGACAACGGCAGCGGCAAGTCCACGCTGGTTGAGGCGATCGCCCTCGCCGCGGGCCTGAACGCGGAGGGCGGCAGCCGCTCGTTCGCCTTTGCCACGCGAGCTTCCGAGTCGGCGCTTGGGGACCACATCACGTTGGTCCGTGGGGCGAGGCGGCCGGCCACCGAGTTCTTCCTGCGCGCCGAGAGCTTCTACAACGTCGCCACACAGATCGAGATGCTGGAGCGCGTGGACCCGGGCCTTCTCGCTTCCTACGGTGGCCGGTCGCTGCACGAGCGGTCACACGGCGAATCGTTCCTGAGCCTGGCGCTCCACCGCTTCGGACCTCACGGACTGTATCTGCTGGATGAACCCGAATCGGCCCTGTCGGTACCGGGGTGCCTGGCGTTTCTTCGACGGATGCATGAGCTGGCGAACGCCGGCTCGCAGTTCGTTGTGGCGACGCACTCTCCGATCCTGATGGCCTTGCCGGGAGCGGCCATCGTGGAGATCGACGAAGGTGGGTTCCATCCGGTGCCCTACGAGCAGACACAGGCTTACCAGCTCACCAGCGCGTTCCTCGCAAGTCCCGAGCGCTTCTTGCGCCATCTCCTTGCCGACGAGCCGTGATCCCGCCATCAGGAGAACGCCGGCCAGCACGCCCGGGGCCCGCAGGCGATCGGATTGCATGTCGGGCTGCAGCGCGGCGAGCAGGTCGGCTGACATTGCGGGCGGCAGCTTCCGTCCGCGCTGGACCGTCGCTGGGCGAAGCGAGAGCCGAGCTCATCCCTTGCCTGGCGCGCAGCACGTCCCTCGTAGATGTCCCGGAGCGAGGATCGCCGCACATTCCCGAGGCTGATCCATCGGGAGAAGACGCAAGGCCAGGCCTCCCCTTCGGGAGAAATCGCCAGGACACCGTCGACGCACCTGCCGCAAAGGGAACTCGTATCCGGTGTCCGTCCTTGAAGACCTCGGCCGATCTCGCGGACGCCGTCGAACCCCACGTCGTCAACGCCGAGGTCGCGGAGCTGCGCAGCTGCCGCTTCCACCGCTTGTCCCTCCCGGACCGCGATGATCCCAACCCGTAGCGGAATCCCTTCCTCAATCGCCCTACGGATGTTTGCCAGGGTCTTCCCATGGCTGCCTTTACCCCTCGTGATTGCCTCATGCTCCCGAGCCCTTGGGGCGTAGTAGCTCGTGGCAAGCCTGACGCCCGGACGACGAAACCTCTCCCACAAGTCTGCTCCCACCCGGACCAGGTTGGAGAAGACCTCAATATCCAATTCCTCGTCTCGCGCATGATCGAGAAGCGAACCTAGCGCCGGA
>WHTI01000098.1 GCA_009377815.1 Actinomycetota bacterium
GTTCCGGTCGACGATCGGGCCCTGGCTCACACCGGAGTTGAGATCGTGAAGGCCGATGTGGCCCAACCGGACGGCGGACACGACCCCATCCGGCTCGGCCGGGTACTGGGCCGTATGGCAGAAGGCGCGCGAGGCGGCCCCCGGTAGGATGTAGCCGATAACGGACTCTACGAAGGGATCGCCGATGACGACTCGCATAGGGATCAACGGATTCGGCAGGATCGGCAGGAACATGTTCCGGGCGATCCGGTCAAGTGGCGCAGACCTCGAGGTCGTCTCCGTCAACGACCTGACCGATTCGGAAACGCTGGCTCACCTTCTGAAGTACGACTCGGTGCTCGGCCGCTTCGAAGGCGAAGTGAAGCTCAGTGACAACGGTTTCACCGTCGACGGGCGAGAGATACGAGTCACCGCCGAACGTGACCCGGCCGCCATCCCATGGACCGACCTCGGCGCCGACATCGTGATCGAGAGCACCGGCTTCTTCACCAAGCGAGCCGATGCACAGAAGCACATCGATGGGGGAGCCAAGAAAGTCATCATCTCCGCCCCTGCGAAGGAAGAGGACGTCACGATCGTCATCGGCGTGAACCACGACAAGTACGACCCCTCTGCTCACCACATCATCTCGAACGCTTCGTGCACGACCAACTGCGTGGTTCCCCTTGCCAAGGTGCTCCAGGACAACTGGGGGATCGAGAAGGGTTTCATGACCACATGCCACGCCTACACGAACGACCAGAACACCCTCGATCTGGCACGCGACAACCTCCGTCGGTCACGTGCCGCAGCCATCAACATCATCCCGACCAGCACCGGAGCGGCCAAAGCCGCCAGCCTCGTGATGCCGGAGCTGAAGGGACGGCTCGACGGACTCGCCCTAAGGGTCCCCGTTGCCGACGGGTCGATCACCGACATCGTCGCGGTCCTGAACGCCGAGGTCACCGTCGACCAGGTCAACGACGCCTACAAGGAAGCGGCCGGATCGGCCGCCATGAAGGGGATCCTCAGCTACACCGAGGACGAGATCGTGTCCACCGACATCATCGGAGACCCGCACTCGTGCATCATCGACGGTAAATCGACGATGGCGAACGGGAACATGGTCAAGGTCCTCGGTTGGTACGACAACGAGTGGGGCTACTCCAACCGCCTCGTCGACCTCACCGTGCTGGTTGCCTCGAAGCTCTAGAACCTTCCTGGGCAAGGTCGAGAAGAAAGCACCACGAGACTATTCATCGCGTGCGAAAAGTTGCTCCAAGAGAGGCGCATCCGAGTCACTGTCAAACCGATGTAAAGCCATACAAGCGGCTAGGAGTTTTCCACTGGGCCCTTCGTCATTTGTTGCCGTCTGATAGGCAACAGCCAGAGCCAGAGTCCAATTGCAGCAGACGAAGAGATAGTCCGAAGCGAGGGCGTCGATCGCATCTTCCGGCGCCATTCCAATCATCTTCGTATGTTCGTCAGCATAGAAGGGAACCAGACTCGCCTCAAAACTTGGGTGTGTTCTGAGTGAAAGGACTCTGTACTCCCAATATTCACCGACCAACTCATCCATCCGTTGTTCAAGGGGCGGGAGATCGCCCTTGTCAGTGGGGGACAGGCTCAGAGACGTCAGCATGCTGTCCAAGAGTTCGCGCTGGGTGTCAAACACGCCCGGTTTTGCTTCCTCGAGTTGAGCAAGGTGGCGGTTGTAGGAGGTGAGCATCATCGGGAAGCGCTCCTTGGGTTTCTTCATGAGCCAGATCCCTGTTACGGAGTCCTCCAGGGTGGATCTGGCTAGAGGAGCACCTACTCCTTCAAGCTTCGCATCAACCAGAGAACACATGGCCCGAACAGTTTTACGACAGCGCTGAAGAAGCCCGAGCGAGGTGAGTAGATGCGGCATAGCCACGGCCATGATCCCAAGCCTCTGGGGACTTTCAGCGGGCTCTGTTACTTCCAGGACAAGTTCGGCCAGGTCGCGCATGCGCTCATCGGTCATGATTGCCGGCCCTTCAAATTGGTAGAAGCGAGGTGATCAGTCTCTCTTGGCGATTCATCATCCCAGGCCAGCCTGACAAAGCGTCTTAGGGATTAGGTGGGTTCCAGAGGACGTTGGTCGGGCGCTGGCCCGTGATGACCTCGATCGTGTCGAAGATGAAGGCCGTCTCGGTGATGCCTTCCTTGTCGATCAGATCGACGAATCGCTCGTTGGCGACATCGAGGACGACGAGGAGGTTGATCCTCCAGCCGCCGTCATCACGCACGAACTCGTAGGTGAACTCGGTCTGGTTCCCTTCGGAAATGACGGTTGCCTCGGCGACGTCGCCGTCGATCGAGATTGCCTCGAGCTCCTGCAACTGGAGGGTGCCCTGGCCGATCAGGCCGGTATCGACCGCGTAGGCGACGATCTCGGTCGGAGACATGCCCTCGAGGCGTTGGGGCGCAAGTACGTAACGAAGGGTCAAGGTGTGCAGCCGGTCGATCAGAGAGCGCTTCTCGAGTTGTTTCCGTGGCGCGGTCAGGGCTAGATCCCTCATTTCGACATAGAAGTCGATCGACGACCCGGACAGCGTCCCGAAGGCTGTGTTCCCATCCCCGGCGAGAAGCGCGTTGCGGTAGTCGTCGAAGATGTCCCGTATCTCCTGGTCGTCACCGGCGATCGGGGTCTCCGTACCGACATTGGTCTCCGCCGGAGTCGGATCATCGCCCGTGGAACTGCAAGCGGCGGTGAGCATCACGAGAAGAAGGAACGGAACCACCAAACACCTTCGGGATCGGATCAGATCGCTCATTTCACCACGCTAACCCGAGGCGATGCTTACTAAACGGAGGGGTGTCGTCCGAGCGTCGAGGCCCGATACGCTGGAGTGGTTCCTCGATCAAACAAGGGTTGGTAGTCATGGCATCAACAGATACGGCGCTTCCTTCACTGGGCGATCTGGATGTCCAGGGGAAGCGCGTACTGGTTCGTTCCGACCTCAACGTCCCTCTCAAGAACGGTGAGATCACCGATGACTACAGGATCCGAGCGGCCCTGCCCACGATCCTCGAGCTCCTCGAACGCGGGGCCCGGGTCATCGTTTGCTCCCACCTCGGGCGGCCCAAGGGGACCGTGGTCGAAGAGCTCCGCATGGCCCCGGTCGGGCGCCGGCTCGAGCGACTCCTGGGGCGACCGGTGGAGACCCTCGATACCGTGGTCGGCGACACCGCCCTTGCGGCGAGTATGTCGCAGGCCGACGTCATCCTCCTCGACAACCTCAGGTTCGAGCCGGGCGAATCCGCCAACGACCCCGAGTTCGCAAAGAGCCTGGCGAAGCTCGCCGACTGCTACGTCAACGACGCCTTCGGCTCCGCACACCGGGCCCACGCATCGACCGTGGGAATTGCCACGCTGCTCCCAGCCGCGGCGGGTCTCCTGCTCGAGAATGAGGTCGAAAAACTGTCCAGGATCCTCACCGATGCGGAGAGTCCATTCGTCGCGGTGCTAGGCGGCGCCAAGGTGTCAGACAAGCTCGCGGTCATCGGGAACCTTCTGGACCGCGTCGACTCGCTGTGCATCGGAGGAGCGATGGCTTTCACGCTCCTGGTCGCCCGTGGTGAAGACGTCGGACGGTCCCTGGTCGAGGCGGACCGGATCGAGGAGGTCAAGGCGATCCTCGCCCACGCGGATGCGAAGGGTGTTGAGGTGTTGCTCCCCGATGACGTGGTCGCCGCCGTATCCCCGGACGAGGGCGCCGATCACGAAACCGTGGACCTGGAGGCCATCGGCGACCGCATGGGGGTCGACATCGGGCCCAAGTCCGCACTTCGCTTCGGCGACGAGATCGGGAGAGCGAAGACCATCCTCTGGAACGGACCGATGGGCATCTTCGAGATCGAGGCCTACGCGGGGGGCACGAAGTCGGTCGCCGAAGCGGTCGCGGCCGCTACCCGACACGGCGCCTATTCGGTGGTGGGTGGGGGAGACTCGGCCGCAGCACTCAAGCAGTTGGGACTCGACGATCAGGTCTCGCATCTCTCGACCGGCGGGGGTGCATCACTCGAGTTTCTCGAGGGGATCGAACTGCCCGGCATCGCAGCGTTATCGAAGAACGAAAGGAATGCTTGATGAGAACTCCGCTGATAGCGGGCAACTGGAAGATGTTCAAGACGCATCTCGAAGCGATGCGGTTGGTCCAGGGGCTCGGGCACGAACTGGCCGAGCATGACTTCGAGAAGGTCGAGGTCGTCGTATGCCCTCCCTACACCTCGCTCCGCACGATCCAGACCCTGATCGACTCGGACCGCTTCCGCTTCGGACTCGGTGCGCAGAACGTGCACGTTGAGAAAGAGGGTGCGTTCACCGGCGAGATCTCCGCGCCCATGCTGAAGGCTCTCGACGTCGACTACGTGATCCTCGGCCACTCCGAGCGCAGGGAGCTATTCGGGGAGACCGACGAGGGCGTCAACGCCAAGGTGAAGGTCTGTTGGGCGACCGACATGACCCCGATCGTTTGCTGCGGCGAGACCGAAGCCGAGCGCGAGGCCGCGGCTACCGAGGACAAGGTCGAGCGTCAGATGCGCGGGGCGTTCAAGAACGTCACCCCGGAACTCGCCCGCAAGACCGTCGTCGCCTACGAACCGATCTGGGCGATCGGAACGGGCAAGACGGCAACCCCTCAGGACGCTCAGACGACCATTCGGTTCATCCGCGGGGTGCTTGCTGAGGAGTACGACTCGGAGGTCGCCGGTGCCATACGGATCCTCTACGGAGGCAGCGTGAAATCGGGCAACGCGGCATCGCTGATGTCGCAGCCGGACATCGATGGCGGACTTGTCGGTGGCGCCTCGCTCGAGGCGGCTGAGTTCGCCGCGATCGTCAAGGCAGTGAAGTAGTTGGCTCTCAAGAAGATCCTCTACGTGATCCTCGACGGCCTCGGCGACGACCCTCTCGATGCCCTCGGTGGCAAGACGCCACTGGAAGCGGCGAAGACCCCCCATCTCGATTCCCTCGCGGCGCGAGGGAAGAACGGCTACGTGGTCACAGTCGGGGAGGGGATCGCTCCGGAGTCGGACATCGCGGTCTTCTCGGTGCTTGGCTACGATCCTCGCGAGCACCATTCGGGTCGGGGGCCGATCGAGGCGGTTGGAGCCGGCATCGAGGTCAACGACGGTGACCTCGCCTACCGGGTGAACTTCGCAACGGTCGAAAAGGACGGTGACGGCTGGATCATCCTCGACCGGAGAGTCGGGCGATCGTTGAGTTCGCAAGAGGCTCACGACCTCGCCGAAGAAGTCCAGAAGAGGGTCTCGATCGGCAAGGGCAGTTTTGAGTTCAAGGCCACCGTCGGGCACCGTGGGGTGCTCGTTCTGCGGTCGGAGGAAGGCCCGCTGTCTGCCGAGGTCGAGAACTCCGACCCCGCCTACGGGCGCGAGGGAAGCCTCGGCGTCGCCAAGGAAACCTTCGACGATCACGTCGTCCGGGTCGCCCCGGTGAGCGGCCACGAAGACGACGAGTCAGCGCAGCGCGCTTCGGAGTTGACCAACGACTGGCTCCGAAAGGCTTTCGAGGTCCTCGATGCATCAGAGCTGAACAAGACGCGTGCAGCCAAGGATCAGATGATGGGGAACTTCATCCTCACGCGCGACGGCGGAGATCACGTTCCGAAGCTCGAGTCGTTCAAGTCGAAGTTCGGACCCGAGATGGGGTGCTTCGTCGAGATGCCCGTCGAACTCGGAATCGCCCGGCTCATGGGGATGGGTGTCGTCGAGGCCCCCACGGGGATCCCCGCGGAGCAGCAGTACGAAGAGTGGGCCGCGCTGACCCTCGAGGCGATCAACGACTACGACGGTCTCTACGTCCACATCAAAGGTCCAGACGTGCCGGCCCACGACGGCGACCACCAGGGCAAGATCAAGAGCATCGAGGACATCGACCGGATCTATTTCGGTGGCGTCCTGAGCCAGATGGATCTCTCCGGTGTCGTGATCGCTGTGACCGCCGATCACTCAACCTCGTGTGCCCGGAAGGCACATACCGACGGCCCGGTGCCGCTCCTGATCGCGGGGGGCAACATCACCCCGGACGGCGTCGACGCCTACGGAGAGTCCGCATCGCGGCACGGCGCGCTCGGCTACCTGAAGGGAACCGAGATCATGCCGCACCTCGTGACGGCTGCCAAGGCGTAAAAGGCCTGGCTCTAGGGCTACTAGGCAGGTAGTATGGGCGGTTCAAGCAGTTCGACGAATGAGGTCGCGAATGGCAGCTAGGCGGAAAAACACGCTGGGGGAGGTGCTGGGCCCCCTCGAGAGCGAGATCATGGAAGTGGTCTGGGACTCCGCCCAGGTCACGGTTAGAGACGTCCATCGGGCTCTGAACAAGCGCAAGCCGACCGCATACACCACGGTCATGACGACCCTGGGGCGCCTCGCCGACAAGGGTTTCCTTAAGCGGCAAGAGGCTCAGCCCGCTCACATCTACAGCGCGCGGATCTCCAGAGAGCAGTACGCTAGGTCCACGGTCAAGTCGGTCGTCGATTGGCTGGTGAGCCATTTCCCCGACCCGGCCGTTTCGTACTTCATCGATAGGGTGGAGAAGGAAGATCAGGATGTGATCGATCGCTTGAGGGAGGCGATCGAGCAGAGGAAGGCCGGGGGCGACACGGCAACGTAGCCGTCCAGCACTGGGGGATGTAACCGGGTGACATCAGCTGCTCCCACGATCCTTACACTTGAAACCGACTCGACCTGGGTCCTGATCCTGGTCGTATCGCTCATTACTCTCCCCGCAACGCTCCTTCTTCGTCGTTTGATCGGCCGCCCCGGCGGGGTCGCCTCGGGACTGCTCCTCTCGCTCCCGTTACTGCTGCCGCTCATCGTCGCGGTCGTCTATCAAGGCTCGTTGCTTCCCGAGCTCGCGGTCCTTCGCCCGGCGAGAGAGGTCTTCTCCGCCGGCTCGAGCGAACTGATGCACATGCTCTACTTCCTGGACGGGGGCCGGGTGACGCCCTATGTGGCGTTCGGGAGCCAGGGGCCGTGGATCATGCTCGTAGGGCTCTCGGTCAGCTCGTTCATGCTCCTGAGGCGCGCTCTCGGTACCTACCTGGTCCACCGACTGATCAAGCGTTGCGGGGTCCCCCAGGGATGGGATCACCGTCGCCTCTCGGCGATCGTGGTGCGCCTGTGCGAGATCGCCGGACTCAAGCGTCCGCCCCAGGTCCTCCTGCTCCCGGCTGGCGTCTCCGGTGCGTTCGCGGTCGGTATGCGGCGTCCCAGGATCCTCATCTCGACCGACCTCCTCGACCGGCTCGATGAGGATGAACTCGAAGCGATCCTGGCCCACGAGATCGCCCACATCGAGTCGCGCGACATCCCGGTCATCTTCACCTCCGGCTTGCTGCGAGACATGGTCGCTTGGAACCCCTTCGCTCATATCGCGTTCCGGAAGCTCCATCAGGATCGCGAGTTCGAAGCCGACCGCCGAGCCGCGACCATGACCGGCAAACCCCTCGCGGTCGCGTCGGGGCTGCTCAAGATGTGCGAGATGGTCGGGAAGCGGCGCCACGGCCGCCAGGCCGCCCTCGCCTTCTTCAAGCCGGGGGGACGCGTGGCTCGACGGGTCACCAAGCTCCTGGCCGTGGCCGATGGGCGGATCTCGATGTCGCGCGAGTCCGCCCTCCCGTACCTGATGGCCGCTCTGATGGTCGCCGTGCTCGGACTCCAGGCCGGCGCCAAGATCGCCAACGACACCAGTGGCTTCGCGATCTCGTGGGGCAGCATGGACTCGTCCGCGGCCGTCTACGCCCCCAAGCAGCACGGGAAGGGGTCGAGGGTCATTCCCGAGTCGACGCAAAGGGCCGAGTTCGAGTCCCCGCAGCGCCACCTGGGAGCCCGTAGGGCGTCCACGGTCAACCAGACCGATATGAAGGCGTGGCTCGAGGACATGAGCCGGTGGGCGGCGCGCAAGGGGGCCCAGGGGCTCTCGCCGGTGACCGTTGCCTGGGAGGCCCGCCAGGACTGGCGGGTCGTGCCCCTGAGGTGCCCGGTGGGATCGTTCTGCATCTACCGGGTAGATAAGCAAGGCCCCTAGCCCGGCGGTCGCCTTAGTACGCTTGTTCCGGCTACCCTGGGGCACTCGCTCCAACATCCGTTCCATAAAGTCCGACAAATCAAGCTATGAGAGAGGTGCCGAAGTGACTGCTGTGATCGTTGCGATCCATGTCCTGGCGTCGCTGATGTTGATCTTGTTCATCCTGCTCCACGCCGGCCGTGGCGGCGGTGTCTCCGAGATGTTCGGTGGGGGCATGCAGACCCAGGCCATGGGATCCACCGTGATGGAGAGGAACCTCGACCGCATGACGGTGATCACGGCGATCGTGTTCAGCGGCACCACGGTCCTCCTGGCGTTCCGCCTCCAGTAGGCGCGCAGACAGAAGGCTCGACTCCGGTGCGGCGGACGTCCGGAACTCGGCTCGCATCCCTCGTCGTGGCGATGGTTCTCTTCGGCGCGGCTTGCACCGGCGGGGGAGCCGAAGAGGTTGCCGGTCCGGACGCGACCGCTGGTGGGACCCCGACCTCTACGCCCACCGACGACCACGACATCCCCCTGAACGAAGGAACGCCGGTCTTCCCCGAAGGTGCCGTCGTCCTTCGCGTCGCCATCCCGGAACCGGCCACGCTCGATCCGATGCGGGTTGGCGACCCCGGCTCCGTATTGATCGTGCGTCAACTGTTCCAGGGACTCACCAGATGGGATCCAAGCACTCAGGAGGTGGTTCCCGCCGCCGCAGAATCGTGGTCGGAGGAGAACGATGGCCGCAGGTGGGTCTTCACTCTCCGACGGGGCATGACGTTCCACGATGGTAAGGCCGTGACCGCGAACGACTTCAAGTTCGCCTTCGATCGCATCGCTCTCCGCAGGAACGCCTCGGACATCGCCTACACCCTCGAGCGGGTCAAGGGATTCCTCGACGTGAACCAACTTGGCGACGTCAAACAGCTCAAGGGCGTCAAGGTGATCGATGATTACACCCTGCAGATCGACCTCGATGAGCCCTTCTACGACCTTCCGGCGGTCATGACCCACCCGGGGCTCGTGCCGGTTCCGAAAAAGGCCGTCGAGAACATCGATCGGTTCCTCGCCTTCCCGGTCGGCAACGGTCCCTTCCAGATGGCGACGCCGTGGGCCTCGGGCACGGAGGTCGACCTTGAGCCGTTCGATGGAGCGCTCGAGACCCCCGCGATCGACGGCCTCCGGTTCATCCCGTTCTCCGATGCCTCCGAGTCGTGGCTGCTGTTCCGCGATGACGCCATCGACATCTCGGAGGTTCCGATAGGGCAGTTCGAGGCCGCGGCCGAGGAGTTCGGAGACGAGGGGTATCAACCGTTCCTCGCCGGCTACTACTACGGTTTCAACCTCGATGCCGCGTCGTTACGCAACAAGCGGCTGCGCAAGGCCGTGAACCTGGCGATCGATCGTGATCGGATCGCCGAGGAGATCTACGGCGGAAGCATGGCCCCGCCGCGCGGGATCGTTCCCGAGGGGATGCCTGGGTTCGAGGACGACATCTGTACCGAACTCTGCAACTTTGATCCCGACGAAGCCGAGAGACTGGTTCGCAAACTGTCCAAGAAGGAGCGCTCGATCACCCTCGACTTCACCCGGGGCGAGCCGCACGGTGAGGTCGCCGCCGAGATCAAGAGCGACCTCGAGGAGGTCGGGTTCGAGGTCAAGGCGAAGGGCTACCGCTTCGAGCCGTACCTCAAGAGGCTCCGGAACGGCGACCACCGCTTCTTCCGCTTCGGTTGGATCGCCGAGTTCCCCGTTCCCGATGTCTTCCTGTCGTCACTCTTCGAGGGCCAATCACCCGACAACCAGACCGCATTCCAGAACCAGAAGATCGATGCCCTATTGCGCCGGGCCCACGCGGAGAAGTCTCCCGAGAAGCGGCTCGAGCTCTATCTGAAAGCCGAGCGGCGGATCCTCGCGGAGGTCCCCGTGGTCCCGATCGGCTCCTTCGTGATCCACTGGGTCGCCCAACCGGAGGTCGATGGTCTCGAGTTCGACGTCATGGGCGGCTTCGACGCCGTAGGCATCACCCTGACGGAGTAACGCATTCTCATCCAGCTCAGTCGGCTATAGCCCGA
>WHTI01000155.1 GCA_009377815.1 Actinomycetota bacterium
AGATCGGGAGGCAGCAGCAACGATTGATCTCGTTCCACCGGGACAAAGCCGTGAGCCATGGAACCTCCTTGGGGTCCCCTCAAGTCTGCCGGTTCGAGGCCCAGAACGCGAGCCTTTCCGCCCATTTCGCGACAGGCTCGTAAGCAAGCTCAGGACTGAACAGAACGGGAAATGGGCCTAGTCTCGGCGGATGGATGAGGCGGAACTCGAGGGACGGCTGGCGAGGGTGGCAGCGTCGGAGGCCCGGTTCATCGCCACCGTGGAGAGCATCGATGAGTCCTCCCTGGCCGGGCCGTCGTTGCTCCCGGGGTGGACTAGGGGACACCTTGTGGCGCACGTTGCCCTGAACGCCCACTCGAACGTGAACCTGATGAATTGGGCCCGCACCGGCGAGGAGACCCCGCAGTACCCGAGTGGGCAGCACCGTGCCGATGACATCGAACGCTTCTCGTCACGCACCAAGAGCGAGCACCTGGCCGCCCTGCGAAAGGCGGCCGCGATGCTGATGGACGCGATGCGCGCCGTGCCACTCGATCGCTGGGACTTCCCCGTCCGGGGACTCGGTAGCGGTCCGAGACCGATCTCTCGCTACTTGGACGGCCGCGTGAACGAGGTGGAGATCCACCACGTCGACCTCGACGCCGGCTATGACTCGAACGATTGGCCTGAGGAATGGGTCGCTCGACTTCTGAAACGACTGCCCGAGGTGCTGGAAGATCCCCCCAGGCCTTTCTCGCTCGAACCCGATGACCTGGACGTCGTCGTAGCGCTCGGCTCCGGCCCATCGATCGAGCGGGTATCCGGCCCCGCTCATGCCCTACTGAAGTGGTGCATCGGACGGAGCGCGGGCGACGGCCTGGGAACCGAGGGAGGGACAATTCCCGAAGTTCCTCCCTGGGATTGACGCGCCAGGGACGCAGGTACCGTCGGTTTGCAGGGACTAAGCGACCGCTGCCGTATCGTCACCGCATGGATAGATCAGAGCTGATCGACAGGTATGCCGAGATCGCCATCAAGGTGGGGGTCAACCTCCAGCCGGGCCAGCTGTTGCAGATCGGCGGGGCGGTGGAACACGCGGAGTTCGTCCGCGCTCTCACCTGGAAGGCCTACGAAGCGGGGGCGCGGTACGTTGACGTTCATTACTCCGACGCTCACGTTCGCAAGGCGATGCTCACCCACGCGGCCGACGACACCCTGACGTGGACGCCTCCGTGGGTGATGCGCCAGGGTGAGGATCTCGCCGACGAGCAGGGCGCGTACATCGGTGTCGTCGGAGACCCGGAGCCCAACCTCTTCGCGGACCTCGATCCCGTGCGTGTGGGGGGCGCCCGCATGCTCCAACTCGCCGAACTCGTGAACAAACAGATCAACGACCGTCTGATCTCGTGGGCGCTCGTCGCCTGTCCAACCGAGGGGTGGGCGGAGTCCGTGTTCGGAGAACCGGACACGGATCGCCTTTGGGATGCGGTCGCTCGCGCCACGCGTCTTTACGACGAGGATCCGGTGGCGTCATGGTGGGCTCACGTCGAGGAGCTCGGGCGGCGTTCCGACGCTTTGAACAAGCACGAGTTCGACGCCATCCGATATACCGGTCCCGGTACCGACCTGACGATCGGGCTCAGTGAGCGTTCGAAGTGGGGGAGCGCCCGTTTCGAGACTGCCTGGGGAACGAGGCACGTCCCCAATCTCCCGACCGAGGAGGTCTTCACCTCTCCGGATTTCCGGCGCACCGAGGGAGTCGTTACGTCGTCTCGTCCGTTGCAGATCGCCAACACCGGTGTGACCGTCCGGGACCTGAAGATCACGTTCGAGGGTGGCAAGGCGGTCGAGGTCGAAGCGAGTGCCGGCGCCGACATCGTAAAGGCGCAGATGGCGACCGACGAGCAGGGCGCCTTCCTCGGCGAAGTGGCATTGGTGGATAAGCAGTCCGCGGTCGGCAAGACGGGGGTCACGTTCGGCAACACTCTGTTCGATGAGAACGCGACCAGTCACATCGCCTACGGCTCCGGCTTCACCTTCTCTTTCGAGGGCGCCGAGGGGAAGACTCCCGAAGAGATGCTGGAAATGGGACTCAACTACTCGCGGGTGCACACCGACTTCATGATCGGGGGCCCCGAGGTCGATATCGACGGGATCACCGCCGATGGGACCGCCGTGCCGATCATCCACGACGACACCTGGCTCCTGTAGACCCTTACAGAACGGGGCTCCGCCCCAGAGTTGGTGACGATTGAGAAAGATCCCCGAGAGTGGGAATTTCCGTGTAGGGTGCTGGTTGTTAGTCGCAGTACGGCGGCACAGTTGCAGAAGGCAACGACCGCCAGAGATTTGTTCTCCGGTTCCCCTTCCAGGTGGCACGGGCGCTTCGAATCTCCCGTTATGGCGGTGGGTACCGCCGCACTGAAGGAGTTGAACCAATTTGGTTTCATTCGCCGAACTGGGCGTGTCCGCGCCCGTTCGGGAGGCCTTGTCCCGTAGAGGGATCGAGGCACCTTTCCCGATCCAAGAGCTCGTCATGAGGGATGCCCTCGCGGGCCTTGACGTCCTCGCTAAGTCCAGGACCGGATCGGGCAAGACGCTCGCATTCGCGATCCCGATGGTCGAGCGTCTCGATCACCGAACCCGTAAGCCCTCCGGCCTGATCCTCGTTCCGACGAGGGAACTAGCCGTGCAGGTAACCGAGGAGACGAAGGAGATCGCCCGTAAGCGCAATCTCCGAGTGGCCCCGGTCTACGGCGGCGTGTCCCTGTTCAAGCAGGCGAAGTACGCGTCGACCTCGCAGATCATCGTTGCCACACCGGGCCGTTTGCAGGACCTGATCGATCGCCGACTGCTCTCGGTCAGGGACATCCGCATCCTGGTCCTCGACGAGGCCGACCGCATGCTCGACATGGGCTTCCAGCCGCAGGTCGATCGCATCGTTGCGAACATGACCGGTGCTCGCCAGACGATGTTCTTCTCGGCCACGCTCGACGGCCGCGTCGGAGAGCTGGCCCGGTCCTACACGCACGAGCCGGTCAAACACGAGATCGAGCACAAGAGCCTCGTGATCGAGGAGGCAGACCACCGGTTCGTTCCCGTGGTCCACGAGCGCAAGATCGATCACTTGGTCGACGAGCTGAAGAGCGAGCGCGAACTGGCCCTCGTCTTCGTTCGCACCAAGAGAGGCGCCGACAAGCTGGTCCGCAAACTGCGTACCGAGGGTGTCGACTCCGAAGCGATGCACGGGAACATGAGCCAGTCGCAGCGAAAGCGTGCACTGGACCGATTCGCCTCCGGGCGAGCGAACGTGCTGATCGCCACCGACGTGGCCGCCCGAGGGTTGGACCTCGATGGGATCACCCACGTCTTCAACTTCGATCCGCCGAACGACCACAAGGATTACGTCCACCGGATCGGTCGCACGGCTCGCGCCGGGCGCTCCGGCACGGGGATCACCTTCGTCGCCGACGACCAGCGTTACGAGGTCAGCGCGATCGCTCGAGCCCTCAAGCTCGATTCCCAGTTCGAGGCCGAAGGGCTCACGCTCGTGATCCCCGGCCGCAACCTCAAGTCATCAGCCCGCCCAACGACGAGGGGCCGCAAAGCGCCTCTCGGCCAAGGCCGGCACGCAAGATCCACCAGCAAGAACGACACCGGACGTGACCGCAAGGTAGCGCCCCATCGTTCGTCACGTCCGAGGGGAGGTGTTTCCATGGCAACCGGAACCGTCAAATGGTTCAACGACGCTAAGGGGTTCGGCTTCATCACTCCTGACGACGGAACGAAAGATCTTTTCGTTCATCACACGAGCATCACCGGCGAGGGCTTCAAGAGCCTTGCAGAGGGTGCGAAGGTCGAGTTCGACGCGCAGGAGGGGCAGAAAGGCCCCGAAGCGAAGAACGTAACGGCCGTCTGATCCAAAGACGTTAGTGGAAGGACCGCGGTGGCTTCGGCCTCGCGGTCCTTCTGCATCCCCCAGGGGTTGCTGTGGGGACGGTTAGGGTAGGGCGCATGGTGTCGGGCCGCGAACCATTCCTCCTGAAGGAGAGAGCATGATCGCCGAGTGTCCAAGCTGTGGGGAGCCCACGGTCGAGAACCGGATCAACTGCCCGAAGTGTGGTGCGGCGTACCCCGACATGGAGGAGCGCCCCCTCGAGCTGGATCCGGAAAGGCAGGGCGAAGAGGGCGACTCGACCACCACGCTCGAGTAGTGACGTGAGTCATCGAGTGCCGATCCAGGTACTACCGTTGTAGTCGGTTTCGCGGCATCATGGGTCATGCGTTCTTCCAGGATGAAGCTGGCCGCGAGCATAGCGGCGCTCCTTCTCGGCGCCTCTTGTTCCTCGACGTCGCCGGAAGTTCCTCCCATGGCCGAGGCATCCCCGACACCATCCGCTACTAGTCCTTCTCCCACCGAGGATCCGCGTTTCGAACTCGGGAAGGCTCAGAAGTTTCCACCGGGGGAGTGGATCCTCGGCCCGGGCGGCGGACGCTCCTACCTCATGTTCACCGGCGGCGCCCGTAGCGCCGAGGTGCGCGGTGTCCTCGGGGAGCTTGACGAGATGGAAGTTTCCGCAGGCCTGTTCCTCTCCGGACGATGGGTCGAGCGGAACCCCGAAGTCGTGGAGGCGGCCGTGGCGGCGGGACACGTGAGCGGCAACGCCGGATGGGACGGGAAGCGCTTGACCGGGAGGAAGGGCCGGGAGGTCGAGCGGCGGATCCGGCAGGCGGAGGACGCGTTCGAGGCCATCGAGGTCGATCCGAGACCATTCATGTTTCCTCCGGGCGGACTTCGAGACGAGCGGGTCGCAACCCGCGCCGGAGGGTTGGGCTACCGGCTGGTGCGTCCCACCGTCGCGCCCGGGGACCTCACCCGCAAGGAAGTGATCCGCGCGGTGGCGGGGGAGGTTCGTTCCCGCTCGATCGTCCGACTCGATCTCCGGCGCGCGGCACACCGGAAGGCCGTCCCCGGCGTGGTCAGGGCGCTCAAGGATGCCGGTCTCCCGATCGCACCCTTCGAGGAGGTCGCCGATGCCGAGCCGGTTCGATGGGACCTGGTGTTCGCGCCGGGGTCTGCGGGACCCCGCGTGAAACAGATGCAGAAGGCGCTACGGGCCGCGACTTTCCCGATGAGCACCTTCGATGGTGTCTATGGGGAGGGCACGCTCCAGGCGGTGCTCGGCTACGAGAAGTTGATGGGACTCGAGCGCGACGGCATCGTCGATCCGGAACAGATGGAGGCGATGCTCCTGGCGCGGCCGCCAACACCTCCACGGGAAGGGCTGTCCGATTATCTCGACATCGACATCACTCGCCAGATCATGTTCGAGGTCCACGGCGGGGTCGTCGTCAACACGTTCGCTATCTCGAGCGGCAACGGCGCAACCTACAAGTCGTTCGGGCGCACCGCGATCGCCCACACGCCGCGCGGTGAGTTCATCGTCGAGCGCAAGATCCCTGAGTGGCGCACGAGCCACCTCGGCCAGCTGTACTTCCCGATGTACTTCATCGGGGGCTACGCGGTCCACGGCAGCCCTTCGGTTCCGGCCTACCCGGCCAGTCATGGCTGCGTGCGGGTTCCGCTATCGGAGGCTCAAGGGCTCTACGACCGGAACCCGATCGGCACTCCCGTCTTCGTTCACGACTGAGGGCCGGCTCCGCTTTTGTCGATATCGGTGCGGCCGGCAAGGTCGTCGATGAACTGCTGCGCGGTGCGCGGTGAGAGACCAGAGCCATTGCGCGACCAACGCACCGCGCTCTCGTCGAGGGTTTCGGCATCGATCGTTAGACCCCTGCGCTCGGCGAGTGCGTGGACGATCGCCAGGTAGCGCTCTTGATCGGAGGGCGGGAACAGGACCCGAAGCCCGAACCTCGACGCCAGTGAGGTCTTGTGTTGGTGCGCATCGGAGACGTGGATCGGATCGAATCGCTCCGACTCCCGGTCGTTGTGGCGTTCGTCGACGATGTGCCTCCGGTTGGAGGTCGAGTAGATCGCTACGTTACGAGGCCGGGCCTCGATGCCGCCTTCGAGCAGTCCCTTCAGGAGACCATGTTCGTGCTCGCCCAGTTCGAAAGCGAGGTCGTCCATGAACACGATGAACTTCTCCGGGTGGCGGCGAAGAACCCTCATGAGTTCGGGGAAGTCGCCCATCTGTTCCTTGGCGAGCTGAACCAGCCTCAGCCCGTCATCCCTGAACTCGTTGGCCAGCGCGCGCACGGTCGAGGACTTCCCGGTGCCGTTCGGTCCGAAAACGAGCACGTTGTTGGCTCGGTTGCCGGACGCGAGGATGCGGGCGTTCTGCACGAGGGATTCCCTCTCGAGTTCGTA
>WHTI01000331.1 GCA_009377815.1 Actinomycetota bacterium
CTTCAAGGTCGAGAACTGGCTCTGGCCACGCAAGCAAGGCCAAACCTACCGGTGGACGTTCGAGGTCACCGCCGGCTACGAGCCCTACCCGAACGCCTTCCTGCGCGCTCTTGAGCCGCACACTCGCGAGTTCTCCGGGGACGCCGGCGGCGGTCTAGGCAGTCGTACGATTCTCGACTCTGTGGAGGCGGCGCAGGACGCGTACCGGCGCGGCGTGCGAGTGGTGTGGCTGCACGGCTGGTACTACCGGAACGGCCTGTACTTCCAAGCGGACCAGCCGATGGACGAGCAGTACACGTCAACCTTGGGTCAGACCTATAGCTACAACCGTCTGAAGCGGCAGGTCGAGAACGCGCACGCGGCAGGGTTGGAGGTGTACGTCTACTTCCAGTTCGCCGGTGTCTCGCAGGACGTGATGGACCGGTTCGAGCCCAGCATCGCGCGTAACCCGAGCGGCGATCACTACGTCGCCGGCCGCGATCTCGGCATCAGCAACATCTGGGCGAACCCGGATCCAGACGGCGTCTACGGGCAGTCGTTCCTTGACCAGATCGACCGGCTCCTCGGCGTGATCGATCCCGACGGCATCGCCCTCGACCGCAGCGACCGGCTCGACTTCACCTACGACACCGGCTACGACTACGGTGGATTCGACGGCTCGGCGAGCCCGGAGATGCCCGGGATCCAGCCCACGTCCCACCCGGCCTCCTCGATGACGAAGCAGGGGCTGCGAGCGATGCGGGCCCTGGACGAGGTGCTGGTCCGCCACGACGCCGAGATCCTGATGAACGTCCCGATCGTGCTGCCCGCCTACCAGATGAGCGATGGGGTGGTCATCGATCAGCCGATGACGCCGTGGAGCCTGTTGTTCATGCGTGGCTCGAGCAACGGCAAACCGCTCTACCTCATCGACACGACTAACACCGATCAGTTGGACGCCGATGAGAAGTGTGCTGACAACAACTTCCTGGCTACACTCTCGCGGTCGTACCCCTGGCTGCAGTCTTACGACTGCGAGCTCACCGCTCCGGTGGGAAATCCGCGCCTGCAATACATCGTGCCGACGGACAGCGGCTATCCCGAGGTGTGGCTGTTCGAGGATGGGACCAGCGTGATGCGATACACGCCTGAGGGGTTGACAGCGCGGGACCGGTTCGCTGGCAGTACGTTCATCCCACTCGAGGAGGGGTCAGAAAGTTGAGCCCCATTGATACCGCTGTATGGCGAACGAGGCGCCCACTCCGAGGCCGGCCGACTTCGTCGTGTTGCGCTCGAAGCGGGGACAGACGTCTGGTCGGCGCTCCACCAGACGACGACGGCGTTCGGCTGGCCATCGCGCACCAGCGTGACCACCGGCCCGCCGGACTGCGGGTCACCGAAGGCGGGTGACATGTTCTTCAGCACCACCAGCGCAACCACATTCAGTGCAGTGATCAGCGCGATCAGTGAAGCGATTCACCGAAGAGAGACGGGAAAGGGTCGAGAATGCTCGGCATCCCCACCGTTGCGGACAGGATCGCTCAGACGGTCGTGGCCATGTATCTGGAGCCGGAGGTGGAGCCATCGTTCCACCCGGATTCTTCACATGTCGTGGACCCACCGGGTGGCCGTCTGGCCGGCAGCACCGATCATGCCACTCTGATGATACCGGCGCATGCTGTCACCGTCGAAGGCGTGCTCGGAGCCGAGGTCGGCGAGCCTGTGCATGGCCGCGGACGTCTGCTCGGTGTCCTTGGCGAGCTCGTAGTAGGCGGTCTCCGTGTCCGCGATCGCGTAGTCTGCGGCCGCCTTGAATTTGTTCA
>WHTI01000061.1 GCA_009377815.1 Actinomycetota bacterium
AACATCGTAATGCTGGCGCTCAAGCCGGAGCGGGGATTGCTTAGAGCTGGTGTCCCGGCGGAGTTGATCACCATGCTGCGGCGCCGACAGGCGCTCAGCTTCCTGGCCTATGTCTGCGCGATCCCCCTGGCACTTGTGCACGAATATCTCGGACTGGGTCTCATCACGGGGATGTGGGGGTTCTGGGGCTGGATCGCGTACGGCAATATCGGGAAAGCGGTGATCCGGCGACGCGCCAAGCGCACGTAGACAGCCCTGTCACCAGGCGGCTTTCTGGACGCCGGGAGCTCGACCCCTACTCCGCGGATCACAAGGTATAGGACGAGCCATGGGAGGTCAAGGGGTCTTTCTTGAGGGACTACACGTACGGCTTCTGCCTACAGGAGAAGCACCTGTCCTTCGAAACCCGTGTGGGATTGCTGCGGGATTCCACTTCAGGGCGCAGATTCGCAATCGCACTGTGAGAAACAACAAACCCCCTGTCACCAGGGGGTTTTTGTCTGGAGCGGGCGACCAGATTCGAACTGGCGACCCTCACCTTGGCAAGGTGATTTAGGAAACGCGCCACCTTTTGACGTTGCGTGCGTCAAGCGTATGTGCGCAGGTCAGACCACAGATCCAGAGACTCACCCTTGGGCAACGGTGGCCATCCTTTGTCATCCTTACAGGAGCGGAATGGGAGCGGGAATGCTGGTCGACTCAGATGCCGGCCACTACGCTCCATCCATGGACATCGAGTGGGATCCCAACAAAGCCGACTCGAATCTCGAGAAGCATGGGGTTCCGTTCGATGAAGCGGCCACAGCATTCGGAGATCCGCTTTCATTGACCATCGCCAATCCCGAGGAGCGTTTTGTCCTGTTGGGGCAGTCGTTCGCGGGCCGGCTCATGGTGGTGGTCCACACCTACCGAGGCGAGAGAATCCGAATCATCAGCGCTAGAATCGCTACTGAGAGGCGATCCTATGAAGACTGACGGTCAAGACCCCGACATGCGCGATGAGTATGACTTCAGCGATGGCGTGAGGGGCAAGTACGCGGACCGCTTCGCCGAAGGCTCCAACTTTGTCGTTCTGGACCCGGATGTGGCCGCCGAGTTCAAAACTCGGAAAGCTGTCAACGACGCGCTCCGTGCCCAGCTCAAGAACCGACGCCGTGCCTCTGGAGATGACGGCTATAACGCCTAGCCCTTAGTTTCCCCGCATACGGTACCTAGGCAGCGATAAATCCATCTCGGCGTGCTCGTAGGATCGGGGCAGGGTGGAATCCATGGAGATGCAGAGCGGGCTGCCGGTTGGGGTCGCGGCGTTCGTCGGCCGCGAGCGTGAACGTGCGAAGGTGGCCGACCTGGTCGCGGAAGCCCGGGTGGTGACGCTGACCGGTTCGGGTGGCTGCGGTAAGACGCGGCTGGCCGTGGAGGTCGCCGGGGACGTGGCGTCGCGGTTTTCTGATGGGGCCTGTTGGGTGGACCTGCAAGGGGTGAGCGAACCCGGGCTGGTCGCACTGGCCATTGGTGGGGCGGTGGACGTCCACGAGCGACCCGAACAGGTGCTGACCGACACGCTCGCTGAGCAGCTTCATGCTCGGCATCTGCTAATCGTGCTCGACAATTGCGAGCACTTGGCGGGGGCGTGCGCGGAGCTGGTCGCCGGGCTGTCGTCGGCATGTCCGCAGCTGCACGTGCTCGCCACGAGCCGCGTGCCGCTGGTCGTCGAGGGTGAGGCGACGTTCGTCGTCACCGGGCTGCCGGTGCCCGACCCCGGTGCTCGGTCCGTCAGCACCGTCGCGGCAGCGGACGCGGCCCGCTTGTTCGAGGTGCGTGCCCGGCAGGTGGCCGCGGACTTTCGGATCGGTGACGACAACGCTTCGGCGGTGGCCGAGATCTGCCGGCGTCTGGATGGGGTCCCGCTGGCGATCGAGTTGGCGGCGGCGCGGGTGCGGGTGCTGGCGCCGGACCAGATCGCGGCCGGGCTGTCGGACCGGTTCAGACTGCTGACCGGCGGGATGCGCGGCGCGCCGGCGCGCCAGCGAACGCTCGAGGCGTCGCTGGACTGGAGCTATGAGCTGCTCGACGACGTGCAGCAGTTGGCGTTGGCGAGGCTGTCGGTGTTCGCCGGCTCGTTCGAGCTCGATGCTGCCGAGGCGGTAGTGGCCGGGGACGGGATCGACGGCGATGACGTGCTTGACCTGGTAGCTCGGTTGGTCGAGCACTCGTTGTTGCAGGTCGTCCAGCGTCGGGGCAGGGCGCGCTACCGACTGTTGGACACGATCCGGGTATATGCCCGGCAGCGACTATCCGAGCTGGACGATTCCGATCGCGTGCGTGGCCGCCATCTGGAGTTCCATGTGGGGCTGGCGGAGCGGGCGCACGCGGGTCTCACTGGTGGACAGCCTAGGCCCTGGGCGGCGCGGCTTGCGGCCGATCTGGATGATCTGCGGGCCGCGATGGACTGGGCGACGGAGTTCGGAGACCTGCGGGCGCTGGTGGACCTCACCGAGCCGATCGTCCGCTTCTGGTTCGACCGCGGCCTGTCCCGGGAGGTGCACCGGCGGCTGCACGACGCGGCCGATGCCCCGGGCGCCCCCGATGACGAGCGCGTGCGGACGTTGATCACCGCGGCGGCCCTGGCCCTTGCCGGAAGCGAACCGGCTAGCGCCTATGGGTCGGCGAGCCAGGCGGTCGACGCGGCACGCGCCGCTGATGCGGACGGGCCACTCGCCGTCGGGTTGGGCCAACGAGCCTACTCAGGGGCGCGGTCGGGACTGTCGACCAGCGAACAGGTGGACACCGACGTCCAGCAGGCGCTCCAACACGCGGAGCGGTGCGAAGATGCTTCGACCCGCGCCTACGTCCTGGCGTTCGCTGGGGGAGCGCGGTTCTGTGGCCGCTCGATCGACGCCGGGTGCCGCCTGTTCGAGCAGGCCGAGGAAGTGTGCGAAGCCAACGACCTCACCTTCCAACTGCCGGCCGTCCACGCGTCCCTTGGCGCGGGCCTTGGGCCGGGGCCGGAGTGGTCCGGGAGGCTCGACCAGACACGCCGACACGCTCGACGCGCCGTCGAGCTCAGCCGGCAGGTCGGACGTCCTGGGTGGGAGGTGATCGGGCTGACCGGACTTGGAGCGGCTGCCGTGCTGCAAGGCGACCACCGCGGGGCACAGGAGTGGCTGTCCCGGGCGCAGGCGGTGTTGCGGTCACGGGCCCTGGAGGGGTCTCAGTACGACCTGGCGCTCCGTCACTGGCTCGCGTTGTCGGCGTACGCATCCGGCGATCTGGAAACTGCTCGTGCCACGGCCGCAGAGATCGTGCGGATCGGCCGTGGTGGCGGCAGCCGCCTGGACGAGTCCATCGGTGAGTGGCTGCTGGGCGTGCTCGCACTCGGCCAGGAGCGCCAGGCCGACGCGCGAGCACATCTTCAGGCCGCCCGCGCACTGTCGACCGACCCACGGCTCCCGTTCCCTCTGGGTCGCTCGTTGCTCGGCCTCGCGGAGCTGGCCGACGAGGACGAGGACCTCGAAGAGGCATGGGAGCTGGCCCATGACAGTCTGGAGGTCCTGGACGACTACGGCGACCGGGTCGGGGCCGCCGCGGCACTGGAAAAGATCGCCGGCATGGCCGTAGCCCTCGGCGAGCCCGAGCGGTCCATTCGCCTGCTCGCCGCGTCGCAGCGGTTCCACACCGACACCGGCATCGCCCGCTTCCCCTTCCAGGCCGACCGCTCCGATCGTGCCCGCAGCACGGCACGAGCCGCACTGGATCCCGCCGACCTGACCGCATGCTGGGATGCGGGGAGTGGACTGTCGCTGGCCGATGCCGTCGCCTACGCCCGCCGCGGGCGGGGCGAGCGTCAACGCCCGCAGATCGGCTGGGCGTCACTGACCCCCGCCGAACGCGACATCGTGCGGCTGGTCGCCGAAGGCCACACCAACGCGGAGATCGGTCTGCGGCTGTTCATGAGCGTCAACACGGTCAAGAAGCACCTGTCCCACGTCTACGACAAGGTGGACGTCGATGGACGCGCGGATCTCGCCGCACAGGTTGCCCGCCGCGACCTCTAATACCACCCAATGACCGCCGAGACGTACCCGGTCGGGTGACGTTCTCCGACGTCGTCTGCGTCATCGTTGCTGGCATGACCGCACGAGACGGAGGAGACAGAACATGAGCGACCAACGCACCCACTACGTCACCACCACCGACGGCGTCACCATCGGTGCGACCGTGCAGGGCCAGGGGCCACTGCTGGTGTTCCTACAAGGCCTCATCGGCGATGGCGACCTCGACTGGCAGGGACTGCTGCCGCACTTGACCGGCCGGTTCACCTGCCATCTGCCGAGCATGCGGGGCCGTGGCCTCAGTGGTGACCACCCCGACCTCAGCACCAGTCGGATCGCCGCGGATTTCGTCACTTACGTCGACAGCATCGGAGAACCGGCCGGACTGGTGGGATGGTCCGGTGGCGCCAGCCAGGCCCTCGCCGTGGCGGCGCAGTCCGACGTGGTGACCGCGGTGGCCGCCTTCGAGCCCGTCGCTGCCAGCTTGTTCGACGAGCAGACGCAGGCGGCTGTTGGCGGCGCTCTCGCCCGCACGGGAGAGTTGGCCGCCGAAGGCAGACTGACAGCTGCCAGTCGGGCGTTCGCCGGCTTTCCCTTCACCGACCAGGAGATCGCCGTCGCCGAGGACGCTGGCTACTTCGAGGCGGCGGGGCGCTACGTCCCGAACCTGCTCAACCTGTTCCAGCAGATGATGGCGGAGGATGAAGTCCCCGCCGTTGACGATTCGGCGGTGCTCGGCACCATCTCGGCTCCGGTCATGGTGCTGCACGCGTCGAACACCAAGCCCTTCTTCATCGTCAGCGCGCGGCACGTGGTCGACCACGTCCCCAACGCACAGCTGCGCGAGATTCCGGATGTCGCACACGCCGCCCCGCTGACCCATCCCGAGGCGCTCGCCGACGCACTGACTGAGTTCTTCTCGCCAGCGCAGCAGCCGGCCTGACCCGGCGAATGAACCAGCATGCACCTGTACCCGATCCACGGCGCGGTCCACCTCGAACCTGAAAGAAGATCTTCCATATAAAGAGGTGATCCTTCACATACGTCTATGACCTCTTCCCGCAACTCCGCCGGGAACACTTCTGATGGCAACTCCATTAGGGCGAGAAGCGACTATGAAAGTAGCCTCTTCTGCGTCCAAACCCTTAATCACTGTGCAGATTCTTTGCCCATACCGACGAACTGCCTGCGCGAGGTGATGAGAACCTTGCTCTGACACGCAGGATCCCGTTCGGCGCTGCGACGAGATGGCAGTAGCGGCATCTGCCGCGACGAGTGCTACATCGTCGCCACCGCACGCCACTTCTACGCGTTCAGGATTCTGATGTGAATCTGCAGCCTCGTGAGGACCGGTTCAGCCTGAGGGTACTACCCGAACTTTTCGGACAAAAGAACCGAAAACCAGCGCGATTAGCGGACGACGCCACCGAGGCCGTGAAGCATGGTAGCCCCGAACTGCTGCGCGATCTCCTGAATCCGCGGATCCGTTATCCGCGTTAAGAACGTGATCCGCTCGATCTCGTAGACCTGCATCATTTCGTCGAGCATGCCGGTCTCGGTGAGGTT
This sequence comes from Actinomycetota bacterium, assembly GCA_009377815.1. Classification (GTDB taxonomy): domain Bacteria; phylum Actinomycetota; class CADDZG01; order CADDZG01; family WHSQ01; genus WHTI01. The sequence goes on from WHTI01000061.1 coordinate 5,619, forward strand.
CTGGACATGCGCCACGAACGCGTCCTCGTCCTCGTACATCTCGTGCCACACCACCCGCTCGCTTGCCTCATCCGCGAAACATTCGTAAGCCAAGGCACCCGGCTCGTTCTCCTCGACAAACGCACATCCCCGCTTCACAAAATCGCAGGCCCTCGTAGTCTTTAGCGGACCCCTGGCTGATCACCCGTACCTTGCTCATAATGTTCTCCTGTCATCGGCTCCATCCATAAGATCACACGTGGCACCAGTAGCAGAGTTCCTCCATTACGCCACCTTCTTCAGCGGCGTGAGCGAGACGCACTGACCGTGCCTACCCGGTCTCCGCCGCTCACCCGCCGAACACCGCACCCAGGCCCCAGACGATCATGACGACACCACCGATGACCGAAATCCCCTCGCCCCGTCTAGACAACTTCTCGACGAGCACGAACATGGCGAGGAAGGCGATCCAGAACAGGCTCATCACGCCGAGCACGAACAGCAGGATCATCACAACCCAGCAGCAGCGAAGGCACAAAGTTCCGTGATGCACGCCCATCCGGAGCGCACCCGAGCCACCATCTCGCCACGAGGTCGTCAAGAAGCCCGTGGGAGTACGTGTCGAAGACGATCAGCCTCGCGAAAGACGCCAGCCGGTCATGAAGTGAGCGAGTCGCGGTTCCTCCCAGGCAAGCTCGATATGAGACACGAATCCAGGGACGAAAACGAGGTCGATGGCGCCGTCGCCAATCACTTGATAGGCGATGTCACATTGTCGCTCTTCGTGTAACGGGTCTCCGGCCGCACGCGTCGACTCTAGCTGTGTCCTCCGTTTCGGGGGCCGCCCCGGCTCAAACGCTATTCATTCACCGCGCGGGGAAACAGGATTCAGCAGTAGTCGCTCAGCGGGGCAGCTACAAGCTAAGAAGGCGGAGCGAAGAATTCGAGCGGCAGATTGTCGGGGTCCCGGAACGAGAGTCCTGAACCATAAGGCGCATCCTGGATGCCGCCGTGCGCGATCCCGAGATCGTCGAGCTTTTTCTCCCACGATTCGAGGTCGCCGCGGCTTCCGACGCCGAACGCGATGTGATCCAGCCCGGTGCGAAACTCGCTGAAGTCCGGCTGATCGTTCTCTTTCGTGTGGGTGTGCAAGCCGAAGAGGGCGCCGCCGCCGAGGGCGAAGACGACGTGATGGAAGCTGCCGGTGTCCTCGTCGAGCACCGGCGGCGAGCCAAAGAGCTTCGAGTACCACTCTCGGCTTCGATCCAGGTCAGTAACGGTTACAGCAACATGTCCGATGCCGGGAAACTCGGCCACTGGAAGCCTCCTTGGGAGAGCGTTTGAGCGGCCAACATACATCTGAATGCTGAGCCCACCTAATCCTCCGGGCCGACCTCATGGCTTCGACTCGAACTAACTGCTCCGGATAGAGCTGCCGGCGCGGAATAGTGGCCAACGGAGTCGAACCAGCGCTTTGCGTGCAACCCGTGTTTGAGGTCGATATCTGCCGCGACCATCCCTTCTGCGTCGTAAAGCGGACCGGCGATGATCGCTCCGTTGCGCGGGTCGACGATCGCGCTGCCTCCTCGTCCAAGAACATCTTCATCCGGCAGGGCGATAGGAAAATCGTCCGGGAACGCGGAACGTGGGATGTATTGAGCAGCGGAGATGACGAAGGCACCGGATTCGATCGCGATGTGGCGGATCGTGGCGACCCAGCCATCAGAGTCATCGGCAGTGGGAGCGATCCACACCTGTACGCCTTTGCGGTAGATCTCGTGCCGAGCGAGAGGCATGCGGTTCTCCCAGCAGATCAGCCCTCCCACCCGACCAGCCGGCGTATCCGCTACATCCAGATCGTCACCCGCGCCAATGCCGTGGAACAGCCGCTCGTGCATGGTGGGCATCAACTTCCTGTGTTTCCACAGAACTCCGGAAGGACCTAGCAGGACGATGGTGTTGTAGAGGGAACCCGGCCGTTCCAGCTCCCGTTCGTTGATGCCGATCGCGCAGTGGATGTCCAGCTCCGCGCAGGCCGCAACGAGACGATCGATAGCGGGTCCCGGAACCTCCACCGACGAGTGCCATAGCCTCTCCCACATCTCATCGAATCCATCGAAACGAGCCGCCTGGTGACCCCACCCCCCGGTCGGATAGAGCGAAACGAAGGTCTCGGGGAAGACGGCCAACTGCACATGATCAGCAGCAGCTTCGCTCAATAACGCGACAGTCTTCTCGATGGTGGCATCGGCGTCGAGGATCACCGGAGTTGCCTGGATCGCGGCTACTCGTACCGAATCAAAAATAGGAGTGCTCATCCTCAACCTCTCATCAGGAGATTCCGAAACGCGAGATTCGTAAGTTCCAGTATGCGGGATGATCCCCGGGACACACCACGTCGCTGGCCCACTACGATCTAGTCGTAATCAAGACAGCGGTGGGCTCGTCATGAATGGCATCCTCCCTCCGCGAGGACTCGGACGCAGTGAGGTCATCAGTCGTAACGGACGGCTGTTGACGATTCCGCTAATCAGTTGAGCTGCTTCGATATCCGCGCCGGGGATAGCGTGGGCATACACGTTCAACGTCGTCGATGCTCGCGCGTGAGCGAGACGAGCCGAAACAACGGGTACGGCGACACCTGACCCAAGCATCTGAGTTGCCATGAAATGACGGAGGTCGTGTAGGCGAAAGTGCTCGATACCGGCTGCCCGGCGATGCCTTATGAATTGCTTCGTCACCCAGTTTGGGTTCCACGGTCGTCCACCAAGTGGGTGATGTGAGAAGACGAACGCGACGTCAAGATCACCGATGGTGCCAGCGGAGACTACGGTCCACTGTTCCTCGAGTAGGTGCTGCGTGTAGGGGTCAAGCGCGACTCTGTGGGACCGCCTCGTCTTGGTGGGTGCCAGAACTGGTCCGTTGGGACCTTCGACCCAAGCACGTTGGAACGACAAACTCGAATGTTCGAAGTCCACGTCAGCCCACTTGAGGGCGAGGAGCTGACCCCAGCGCGCACCCGTCGTAGCAGCCAAGATCAAGAAGAGATGCAGCAACGGGTGGTGCGCGCCTTGACGTGGTCGAGGAGTCGGCCCACCTGCTCGGGAGAGGGTGGACGCATCTCGACCGGCTCCATCCTCGGTGGTGATGCGGACGCGGCCGGGTTACTCCAGATCCACTCCCACCGCATCGCTTGAGCGAGCGCCCGATGGAGAACGCCGTGGATGCGCTGAACGCTGCCCGGCGACAGCGGTCCCCCTTCGACCGCGCCATCGACGCGAAGCAACGCATAGAACTCATCGATCATCACCGTCGTGAGATCCCGCACCCGCACGTGCCCGAGCTTCGGTTTGAGCTGCCGCTCGATTATCGACCATGTGCTCCGCACGGTCGTCGTTGCCCAATCAGCTTCGTTCGCAGCGAACCACCGCTCGAGTAGCTCTGCCAGCGTGGTCCGAGCACCGACCGCAGGGCCGACGTTGGCGAAAGCGGCAAGGGCCCGAAGCTCCCGCTGGGCCTGCGTCCGGCTCCCTCGCACCGTTCGGGTCAACTGGCGACGCTGCCCGGTTTCGGGGTCGGTTCCAGAGTAGACGCGTATCTGCCATGAGTTGCGGCCCCGCTGACGGATCGAACCGGCCATCACACATCTCCTTTTCTCGGGTGACTGGAGAGCAATGATGGACAAGTGATGGCCAATGATGGACAGAAAGGCGGCTTCGCAACGCGAATCACGGGCCATTGGAAGGCCCGTGACCTGCTGCATCAACCGAGCGGGCGACCAGATTCGAACTGGCGACCCTCACCTTGGCAAGGTGATGCTCTACCACTGAGCCACGCCCGCAACGATTGGTCATTATAGGGGAACCTCCCCCCTCGAACACCCCTTTCAGACGGCCGCGCTAGCCTTCGGGAAGGCGGAACTCGCCGGCCGACAGGCCGACCTCCAAGAGCGCCTGGCCCTCGCCGATCTCGAGGGCTCGATAGGTCAGGCCCTCGGCGATCACGGGTAGCGGCAACGAGACCGATTCGGGGAGCAGCGGCGAGCTCAGCACTAGGTTCCGTCCCTCGAGGCTGAGATCGCCCGAGGCCTGCTCGAGCGAGCCCTCGGGCGACACGATCACCTCGCCGTCGATGAACTCGATCGTGGCATCGACTCCCTCCCGTTGGAGCAGACGGCTCAAGGTCGCCCCGGACATCACCGCTCTTCCCCTCCCACCTCCGATCCTGATCGACTCCGCTTCGCCCGAGATCAAGGCGGAGGTATCGAGCCGGACGTTGCTCAGTTTGAGTGTCACGAGATCGAACCTCACGCGCCCCCGGCCCACGTTCTCGGCATCCAGGGAGACCTCGGGGACGACACCGTTCAAGAGGTTGACGATGAAGGGAAAGCCTCCGATCGCGACGTCGGGCTCCTCGTCCAGGTCTAGTCCCTCCTGCACCGAGGTGGCCACCGCGCGCTCGGCCATGCCCTTGGCGAAGATGTCCACGAGAACCGCTGCAGTCACGATGATCCCGACGACGATCAGAACGATGATGGAACGCCGCATCAGATCCCCGTACTCCCGAACCCGCCCTCGCCGCGGGGAGTCTCATCCAGCGTCTCGGTCATCTCGACCATGGCGTTCTCAACCTTCTGGATGACCATCTGCGCGATCTTCTCGCCCTTGCGGATCTCGATCGGTGTATCGGGGTCGAGGTTTACGAGGAGCACCTTCAGCTCACCGCGGAATCCCGCGTCGATGAGACCGGGCGCGTTCGGGAGCGCGAGCCCTTCCTTGAGGGCCCGGCCCGATCGAGCATGGACGAACCCGGCGTAGCCGTCCGGGATCGCCACGGCGAGACCGGTGGCGATGGCCGCCCGTTGGCCCGGCTTCAGAACGATGTCCTCGACCGACCTGAGGTCGAGGCCCGCGTCACCGGGGTGGGCGTAGGACGGAGCCTGAGCATCGGGGTGGAGCAACTTGATCTGAAGCCTCACCCGCTCTTGTTCCTCTGCAGCAGTGAGAGGAGTTCCTTCTCGAAGTCGGTGAGTTCCTGGAAGCCCTTGTATACCGACGCGAATCGGAGGTAGGCGACGTCGTCGAGGGCGCGCAACCGATCGAGCACCTCACGGCCGATCTCTGCGGACGTGACGGTGCGCTTGCCGTTGGAGCGCACCTTCTGCTCGACCTCATCGACGATCGCCTCGATCTGAGTCGCGTCCACGGGCCGGTTCTTGCTCGCCATCCTGAGGCCCTCGGCGATCTTCTGACGGTCGAAGGAGACCTCTTCGCCGCTCCTCTTGATGACCATGAGGGGGGCATCCTCGATCCTCTCGAACGTCGTGTAGCGGCTGGCGCAACTCAAGCACTCGCGACGGCGCCGGATCGCCCGGCCGTCCTCGGTCACGCGCGAGTCGACGACCTTGTCCTCCTCGTGGGAGCAGACCGGACAGCGCACCTAGACCTTCTTCTCATTAGCCATCCCCTCCATCGTAAGGGGGTGTGGTAATCACGGTGCATGAAGACCAAGAGCCGCGCCGACGCGCTCTGCAATCTGGTGATCTTCGGGGCCTCCGGCGACCTCGCGTCGAGGCTGTTGTTGCCGGGCCTGGCCGAGCTTCACGCATCGGGCGAGCTTCCCAAGGGGTTCCGGATCGTCGGCGTCGACATCACCGACCTGACCACGGGCGAGTTCAAAGCCCACATGACCGCCGAACTCGCCGAGCACGCCGGTGATCTTAACCAAACCTCCCGCGACACCATCGTCGAGGCCCTCGACTACGCCGAGGCGGACGTCACCGACCCCCATCAGGTCGAGGCGGCGATCTCGGACATCGACTCCCCCATGGTTGCCTACCTCGCCCTACCGCCGAGATTCTTCAGGCCCACCATCGAGTCCCTCGGGCGCGCCGGTCTTCCCGAGGGCAGCGTCATCGTTATCGAGAAACCGTTCGGAGAGGACCTCGCATCGGCCCAGGAACTGAACCGCAGCCTGCGCGCCCACTTCCCCGAGAACGTCATCTTCAGGACCGACCATTTCCTGCACAAGCAGACGGTCCAGAACATCCTCGGGCTCCGCTTCGCCAACCGGATCCTCGAGCCGTTGTGGAACAACCAGCACGTCGAATCGGTCGACATCATCTGGGATGAAACCCTGACGGTCGAGAACCGGGCCTCCTACTACGACCGCACCGGAGCCCTGAAAGACATGCTCCAGAACCACCTCCTGCAGGTGCTCGCTCTCATCGCGATGGAGCCACCCTCCTCGCTGCTCGAGAAGGACTTCCGCGATGCGAAGGTTGCGGTTCTGCGTTCGGTGCAGACGATGACGCCCACCGACATCAAGGCCGACACGGTCCGAGCTCGTTACACGGCCGGGAAGATCGGTGAACGCGAGGTTCCCAATTACACCGACGAGCCCGGCATCGACGCGGCGAGGAACATCGAGACCTACGCGCAGGTGAAGCTTGCGCTTGGGAACTGGCGCTGGGCTGGGGTTCCGTTCACGTTGCGGGCCGGGAAGGCACTCCGGGATGCGCGTGCCTACGTGAGGGTCACGTTCAAGGAGGTCCCGCACCTCGCCTTCAAGGACACTGCGGCGTGTAAGAACGTGCTCGAGATCTCGTTCAACCCCGACGAGGTCCACCTGAGGGTCAACGTGAATGGTGAAGGAGATCCGTTCAAGCTGGAGGACATCGACCTCTCCGTCGCATTCCCACCGCAGCATCAACACGCATACGCGCGGCTCCTTCTCGACGTCCTCGACGGAGACCCAACTCTCTCGATCCGCAACGACGAAGCCGAGGAATCGTGGCGCATCATGGAACCGATCCTCGACACCTGGGCGGCAGGCACACCGGAACTCCTGAAGTACCCCGCCGGCTCCGACGGTCCCTGAGGAGACCCGAACTTCACGCACCCCTAGAACGTCGAACCATCGATGGGACACGTGAGGGATGGGACGTCATCACTCTGCTCGGTGGAGGATCTGCTCTCCGACCTGCGCGACCTTCGTTCGGTTGCCCAAAGGCTTAGGGATGCGATCCTGGAGCGAGCCGATGAAGTGTCCCGATGCCCCACCATCCCGCTGGCGACCCGTACCGAGCAATCCCGCCTCATCCTCGAACAGACGAATGGCCTTCGAGCTCAGATCGAGGAGCTGAGCGGCGCCGTGACCCCCGGCCTGCTCCAAGAGATGCAACCGTCACCGCTCCAAGCTGCGAAGGAGCATCATGCCTCTCTCCTCCGCTCGAGGCTGGCCGCCATCGCCGGGGCAACCCTGGCGTCCGACTGGAACTCACCGTCGATCGCACATTCGGTGATGTCCAATGCCGGTCGCGAATGCGGAACCATCACGTCGTTCCTGGATGACTACAAGAGGGACAGGCACCGGCTCGCCGCCGACTACGAAGAGGCGTGGCTCAACCAGTACGTGGATGCGAGGCGGAAGGATGGCCTGAGGGCCCTGGTTACGTCCTCCGGCATGTCCGCCTTCATCACGATCGCTCATCTCATCCGCGCCGAGCCGAGCGGAAGGCCGCTACTCGTGGGGAGGGCCACCTATCACGAGTGCCGTGACCTACTCGAGAGCGGGATCGCCGGACGTAAGGTCGTGGAGGTCGATGAGACGAACCTGGAGACCGTGATGCAGGCGGTGCAGCAGATCGATCCCTCGGGACTCGTCCTCGACTCGCTCGGCAACAACTCGACGATCGCATTCCCCGACCTTGAAGGGATCTTCCGTCGCCTCGCTTCGATCGGGTTCGCGGGGGTTGTGGTTGTCGACAACACCGGCCGGTCGGTCACGGCTCAACCATGGGCACGGGAAAACCGCGAAGAACTTCGCCTGATCGAGTTCGAGAGCATCACGAAGTACGCGCAACTCGGCTTCGACCGAACCGCGGCCGGCATGATCGTTGCTTCCTCCGTAGACGGGGCGGCCCTCGACGAGTTGCGCGAGCACCTCGGGACCAACATCACGGACATGTCGGTCACGCAGTTGCCGACCCCCGATCGACCGGTCCTCGAACGGCGACTCGCCAGGATCGGTCGCAACGCGGCCGCCATCGCGATGAGTCTTCAGCAGCATGTCGAGGAATGGTGCCTCCCCCTCGACATCCACCACCCCTCCCTACCGAACCACCCTTCTTACGCAGTCGCTCGGGAACGAGCGTTCCACGGCGGAAGCTTGGCGATCGGGTTCCATCCCACGATCGATCACCACCCCGTCAGGCAACGGTTGGTCGAGTTGTGTCTGGACGAAGCTCGAACCGCCGGCGTTCCGATGGTCCACGGCACCAGCTTCGGATTCGACACGACGCGCGTGTACCTGACTTCGGCTCATGCGGATCATGGGATCCCCTTCGTGCGGATCTCTGCCGGAACCGAGCACGCGGACCAGATCCGCTCCGTTGTGAAGGTCCTTCAAGCTGCCGTCACGCGGGCTGCCGTTGGCGAGTTCGCGGTCAGTCGGTTCCGGGGAACCTCGACCACTCGAAGTGCATCCCGTCGGGAACCAGCCAGCGTCCACCCCAGGTGAAGCCCTGCTCCTCGAAGATCTCGACGATCCTCTGATCGAGCCGGGGCTGGCGCCCGTAACCGTTCTCGGCCACGTTGAGGTCAACCGCGATCCCGTAGGCGTGGTGCGACAGCCTCGCTCCCGGTCCCGAGAGGATGGCCCGGGGTGAGTAGCAACCGCCGAAGCCGCTGGTGACGAGATGCTCGAGGCCGCGCTCCACGATCTCGTCGAGCACACTTCGCAGCTGCGGGATGAGCGCCTTGTTGCACGTCACTTCCCCGAAGATCGGAACCGGGCGCGTCGCGATGTGGGCTGCCCTCCAGTTCGGATCGACGTCAAGGGTCCCGTCGGGCAGCGGCGTCGCCGCGAACTCCCCG
>WHTI01000227.1 GCA_009377815.1 Actinomycetota bacterium
ATCGCCTTCATCGTGGCGGTCTACCTTGCTTTCCGTCTCCGGAAGATGAACCGGCAGTACAAGGTGGTGCGGGGGGACGGCTCCGAGCGGGATCTGGTGGCGACCTTGAGTGCCTGGGGCGGCCAGCTCGACGGCTACGGCCAGAAGCTCGATTCGCTCGGGACGGACCTGAAGAGTGAGATCGCCTCCCGGAGGCTCGGGGTCCAGCGGTTCTATGTCGTACGCTACGACGCCTTCGAGGAGATGGGCGGCCGCTTGTCGTTCTCAGCCGCTCTGCTCGATGACCACGGAGACGGACTCGTCGTCACTTCGATCAACGGACGGACCGAATCGCGGACCTATTCGAAGCCGATCCGCAATCTCTCGTCCGAGCACAATCTCTCCGAGGAAGAGCGTGAGGCCATCTCCAAGGCGATGGCCGGCGCCGGACGGGGGCCGGACCGCAAGCGCCCCGCTCCACCGCAGCCTGCAGATGATCGATCTAAGGCTGGTTAGGGAGGACCTCGGCGCCGTCCGTGCCGCCTATGAGCGGCGTGGAGGGGTTGAGGGCCTCGAGGCCGTCGTCGAACTCGATGCCCGCTACCGGGCACTTCTGGGCAGGGTCGAGGCCCTGCGGGCCGAGCACAACCGGGCCTCCAAGGCGATCGGCAAGGCGAGCCCTGAAGAGCGTCCCGCGGCGATCGAGGATGCGCGGGTCCTCGCCGAGCAGCTCAAGGACATCGAGGTCGATCTCGAGAGGCTCGAGGCCGAGCTCAACGACGCGGCGTCGTTCCTTCCCAACCTGCCGCACCACTCCGTTCCCGAGGGAACCTCCGAGGACGACAACGTCGTCGAGCGAGAGGTCGGCGACAAGCCCGACTTCGACTTCGAGGCCAAAGATCACGTCGCACTCGGCGAGAGCCTCGGGCTGTTCGACTCCGAGCGAGCGGCCAAGACCTCCGGAAGTCGCTTCGTGTACCTCACGGGCAAGGGAGTGATCCTCGAGCTCTCGCTGGTTCGGTTCGCGATCGACTTCCTCCTTGAACGCGGTTTCTCGCCCGTCGTCACCCCGGTGCTCGTCCGGGAGCGCGCGATGTACGGCACCGGTTTCCTCCCGGCAGAGGAGTTCGAGTACTACAAGATCGAGAAGGACGACCTATACCTCACGGGGACCTCGGAGGTCGCCCTGGCATCGATGTATGCGGACGAGACCTTGGGGGCCGAGGGGCTTCCGGTTCGCTACGCAGGGATGTCCACTTGCTTCCGGCGCGAAGCGGGTAGTTATGGCAAGGACACCAAGGGGCTCATCCGGGTGCATCAGTTCGACAAGATCGAGCAGTTCTCGTTCGCGCACCCCGATGACTCATGGGACGAGTTCGCGGCGATCCGGACCAACCAGGAGAAGATCCTCCAGGCCCTCGAGATCCCTTATCGCGTGCTGGTGATGTGCGGCTCGGATCTCGGCGCGGTTGCCGCCAAGAAGGTCGACAACGAGGCGTGGATCCCCGGCGGGAACCGTTACCTCGAGCTCACCTCGGCCACCAACGCCACCGACTACCAGTCCCGGCGCCTCAACATCCGGTACAAGGGGGCCGGCGACAAGGGGCTCGTTCACACCCTCAACGGCACCGCGTGCGCGGTCGGCCGCACGATCGTGGCGCTGCTCGAGAACCACCAGCGCGCCGACGGAAGCGTCTCGATCCCGGGGGCCCTTCGCCCCTACACGGGCTTCGACTCGATCGCCCCGGAGTAGCGTTCGAAGCCGAGTAAAGGCTAGCCGTAGAAGATGCCGGTGGGATCCGTGTCAACTTCTTCGAGCAGATCCATGATGTCGGGCGAAGGAACGATGCCCGTATAGGGGTGCCAATCGAGGTCGCTGTCGGGCCATTCGAGCGCCCAGTTCGCATGCAACGGGTCGTAGCGAAAGCGCGCGACGAGTAACTTGCTCCACGACGGATCGGGATCGTCTGGTTGCCATGGCGGCCTGCGCTCTACGATCGTGAGCGAGTCCACGTTCTTCTCGACTTCCAATCTGATCTGGTCGCGCACTTCCGGCGACACGCGGTCACCGCAGTACTCCAGAAGAAGTCCCTCAGCTTCGGCCATCACTTCGGGTGGGATCCGCACACCCACGACGCTAATCCATCGCGCTGGCCTGGTCCTCAGACGGTGAGGGCGTCCCGGATCGTCTTGAGGGTCGTCGGATCGATCTTGTAGTAGACCCAGGTGCCTCGCTTCTCGCGTTCCAGAAGGCCAGACTGATGGAGGAGCTTGAGGTGATGGCTGACGGTCGGCTGGCTCAATCCGAGAGGCTCGATGAGGTCGCAGACGCACGCTTCGCCGCCGGGATGGCCGGCGATCAGGCTCAACAGACGCAGTCGGCCGGGATCGCCGAGCAGCTTGAAAGCGGCCGCCAAGCGTTCCGCCTCGGCCTCGTCGATCGGCTCCTGCATCAGGGGCGGGCAGCAATCCTGGGTGATCAGGGCGATGGTCCTCATGGGCCTATATTGACAGCTATCGATGTCCTCCGCAATCACGCGGACACTCGGAGAGCCGTCTACCACTAGGCTTGGTCTACCACTAGGCTTGGCGGTGGAGGGCTACGGTAACTGGTAACCGAACGGTCTTGAAAACCGTCGTCCGCAAGGACTTGGGGGTTCGAGTCCCCCGCCCTCCGCTTTCTCAGAGCAGGACTTTTGCGGATGATCACACGTTCGATGTTTCACTAGAAAGGCTCGAAAGTGGGTGAATTGGCAACCTTTTGGCAACCCGCGCGCTACTGGAAGCTTGAGGCGACTGTCTTGTCGGGCCCGAACACAGGGAAGCGCGCCCCGAACGCCAGGCGGACGACATACGGCGAGCCCGTCAAGACGAAGTAGTCACCCGGATGGACGGCGGCCGCCTGAACCCGAACCAATACGTCGTGATCCCCGACAGCCGGCTTGTCTATCTCCTTTGGTTGGAGGACGTCCGGCGGTCCGTACTCCTCCTGCACGATCGCCTTCATTGATCCTGCTCCTCTTCGTCCGTTCTGAGATCCTTCATCAACCGCATCAACCATCCGTCTCGAGTCGTGGAGCCAATCGCCACATGTGCACCGCGATGCTGATCATCCAGATCAGAAGGAGCGAACTGGCAGTCATGCTGATGGTCATCGCCGATCCGGAGAACCCTGTCGATGCCTGGACGATGCCGCCGGTCACCGTTCCAAGACCGCCTGCTAGGCCAACCGCGCCGAGCCACTTGGGATAACGAGAGCTGCGAAGAACGGCTATGCCGTAGAGCGACCACGTCAAGCCGAACAAGATGCTCACGAGGCTGGCCAACCCGATCTCGATCTGCCGTACGGCCAAAGCCGCTTCAAAAGCGATCCGCTGCTCTTGACCGGTCGCAGCGGCCCAGCGGTCGACCATCGACTTCAGCGC
>WHTI01000398.1 GCA_009377815.1 Actinomycetota bacterium
CTCAACCGCGGCCTCCTCGGTGGGATCCTGCGGGATGGGGATGACCGGCACCCCCTGAGCCACCGCAGAGGTAGGGATCGCGAGAGCCACTAGCCCCGCAGCCACAAGGAAGCGCCTGTCCATCTCTAACCATTCGCTCCCGGCCCCGCCGTTCCTCCCCGGCCGGCGAGACGGCGAGGTTCTCCATGTGAGTCACGCATACGGGGACTGACGTGGAAATCTGTGACCCAAAGCACTGACGCGACGAGGCGTGCAAGCTATTCCTAAGCGATGACCTCGTTCGAGAAGGCAGCGAACGTAGCGGAAGGACAGGGCGGCCACATCACCTGGGCGCAGCTCAAGGCGTGCGGGCTGTCACGAAACCAGATCGGCCGTCGGTGCAGAACGCACGGCTGGGTCAGGGTCCTTCCACGGATCTATCGAGTTGGAGGCGTGCGGGACTCGTTCGACTCTCGCCTCGACGCCGTCACCCTTTGGCTCGGCGAACACGGCTACTTCTGCTCCACGACTGCCGCCTACCTTCTTGGACTAGAAGGGATCTCTCGCCCCAAGCGGATCACGGTCGCGAAGCCATCGGTTCCTATGGTCCCGGCCTGGTTGAAAGTGGTTCGACTCACCGATGGAGAGCGGACGAGACCGCGGCTAGTTCGTGGTCGAAGGATCGCTTCAGTCGAGCGGATCCTTCTCGACATCGCCGCCGAGATTTCGGCCTTGGACGTGGGCCGAGCCTTGGACGATGCTCTACGGCGGTGTCTCACCACGATAGCTAGACTCGACGACCTTCTCCGATCCAGCCAGGGCCGAAAAGGGGCTGGGGTTCTCAAGAGACTGCTGCGAACCCGTGACCTCAGGGATGAGAAGGTCCGTACTCAGTTCGAGACGCGGATGCTGACCATCCTGCGCAAGGTCGACTCACCGGTAGAAGCCGATCACGAAGTCTTGATTGAAGACGAACGGTTCGTACTCGATTTCTACTTCCCGGAGGTTCGGCTGGGCATCGAATGCCACAGCATCAAGTGGCATCTGGGTCACGAGGCCTTCAAGAACGATATTCGCCGGCATCGGTTGATCGCATCCGCGGGGATCGAACTGCTGTTCTTCACCTGGGAAGAGGTCACGTCTACTCCCCTCACGGGTCGAGGCGGAGGTCCGCCGTGCGATAGAGAGGCGTCGTCCCCGCTTGTTTTCCACGTGAGTCCTCGTAGGCGTGGGCGGATTCAAAGGATCCATGCAACACCTCGTCGAGTGAGAGAGGTTCAAGACCCTCGACGAAAGGAGCGTGGAGGTGCCTAGACAGTGGCGCAGGATCACGCCGGAGAAGAGGCGCCAGGCCATCAAGCTGGCTGC
>WHTI01000029.1 GCA_009377815.1 Actinomycetota bacterium
GTCGAGCGCCTCATCGCGGATGACCTTGGCCAGGTCGAGCACGAAATCGCGGCGCGTCGCGTAGTGCTCGTTGAACGACCAGTCGCAGATCGTGTAGGGGCCCGTGAGCATCCCCTTGACCGGCTTCTCGGTCAGGGACTGCGCGTACTCCCACCACTCGACCGTGATGGGCTTCTCGCGCCCGACAGGCCCGGTCGCGATCGGCTTCCGGTAGTAGCGGTTCCCGTAGGAGCGGACGAGACCACCGATCTCGAGCCCGGGCATCTCTTCGGCGAAGTACGCAACCATGTCGCCTCGGTAGATCTCGCCGTCGACGATGACATCGGTTCCGATCGAATCCTGGAACTCGATCCAGTCCTTGGTCGCGGCTCGCTCGAGCTCGAGAAGTTCGGAGCGCTCGATCTCACCGCGGGCAAACTTGCTGCGCGCGGCGATGATCTCCGGTGACTTGGGCAGACTGCCGACCGAAGTCGTCCACAGACCCGGTCCTTCCAGATCCGGCTTCTTCATCACACACCTGCCTTCTGGGTCGCGTCGACGAGACGACCGAGCTTGGCTCTCGCCTTCTCTCGGGGGAGGAACTCGAGGCCGGACGCAGGACTCAACAGCAGGTCCGCAGGATCGACCAGAGACGCGAGTTCGGCGATCTGAGCGGCGAGTTCATCGACGGGCTCGAGCATCGTGTTGCGTGCGTTGACGATCCCCGCCTGGAGCAGCTTGCCCTTGGGCAACGAAGAGATCAACGTCTTGTTCTCCGGTCCGGAAACGAGATCGAGTCCGAACCCATCCACTGGCAGCGTGAAGAGATCGGGTCCGAGCCGCTTGGCGTCACCGAAGTAGGTGGTCAGCAGCGTAGTGGTCTCGGTTCCCTTCAGCCCGCCGGTGATCATCCCGATCGCCTCGCGGGCCAGCTCCAGATCCTCGGGGGCACCCAGCAGCGCGGGCTCATCGATCTGGATGAACTCGGTACCCGCGGCCTCGAGTTCGAACGCTTCCTGCGCCAGCACGCCGGCGATCGCGAGCACGAACGCAGAATGATCGTTGTAGTGCTCGTCGACCGACAGGTGAGCGAAGGTCACGGGACCGGGGATGACCGCCTTCACGGTCGTGGTGGAATTCTCGGATGCGAAGCGGAACGCATCAACCGATGCGGGCCCACGCCATTCGAGGTCCCCGGTGCAGATCGGTCGCCGGTAGTAGACATTGTTGTCGAACCACCGCAGCAGGCCCCCGATCTCGAAGCCGGCCATATGCGCCGCGAACGGAGTCAGGAGGTCGTCCCACCGAGCGTGTCCATCGGTGATGAGATCGATCCCGGCTGATTCCTCTTCCGAGATGATCGCTCGCACGAGGTCGTCCTGGGCTGAGTGGAGGTCGGCGACCGTGGTCGCTCCCTTGTCGATCCCATGGATCGTCTTGCGCACGACGAAGGTGTCGCCTTCGTCCGGGGGCTTGGGGTACGAGCCGATAACAGTGGTTCGGATCGTCATTCGGTGCCCTTTCTCTCTTTTCGCCGCAACAAAAAACCTCCCCCGGGCGAGGGGGAGGCGGCCATGCGCTCCCTTGAGCTCATCTTCCCTCCCGGAAAGGGGGCCGGAATTCGCACCTACCTCCCCGGCTTACTCGCCGGACAGGCGGTTGCGGCGGGATCACCGGGCCGGTCCCTCCCCCGCTCTAGATGGGCACGCCAGATACTAGCCTCGAAACCCACCCAAGGGCGCGTTTCCGCGCACAAAGTGGGCCCGAGGGGGATGCGCCGGGGTCGGTTAGAACTGGGCCGAGTCGCCGCAGGCGCAGGTGCCCTTGGCGTTCGGGTTGTTGACCGTGAAGCCAGACTGCTGGAGGCCGTCGACCCAGTCGACGGACGCGCCGGCCAGGTACGGGGAACTCATCTTGTCGACCCTGATCTGGACCCCGGAGACCTCGTGGACGACGTCGCCGTCGAGCTGGCGGTCGTCGAAGTAGAGGGCGTACCGGAGCCCGGCGCAGCCACCCGGCTGGACGGCGATGCGGAGGGCGTATTCCTTGCCCGCGTGCTCCTCGGGAGCGCTCGAGATCTCGCGCTCGAGCAACTCGGACACCTTCAGGGCGGCGGGCTCGGTGATCGTGACCGGCGCTTGGGTGGTGGATGTCACTGGATGCGCTCCTCTTCCTATCGAGAACCCGGAGGATCTGGGCTATTCGGTTGGGGCCATTCTAACGGCTGTGGGATCGTTCTCAATGACGTTAACGAGGATGGACGACGGTCCATTCCAGGACCAGGAGGACCACCGCACCGACCAGCAGAGCGAGGACGGCCTTCTTGGGTCCGGTCAAGCCCGGTGTCGGCGCCTCGAAGAACAGGGGGGCCATCGCCAGGATGACCGCCCCGGCGGCCGCGAACAGGGTCGATCCGAGGACCAGGGCGTGCCACACCTCATGCCAGCTCATGGGGCCCAGTTTCCTCGGTCTGGCGATCTAGGCGAGGTTGGCCGAGCGCGGGTAGGCGACGGCGGGGTCCGTCAGGACGTTCACGAGATAGGGCTCGCCGGAATCGAACGCCCGCCGGAGCGCGGGACCGATCTCGGCCGGCTCGGTGACCAGTTCGCCCCGGCCCCCGAATGACTCCATCATCTTGTCGTAACGGACCTCCGGCTGAAGATCGGCGGCGACATCGTAGCCGTACATGTTCTTCATCGGGTGTTTCTCGAGTCCCCAGATGCCGTTGTTGCCCACCACCGCCACCACCGGGAAGCCGTGGCGGACGATCGCCTCGAGCTCCATGCCGGCGAAACCGAGGGCGCCGTCACCGTAGAGGAGGCACACCTGAGAGTCGGGGTTGGCGAGCCGCGCCGCCATCGCGTAGCCGGGCCCCGCCCCGAGGCAGCCGAAGGGACCGGGATCGAGCCATCGGCCACCCTCGAAGGACGGAACCTCGCGGCCCGCGTAGGAGACGAAGTCGCCGCCGTCGCCGATGACCACCGCGTCGCGCTTCAGAACCTGAGCGAGCTCTCCATAGACCCTCATCGGATGGATCGGACGGCTATCGGAGTGAAGTTCCGCCTCGGCCGCGCCCCGCTTCGCCTCCTCGGCCTCACTCAGCTTCGCCAGCCATCCCTTGGTGTCGGAAGCGTTTTCGATCGCACTACTCAACGAACGGAATGTCCACTCGAGCGACGCGCCGATCCCGGCGTCGAGCTCCACGTGGGCCGCGACGAGGTCGGGATGCGATTCGAGGTGGACGATCTTGCAGCCGGACGGGAATCCCTGCCCGAAGCCCAGACGGAAGTCCATAGGCGTGCCGGCGATGATGACGAGATCGGCTTCCCTCACCGCGGCCGAACGGCTGCGCGCGTACGCAAGTCGGTGGTCGGCCGCCAGGCACCCACGCCCCTGGCCGTTCATGTAGATGGGGACCTCGGCCGCCTCGGCGAACGAGCGGAGAGCGTCCTCGGCACGATCGAGCCAAACGTTCGAGCCCGCGATCACGACCGGACGCTCGGCTGCCTCAACCAGCCGCGCGATGCGAGCGATGTCGGCGGGGTCGCCCTCGAGAGCGGGGGCCGGGGTGACCTCCGGTACCTCGAACTCCGCCGCGTTGAAGAGGACGTCGAGAGGGAAGTCGAGGAACTGAGGGCCGCGCGGAGGTGCCAACGCACGAAGGCCAGCGGCCACGACCTCGGCCGCTACCGTGGTGGTGTCCCCGATCGTGTGCGCTTCCGCCAGCGGGGCGATGAAGGGCACATGATCGATCTCCTGGAGCGATCCTTGACCCCAGCGGAACATCGGGGCGCGCCCGGCCAGAGCGAGCACCGGAGCCTGATTGAAGCCGGCTTGCGCCAGGGGGCTCATCACGTTCGTGACACCCGGACCCGCGGTCACGGCAACGACCCCCAGGGTGCGGGTCAGCCGGCCCCAGCCCTCGGCGGCGTAGCCCGCGGTCTGTTCGTGGCGGACATCGACGATCCGGATCCCGTCGTTGTGGCACCCATCGAAGATCGGAAAGATGTGGCCGCCCGAGAGGGTGAAGAGATTCTCGACCCCGAGGGCCTTCAGTGCACGGGATACGGCGTACCCGCCGTGGAGGGCTTCAGGCATCCGTGGAGATTATTCGCCGTCGTGAGCGCGCTTGACCACGCCGGTATCTCCCACGGCGGCGGTCTCGCTCGAGGTCCGCCTGATTACCCCGTCATGTTCGTGGTCGTGCACCGCCGGATCCTCACCTCGGGCATCGGAATCCTCGAGGCGCCGGGTCGCCATCGCCCGTGCCGACTCGATGTCCTCGACTTCGCCTGCCTGCAACAGCTTTGCCGCGAGGGTCTCGATACGGTCCTGCATGCACGACCTCCTCTTTCGCCCACAGCTGGGCTACCCGTACTACCCGACGGTCCAGGTGTCTCCGGAGTTCAGAAGCTTTGACAGGTCACCGGGGCCCTGTTGTTCCGCCGCGGTGCGAAGTTGATGTTCGATCCCATCGCCGTAGACCGGATGCTCGACGTCGCGGAAGACGCCCAGCGGGGTCGGCATCGTCGGGCCACTGGCCAGGCGAGACAACGCGTACGCAAGGCTCTGGGACTCGTGGTGTTCGTCGTGGACCATGATCCCCTCGAGCCCCACGTCGGCGACGTTGACGACCTCGAGCGCGCCGTCCACCCCCATCCGAACACCCTTGGAGTTATCGGGACCGAACAGGATCGGCTTGTCGTGCTCGAGATAGACACGGTTGCCCGAGCCGCCCTTACCGGTCAGGCCCACGAACGCGCCATCGTTGAAGATGTTGCAGTTCTGGTAGATCTCGACGAACGCGCTGCCCCTGTGAGCCGCGGCACGGCGGAGGATCTCGGGGAGATGCTTGCGCTCTACGTCGTAGGTCCGGGCGACGAAGGTCGCCTCCGCTGCGAGCGCCAGCGACACCGGGTTGAAGGGCGCCTCCAGCGAGCCGAACGGAGTCGATTTCGTGATCTTCCCCCGCTCCGAGGTCGGCGAGTACTGGCCCTTGGTGAGCCCGTAGATCTGGTTATTGAACAGGAGTATCTTCAGGTTCACGTTGCGCCGCAGGGCGTGGATCAAGTGGTTACCGCCGATCGAGAGCCCGTCGCCGTCTCCGGTGACGACCCAGACGTTGAGATCCGGGCGCGCGGTGGCGATACCGGTCGCGAACGCGGGGGCGCGACCGTGGATCGAGTGCATCCCGTAGGTGTTCATGTAATAGGGGAACCGGCTCGAACACCCGATGCCCGAGACGAACACGAACTTCTCGCGCGGGATCCCCAGGCTCGGCAACACGCTCTGGACCGCGGCGAGGATCGCGTAGTCACCGCAACCGGGGCACCAGCGGACCTCTTGGTCCGACATGAAATCCCCTCGGGTCAGCGTCGAAACGCCGCCCGTCGCCTCGGTAATCCCGCGCTCTCCGGTTGGATCCTGCTCGCTCATGGTTCCCCAATCGCGACGGGCGTGCCGTCTAGGTTGGCCTGCTTTGACTCGCTCATGACAGATGCCTTTCGATCTCTGCTTCGAGGTCTCCCGCCCGGAAGGGCAGGCCCTTTACCTGATTGATCGAGATGACGTCGATGAGGAAATCGGCGCGGATCAGCTTCGACAGCTGGCCCATGTTCATCTCGGGGATGATGACTTTGTCGAACCGGCTGAGGAGCTCGCCCGTGTTCTTGGGAAACGGGTTGAGGTGCTTGAGGTGCGCCCGGGCGACTTTGATCCCCCGGAGGCGCAGACGACGACAAGCGGCTCCGATCGAACCGTAGGTCGACCCCCACCCGAGCACCAGGACCTTGGCGTCGTCGTCACCGTCCCATTCGAGAGGATCGATGTCTTCCTCGATCGCCTTGATCTTCGCCTGACGGAGCAGGGTCATGAGGTTGTGGTTGTCGGGGTCATAGGAGATGTTGCCGGTGCCGTCGGCCTTCTCGAGGCCCCCGATGCGGTGCTCGAGTCCCGGCGTTCCCGGGATCGCCCAGGGACGGGCCAAGGTGGTCTCGTCACGCAGGTAGGGCCAGAAGTCCTCGCCGGCGTTGGGCTGCGACGCAAAGCGCACTGGGATCTGCGGGAGCTTCTCGACCGCGGGGATGCGCCACGGCTCGGCACCGTTGGCGAGGTAACCGTCCGACAGGATGATCACCGGCGTCATGTACTTCAGGGCGAGGCGCGCTCCTTCGATCGCGGCCCAGAAGCACGACGGTGGTGAGTAGGACGCGACGATCGGCAACGGTGACTCTCCGTGCCGCCCATACATCGCGTGCAAGAGGTCCGATTGCTCGGTCTTGGTCGGCAGTCCGGTCGACGGCCCCCCGCGCTGGATGTCGATCACCAGTAGTGGCAGCTCGAGCGAAACCGCGAGACCGAGAGCCTCCGACTTGAGGTCGAGACCAGGACCGGAGGTCGTGGTCACGCCGAGGTGACCGGAGAACGAGGCACCGATCGCCATCGAGATGGCGGCGATCTCGTCCTCGGCCTGGATCGTCCTGACACCGAAGTTCTTGTAGCGCGACAACTCGTGGAGGATGTCGGACGCCGGCGTGATCGGGTACGAGCCGAGCAGCAGCGGAACCTTCGATTGCACGCTTGCCGCGATCAGCCCGAAGGCGATCGCCTGGTTGCCGGTGATACGCCGGTAGGTTCCCGGAGCGAGGATCGCCGGCTTGACCGAGTAAGCGGCCAGCTCCGCGGTCTCGCCGAACGCGTGCCCCGCTTTCAACGCCGCGATGTTGGCGTTGGCGATGTCCGGCTTCTTCGAGAACTTCTTCTCGAGCCACGCGATCGTGGATTCGAGGGGACGCCCGTACATCCAGCAGATGACCCCGAGGGCGAGCATGTTCTTGGACCGCTCGGCCTCCTTCTTGTTAAGGCTCGAGTCCTTGACTGCGGCGATCGTCATCTTCGTCATGGGGATCCGGGTCACCTGGTAGCCCTCGAGCGAGTCGTCGTCCAGTGGGTTCGAGGCGTAACCGACCTTCTCGAGATTGCGTTTGTCGAACGCGTCCTCGTTGACGATCAGCAGGCCCCCGGGGAGGAGGTCCTTGAGGTTTGCCTTGAGCGCGGCCGGGTTCATCGCCACCAGCACCCCGGGCTGATCGCCGGGGGTCAGGATGTCGTGGTCGGAGAAGTGGATCTGGAACGCCGACACCCCGGCCAGGGTCCCCGCCGGAGCGCGGATCTCGGCGGGATAGTCGGGCAGGGTCGAGAGATCGTTACCGAAGAATGCACTTACCGAGGTGAATCGATCTCCCGTCAGCTGCATCCCGTCGCCGGAGTCCCCGGCGAACCTGATCACGACCCGATCGAGTTCGGTGCGTTCGGTCCCCGATCCCGCGGGATCCGAATCCGGGGGAGCGATCTGCGCCGCCATCGAAACTGCCTCCTAAGAGAACCTGAGAGATTGACACGCCCATCGTAAGGCCTTCTCGCTGTAGTTCTAGGGGGAAAGGAGCTTAGCGACCTCAATCGCTCCGAGGGGGACGCTTCGTTCCTCTCCGCGCCGGGTCAGGATGACGAGCCGAGGGGCTCCTCCCGGTCCCGGACCGACGGATTGCAGCAATCCCGCCGACGAACCATGGGGGTGCTCCGGGTCCTCGGTGCGGTATCGCACCGATATACGGGTGCCGAGGAGGCCCCCCCAGGTTTGTTCCGAGGTGAAGGTAGCCGGGTCGATCCGTTCGGCCACCGGAGGTCTACTCGCCGCGCTCCTCGGCAGGAGCGAAGGGGCTCTCCATGGCCCCGCCGGAGGCCTCGGGGTTCTGTTCGAACCACTCGGCGTTCAGAACCGTGTAGCTCTGCCACTCGGACGGGACGTTGTCGGCCGGGAAGATGGCATCGACAGGACACGCCGGCAGGCAGGCGTCGCAGTCGACGCATTCCTCCGGATGGATGAAGAGCTGCTCATCGCCTTCGTAGATGCAGTCGACCGGACACTCATCCACACAGGCACGGTCCTTGACGCCGATGCACGGCTCGGCAATGACGTACGTCATCCCGATCTTCCTCCTGACGGATTGGTTGCTATCTGCGTCTCATCATAACCAGCGTCATGGCACGCAGCCCCCATTTTTCAGGCCCTCCGCTTGTGCACTAGTGCTCGGTTCGGGCCATCACCTTGTCTGTTTCTCGAGGTAGTCGTAGAGGCCCGAGCGGCGCGCGATCGTGGTGGTCATGGCCGGGGAGATGGCGTGGAAGACGTCGACGATCTTCCCGAGGCCGCCGGACACGATCACTTCCGCTTTGTTCTTCTCGATCGCCTCAATCGTCTCCTCGGCGACCTTCTCGGGAGAGACCATCCCCGCGACCTTCGGAGCCTTCGTCCCCTTCATCCACGAGAACGCCATGCCGGTATCGCTGACGAAGCCGGGGCAAACGACCGAGACCCCGATCCCGAGCGGCTTCAGCTCCTCCCGCAGGGACCACGAGAACCCGACCACCGCGTGCTTGGAGGATGAATAAACGGTGTTGTAGGGCACCGCGGTCTTGCCGGCCGCCGATGAGATGTTCACGATGTGTCCCTTCCGGCGCTTGACCATCCCCGGGAGCGCGAAGCGGGTCAGCAGCTCGACCGCGATCACGTTGGTTCGGAGGATGTCCTCGATCTCGGACGGGTCGAACTCGTGGAAGCGACGGTAGTTCTCGATGCCGGCGTTGTTGACGAGCAGATCGATGGGGCCGAGCTCGGCCGTCGCCCGGTCGACCAGGTTCTGGAGGGCGGTGTTGCTCTGGACGTCGGTCGGCACCGTGATGGCCCTGACCCCGTAGACCCTGACCCTCTCCGCGGTCTTCTCGAGATCGGCCTCGGACCGCGCCGCGAGCGCAAGGTTCACTCCCTTGCGTGCGAGGTGCTCGGCGAGCACGACCCCGATCCCGCGCGACGCGCCGGTCAGGATGGCGGTTGAGTTCCGTAGCTGCATGAGCTCCCCTTTTTGTTCTGCGTCCCGCCGAGGCGGCCCGCTTCTGCGTCCGTGCCGAGTCAACGTGCGTGCTCGAGCTCTATGAACTGAGGCGGGCTGAGGCACTCCTGTATTGCTTGCCGGCGTGATAGCTCGAGCGGACCAGGGGGCCGGACTCGACCCACGCGAAGCCCAGTTCGTCCTCGCCGTAGGTCTTGAACCGTGCGAACTCATCTGGATGCACCCACCGGTCGACCGGAAGGTGCCACGACACACTCGGCTGGAGGTACTGGCCGATCGTGAGCACGTCGCACCCGACCGCGCGCAGATCGCGCATCGCGGCGTAGACCTCGTCTTCTCGCTCCCCCATCCCGACGATGATGTTCGACTTCGTCACCTGATCGCTACGGAGTTCCTTCGCCCAGGCGAGCAGGTCGAGACTCGCGCGGTAGCCGAATCCGGGACGGATCTCACTGTGGAGACGAGGAACGGTCTCGAGGTTGTGGGCCAGGACGTCGGGAGACGCGTCGATCACGCGCGCAAGCGACTCGCGTGGGTGCTCCTTGCGTCCCTTGAAGTCCGGGATCAGAACCTCGATGCCGCAATCGGGCATCGCCGCTCGGACCGCTCTCACGGTCGCGGCCCAGTGTGCCGAAGCTGCGTCGTCCAGATCGTCGCGAGCCACACCTGTGATCACCGCGAACCGAAGGCCCATCAGCCTGACGGCCTCCGCTATCTTGGCGGGCTCATCGGGATCGAGTGCATCGGGCTTGTGTGTCTTGATGTCGCAGAACGCACAGCGGCGGGTGCAGAGATCACCGCACAGCAGGAAGGTCGCCTCTCGCGATTCCCAGCATTCGTAGATGTTCGGACAGGCGGCCTGCTCACAAACCGTGTGGAGGCCTCGCTCGCGCATGATCGACATGAGGTCGGTGTAGTTGTCGCCGCGCTGGACCTTCACCTTCAGCCAGTCCGGGCGCCGCTCGGGTCGCCCGGCGCCGGGCCCGGGAGCGTCCAGTGTCTTCACCCCGCGCCGTAGCTCGCGCTCGATCTGGTCGCGCGTCTTGATGGAGGTCTGGATGACATCAGCCATGCCCTCAGGGTACAAGGAGACCGAGGCAACGGAGCGAGTCGTAAGGGGGGACGGATGGCGCGCTGGGAGGACTTCGTGGGGGCGGAACGCGAACTCGCCAAGGAGGTCCAAACGATCTTCGAAGCTCACACCCACAAGGCGATCGGGACGTTGAGGGCCGACGGGTCGCCCCGGGTGAGTGGGGTGGAATGCGAGTTCGGTCACGGCGAGCTGACCTTCGGGATGATGCCCGGCTCCCAGAAGGCCAGGGACCTCCAGCGAGATCCCCGGATGGAGATCCATTCCGCCACCGTCGATACCGACGGATCCGAGCCGGCGTCGTGGCCCGGGGACGCGAAGATCTCGGGTCGCGTGACAGAACTCACCACCCCGGAGGAGCGAGCACCCTATTCGAGCGATCCCTCAGCGGCCCATCACATCTTCCGCGTCGATATCGAATGCGTCGTGAGGATCAAGCTGGATGGTGACCCGCTCCACCTGCTCGTCCGAACCTGGCGTCCCGGTCGACCGATCGAGGACGTCTTCGCCGACTAGTACTCGGCGAGCTTGCGCATCTCCTGCTCGATCCGATCCGGGTCGGGCAAGAACCAGTGCTCGAGCGTCGGCGCGTACGGCATCGCCGGAACGTGCGGCGCGCCGATCCGGACGACCGGACCATCCAGTTCGAACAATGCCCTCTCGGCGATCTGAGCCGACACCTCGGCACCGACACCGAGGAACCTGTTGTCCTCGTAGACGATCATCGCCTTGTTGGTCTTCCCGACCGACTCGAGCACGGTGTCCATGTCGAGTGGATAGATCGACCGCAGGTCGATGACCTCGACCTCGATGCCGTCGGACGCCAGCCGGTTCGCAGCCTCGAGGCAGAAGTGGTGCATCAGCCCGTACGAGACGCAAGTCACGTCGGCGCCCTCGCGCACGACCTTCGCCTTGCCGAACGGGATGGTGTAACGCTCGTCGGGAACGTCGCCCTTGACGAGGCGGTAGGTCTTCTTGTGTTCGAGGTAGAGAACGGGATCGGGATCCTCGATCGCCTGGATCAACATCCCCTTCGCGTCCTCGGGAGTCGAGGGCGCCACGACTTTGAGACCGGGGACGTGCGCGAAGAAGGCCTCGATCGACTGAGAGTGGTAGAGCGCTCCATGGACCCCGCCTCCCCAGGGCGTGCGCATCACCATCGGGAGCCCGAAGTCACCGTTGCTCCGATACCGGATGCGCGCAGCCTCCTGAACGATCTGGTTGAAGCCCGGGAAGATGAAGTCGGCGAACTGGAACTCCGCGACCGGTCGCATGTCGTCGAGCGCGAGCCCGATCGATACGCCGGCGATGAGGCATTCGTCGAGCGGCGTGTCGATGACGCGCTCGTCGCCGAACTCCTCGAGGAAGCCCATCGTGGCGCGGAACACGCCACCCCTGGCCCCCACGTCCTCGCCGAGGATGACCATGCGGTCGTCCCGCTTCATCTCATCGTGCAGCGTGTCGTGGATCGTCTGGATGATGTTCTTCTCGGTGACACCGGTGGCCGTCATTACTCGACCTCCCCGGGCAGATCCGCATAGACGTTGTTCATCGCGGTTGCGGGATCGGGGAAGTCGGCCTCTTCGGCCGCCTTGACCCCCTCGGCCACGGCCGTCTTGACTTCCTCGCGGATCTCCGCGATGCGGTGCTCGTCGAGAACCTCGACCGAGGACAGGTAACGCTCGAAGGCCGGGATCGGATCCTTCTTCTTCGCAGCCTCGACCTCTTCCTTGCTCCGATAGGTACGGTCGTCGTCGTCGGACGTGTGCGAATAGAAGCGGTAGGTGCGCAACTCGATAAGGCTCGGGCCTCCTCCGGAGCGGGCGCGATCGACGGCTTCCTTGGTGAGCCGGTAGGACTCGAGGACGTCGTTGCCATCGCCCTCGATGCCGGGCATCCCGTAGCCCTCGGCTCGCCTGAAGACGCGTCCGGCAACCTGCTTCGATTCGTGGACCGAGATCGCGTACTGATTGTTCTCGCAGACGAGCACCAGGGGAAGCTGGTGGATGCCGGCCATGTTCATGGCGCCATGCCAGTCACCTTCGGACGTGCCGCCCTCGCCGAACCAGGTGCCGACGATCGCATCCGACTTCTTGATCTTCTTGGCGAGCGCGATCCCGGCCGCATGGAGGACCTGGGTAGCGATCGGAGAGGAACCGGTGATGATGTTGCGCGCTCTCGATCCCCAATGCGCCGGCATCTGGCGCCCACCCGAGGACGGGTCGGCGGCCTTGCCGAACAGACCCATGAAGACCTCTGCTGGGGTTAGCCCGGCGACGAGGACCAGGGCCAGGTCGCGGTAGTAGGGACAGAAGACGTCCTTGCCCTTCTCGAACGCCCACGCCGAGCCCACCTGGGCCCCTTCGTGGCCGGAAACGGGAACGACGAACGGGGCCTTTCCCTGGCGGTTGAGTGCCCACTGACGCTCATCGCAGAACCGGGCAGTGAGCATGTAGCGGTACATGTCGACCAGGTCCTCTTCCTTGAGGCCTAACTCGGTATGGCGGTCCTTCCCCTCAGACAACTCTCCCCCCATCGTCGATCGGACTCGGTTCCCCTTGGACGGAACCATCTGCTGTTATCTCTGGACGACGCGCGCGGAGATGGTCGGGATGTGACCACACGAGCGGCCGATCGAATACCTCGGCTAGGTTCTCCGCCGCGACCGACGCCACCTGCTTGACCGGGTGCCGGATGCCGGTCTCCTGGGCGATCGAGGTCACCCACCGGCCCTGGATCCCGCACGGGACGATGCCCTCGAACATCGACAGGTCGGTCACGACGTTGAGCGCGAACCCGTGCATCGTGATGCCCCGCGTGATCTTCACGCCGATCGCGCCCAGCTTGTTGGGGCCGACCCACACCCCGGTGTTCTCCGGGTCTCGGACCGCATCGACCCCGAAAGCGGCCGCGGTCCGGATCACGACCTCCTCGAGCTTGCGCAGGTAGGTCAAGACGTCGTATCTCTCTCGAGGGATTCGAGGATCGGCGGGCGAAGAGATGTCGATCTGAGAATCCCGAGACCCCAACTCGAGGATCGGGTAGCCGACCAGCTGGCCGGGGCCGTGATAGGTCGCCCGGCCCCCGCGGTCGACGTTGTAGAGACCGATGCCCCGCCGCGCGCGTTCGGCCTCGTCGTAAACGAGATCCTCTTCGATCCCACGGCGACCGAGGGTGTAGGTCGGCGGGTGCTCGAGCAACATCAAGGTGTCGCTACGGTCGCCGTCGAGGCGCGCCATGAACAGTTCCCGCTGCCACGCCCACGCGTCCGCGTAGTCGACGGTCCCCATCCACGAGGCCGTCAGCACAGCCGGTTGCGCATCGTCGTTGATGCTCAAGTCTCCCCTTCTGTTCTGCGGTTCGTCGAGACGAACCGCTTCTGTGTTCTCGTCGTCTCGACGAAAGTGCTCGTGCTCCTGTTACAGGTATTGCGACAACTCGGACGTGAAGTCGTGCGTTTCGATCTGCTCCTTCAGGCGTGCGAGGAACTTGGCGGCTTCCGCGCCGTCGATGATCCGATGGTCCCATGACAGCGACAGGAACCCCATGCTCCTGACTGCGATCGCGTCGTCCTTCGTGACCACGACGCGCTTCTCGATCGCCTCGAACCCGAGGATGGCCGTCTGACCCTGCGGGATGATCGGTACGGAGATGATCGAACCGAAGGGGCCGGGGTTAGTGATGGTGAACGTGCCCCCCTGAAGATCGTCGGGTGACAGCTTCTTGGAGCGAGACTTCACGACGAGCTCGTTGATGGCGCGGGCGATACCGACGAGGTTGCGCTCGTCGGCCCCCTTTACCACCGGGACGATCAGGCCGCCCCCCTCGAGGGCAACGGCGATCCCCATATTCACGTAGTGCTTGACGCGGTTGGCTCCGTGTTCCTCGTCGTAGGTGGCGTTGACCTCGGGCATCTCGAGCAGCGTGTCCGAGAGGAGCTTCGCCAGCATCGGCATGTAAGTGAGATTGAAGCCTTCCTTCTCACGGAACGCGGCCTTGGCGCGCTCGCGCACCGCGACGACATCGGACCAGTCCGCCTCGACCGCGTTCCAAGCGCGGGCGGTCTCGAGGTGACTCGCGACCATGTGCTCGGCGGTACGACGACGGATGTTGGTCCACGGCACGAGCTCCTCGCGCCCGGTCCCCGACGGCGTTGCCGCGGGGGCACGGCCCTCTTCCCTGCTCGGCTCGGGAGCGGGCTCGGCCTGGGCGGCCGGCTTCGCCTGGGGCTTCGCCTTGCGTTCCTCGACGAATCTCAGGACGTCCTGTTTACGGATCCGGCCCCCCGTCCCGGTGCCCTCGACCTCATCGAGTTTCACGTCGTGTTCGTCGGCGAGGCGTCGCACCAGTGGTGAGATGATCCCGCGCTTCGAGGTGTCGTCGTCTCCGGATCCTTGCGCGCCGGCCGACGGCTTCTCGTCCTTCTCGGCCGGTTCCGGTTGGGGTTCCGGTTCGGCCTCGGCCTCGGCGGCGGGCTTCCTACCCTCTTCGGCATCGTCGTCGGCGGCCTCTTCCTTCGCCGCACCCTCGGGACCCGCGGCCTCGTCCTTGGCCTCGGCCGACTCGTCCGCGTCGGCCTCGACCTCTGCGCCGGCGCCCGCATCACCGGCGGACGAACCACCCTCATCGACGATGGCGATCGCGGTACCTACCGATACCGTCTCGCCTTCCTCGACGAGGATCTCCTGGATCACGCCGGTGGCCGACGACGGAACCTCGGAATCCACCTTGTCGGTCGACACCTCGACGATGTACTCGTCGGCCTCTACCGAGTCGCCCTTCTGCTTCAGCCACTTGGTGATCGTGCCTTCGACGACGGTCTCACCCAGCTGCGGCATCTTGATCTCGGTTGCCATCACTCCCCCTCGAGCGGTCGGCGGTGGCGGCCCGGACCGCACCTTTCGCCTTCTCGGATCACGTATGAGGGACCCAGTATCCCGCATCGGGGAGCGTTGCTGTGAGGGGCCCCAGGCGGCTTGACCGAGGGAGATGTGAAAGGCTATTTTCGAAAGATGACTTTCAGAGATTCCTTCGAGCTGACCGACCCGGGGGTCATGCGGGCCATGGCCCATCCGACCCGCCTCGGGATCATCCACGTACTGATCGACGGCCCCGCGACCGCCACTGAGTGTTCCGAGATCGTCGGGGAGAGTCCCTCGTCGTGCTCCTATCACCTGCGAACGCTGGCCGAACTCGGTTTCGTCGAGGAGGTCACCGGGGGCGACGGTCGCGAGCGCCGGTGGAAGCTCGTTCGACGGAACTGGAGCGCCAGGGCGGGGGCCGAGGAGTCGCCCGAGTTCGCCGCCGCCTCCAACCTCCTACGCGAGACCGCGATGGAACTGTCCGATTCGGTCGTGTCCGGGTACATCGCGACGCAGTCGAGCTTCCCCGCGGAGTGGCAAGAGGCGGCGCACTTCCTCAACTCGATCCTGTACCTGACACCCGACGAGCTGAACGAGATGGGACAGAAGATCCTCGATCTCGGTGTTCCTTACGCCGACCGAGCCGGATCCCCGGACGAGCGGCCCCCCGACGCCGTGAGGGTCCTCGCTCTCTTCCGCGCGGTTCCGTATCCCAGGTCGGGCGAGCGCGAGTGAAGAACCTGCTTGCGAACAAACAGTTCCGCCTTCTGCTCTCCGGCCAGAGCCTCACGATGTTCGGCGACGTTGCCCTATTCCTCGCGCTGGGTATCTGGGTCAAGGACCTGACCGGTTCGAACGGCGCGACCGGTGGAGTCTTCCTCGCGCTATCGGTCCCTGCGTTCGTCGCGCCATTCGCCGGCGTCTACATCGACCGGTTCTCGAGACGCATGGTGATGCTGGTCAACGACCTCGCGATCGGGGTCCTGGTCCTCGCGCTGTTCTTCGTAACCTCCGCCGATCGCGTCTGGATCATCTACGTCGTTGCGTTCGTCTACGGGGGATCGCAACAGATTTTCTTCGCGGCGCGTTCCGGCCTACTGGTGACGATGCTGGACTCGGACGAGCTGGGTTATGCCAACTCGTTACTCGAGTCGATCCGCCAGGGGCTGCGGATCATCGGCCCGCTGATCGGGGCGGCGGTGTACTCCGCATTCGGCGGGGGCGCGATCGCGGCGCTCGATGCCGCAACGTTCTTCGCCTCCGCGGCTTTCCTCGCACTGATGCGGGTGTCCGAAGCGGCCCGCTCCGACGAACGCCCCCCGTTCCGCGAGGAGCTGACCGCCGGGTTGAAGCACATCGGCCGAACACCGGCACTCAGGGTCGTGATGGTCGTGATCTGTATCGCCCTTGCGGTCATAGGTCTGCTCAACGTCGCCCTGTTCGCGCTGGTCGATGAAGGTCTCGGCCGGCCCCCTGAGTTCGTCGGTGTCATCGCGACGATCCAGGGGGCCGGCTCGATCCTCGGCGGTGTGCTAAGCGGACCGGCGCTCAAGCGGATCAGCGAGGTTAACTACCTCGGCATCACCCTCGGCGCGGTGGCCGTCGGCCTCGCGATGCTGACCATCGCCTCGCTTCCGGTGATCGTCGTCGGCCTGCTCATCGTGGGCTTCGGACTCGCCGGTCACCTCGTTGCCTATATGACCCTGATCCAGAAGAAGACGCCGGAGCATCTCCAGGGCCGTGTGTTCTCGGCCGCCGAGGCGATCCTCACGCTCCCCTACGCGCTATCCATGGGACTTGGGATCGTCCTCATCTCGGTGATGGACTACCGCCTCGTGTACGTCGCCAACGGGATCGTCCTCGCCGGCGTGGGCATCTACCTGTGGTTCTGGCGCGACCCGATGCCGGATGCGACCGACGTCGTGACCAGCCGCCGGCCGAGGGGCGCCCCGCGTCCCGCCACGACGCATCCCCCGAAGCGACCTTCGACCCCAGGGCCGAGCGAGCGATCCCACAGCCCCGAATCCAGCGCCACCACTCCGGAAGTCTGATGGCGGTTCAGGGCCGGACCTCGCTGCGAGCGCTGCTGACGGCGAACGCGATCTCGCTGACCGGCAACAAGATGACGCTCCTCGTGATCCCGTGGTTCGTCCTGGAGACGACCGGGAGCCCGTCGAGGACCGCGCTGGCCGGATTCTTCGCCTTCCTTCCGATCCCGCTGTCGAGTCTGCTGGGCGGGCCCCTGATCGATCGCGTCGGGTTCAAACGGATGAGCATCATTGCGGACCTGTCGAGCGCCACGACGGTCGCCGCGATCCCGTTGCTCCACGCGACGATCGGCATCGAGTTCTGGCAGCTTCTGGTACTGGTGTTCCTCGGCGCGCTGTTGGACGCGCCCGGAGGAACGGCGCGCTCGTCCCTTCTCCCAGAGATCGCCGAGGAGGCGGGAACCACTCTCGAGCGAGCGACTTCTCTGGAGGACGCGATCAGCCGCGCGTCGGGACTGTTCGGCGCTCCCGTCGCCGGCGTCCTGATCGGATTGATCGGATCGGCCAACGTCTTGTGGGTCGACGCCGGGACGTTCATCGTTTCGGCCGCCCTTGTCATGCGCTTCGTGCACGACCGACCGGTCTCCGAAGACGAGATCGTCGAACCGAGCCGCTACCTCGACGAGCTCCGGTCCGGATTGCGCTTCATCCGGAAGAACCGACTCCTTCTCATGGTCATCCTTACCGTCACCGTCACCAACTTCCTGGATGGAGCGGTCGGCTCCGTGGTGATGCCGGTCTACGTGAAGGAGCGTTTCGGGGACGCGGCCAGCCTCGGCATGATCCTCGGAGTCTGGGGCGGGGGCGCGGTCCTGGGATCGCTCGCCTTCGGCTGGCTCGGGGAACGCTTCTCTCGCCGGACCCTATTCATCACGGGTTTCCTGGCGATAGCCGTCCAGGGCTTCGTGCTGGCAGCCTTCCCACCTCTGTGGGCGATCCTCGTCTTCATGTTGAGCGCCGGCTTCCTCGCCGGGCCGATCAACCCGATCATGGGCACGGTCATCCTCGAGCGGACCCCCAAGGATCTGCGCGGCCGAGTGATCGGCGCATCGATCGCAACCTCGTGGATGGCGATCCCCCTCGGCATCCTGGCCGGCGGCGCCATGATCGAGGCCTGGGGCCTGCGCCCGACCCTGATCGCGATCGCCTCCCTCTACACCGCTACCGTGCTGACCGCCCTGATCAACCCGGGAACCAAAGACCTCAACCGAACCCCGTCCGAGCCCTCGGTTATCATGGACTGAACCTCACGCACCCTGTGGCCCGGCCCACAATTTCTCTGCGCATTCCCGCGCGATTCTCTGCGGTATTTCGCACCACCCCAAGTGACCCGGGTCACTCAGACGCCCCCGCCTCATGTGGCCCCCGCCACTCTCACCCCCCATTTCCCGCACAAAACCGCTGGTGCTTGCTTTAACGGTTGCTTAACCGGTTTTGTGCCGGAAAATGGGCCTTGGTTAGGCCCGGACGACCCTCACGAAGTCGGTGCGGCCGGCCCGGGGGCCGGGCGCTCCGGCGACCACGGCGACGAGGTCACCCGAGGCAACCACACCGGCGGAGCGTGCCGCGGCGACGGCACGGTCGACCTCTTCGTTCGCCTCGGTGGCATCGGGCATAGGACCGACCTGCAGCGGCAGGACGCCCCACATCAGGGCCAGGCCCCCGAGGATCTCCGAGCGCGGGGACATCCCGACGATCGGCACAGAGGGACGGAAGGAGGCGACGCGCCGGGGGGTCGCTCCGGAGTTCGTGGGACAGAGGATCGCCGCAACGCCGAGATCCTCGGCCGCCTCGACCGCGGCATGAGCGACCGCCCACGACACCTTGTCGTTCTCCATGTCTCCCTGGGCCAGCAACGATGCGCCGCGGGGCCACGTCTCGGCAACGACGGCGGTCTGCGCCATCGTCTCGACGACCAGCGCCGGGTGATCCCCGATCGCGGTTTCCTCCGAGAGCATCAGTGCGTCGGTTCCGTCGATCACGGCGTTCGCGATGTCGGCGATCTCCGCGCGGGTTGGAAGCGGTGCGTGCGTCATCGACTCGAGCATCTGCGTCGCGGTGATGACCGGCTTGCCCGCGCGGTTGCACATGCTGATGATCTCCTTCTGGAGCAGCGGCACCCGGGTCAGGGGGGTCTGGATCCCGAGGTCACCGCGCGCGACCATCACCGCATCGGCCGCGGCGACGATGAAGGGGAGTTCATCGACGGCGGAACGCGTCTCGATCTTCGCAACGAGCAGCGGCCGGTGCCCACGCTTCGGCAGCGCGTCGCGCGCCCGCTCGACATCATCTGCGTTGCGCACGAACGAGAGACCGACGAGATCGACCTTCAACTTCAACGCGAGTTCGAGCGCCGCCCGATCCCTGTCGGTGAAGGCTTGGAGGTGGTGCTCGGAGCGCGGCAGGTGCATCCCCTTGCGCGATCTGAGCGGACCGCCGCGCATGACGGTCGTGATCACCTCGTCCTCGGTCACGTCTTCGACGAATAGGACGATCTCGCCGTCGGCCAAGAAGACGTCGTCGCCCTTGGAGACCATGGCGGGGAGTCCCCGGACCGTGGTCGAGACGCGATGCTCGTCCCCCTCGAGTTCGTGCGACGTCAGAACGAAGCGTTCCTCGGTGGTCAGGAAGACTTCGTCATCGCGCACCGGCCCCGACCGCATCTTCGGACCCGGCAGATCGGCGAGGATGCCAACGATCCGGCCCCTCTCCGCCGCCACCTCCCGACTCAAACGCGCGGTCCGCGTGTGGCGCTCGGGATCGGCGTGAGCGAAATTCAGCCGGAAGACGTCGGCGCCCGCGGCAACGAGTGTCTCGAGGCCTTCTCTCTCGTTGCTCGCCGGCCCGAGCGTCGCGACGATCTTCGTACGGCGCGCGGTCACCTGGGCCGGCCGCTCTAACCGTGAAGGGGTTTGCCGACGAGGTGCAGGAAGGTTTCGCCGAGCGCCTCGGTCAAGGTCGGGTGCGGGTGGATGAGCTCGGCGAGCTCACTCGGGTACGCCTCCCACGACGTCGCGAGTTGTGCCTCGGTGATGAGGTCGGACGCGCGCGCCCCGATGATGTGCACCCCGAGGATGGCGCCGTCTTTCTCCGCCACGGTCTTGACGAACCCCTGGCCCCCGCCGAGCATCAAGGCACGGGCATTCGCACCCCAGGGATACC
Organism: Actinomycetota bacterium; assembly: GCA_009377815.1. Taxonomy (GTDB): domain Bacteria; phylum Actinomycetota; class CADDZG01; order CADDZG01; family WHSQ01; genus WHTI01. Next base: position 20,051 of record WHTI01000029.1, read on the forward strand.
GAGCGGTCACGACCTCGTAGCCCATCTCCTTCGCCTTGTCCTCGGTCAGACCGACCGCGGCGACCTCGGGCTGGCAGTAGATGATGTGGGGGATGTTCTTGTAATCGACCGAGGATGGCTGCTCGCCCCCGAGGGTCTCGGCGACCTTCATCCCCTCGATGAAGGCAACGTGAGCGAGTTGCGGGTGCGGCCACCCCGAGTCCGACACGTGGACGACGTCGCCGATCGCGTACACGCCGTCGGCGGAAGTACGGAAGGTCGAGTCCACGACGATGAAGCCCTTCTCGGTTACCACCCCCGCCTCGTCGAGGCCAATCCCCTCGACGCGCGGGGCCCGCCCGATCGCGACGAAGGCGCGGTCCGCCTTGAGGGTCTCGTCCTTGCCGTCCTTGCTCACCGTCACCTCGACGCCCGACGAACCCGTCTGCGCCGAGGTCACCGAGGTATCGGTCAGGATCCTCATGCCCCGCTTCTCGAGCAACTGCTGGAGCGACTTCGAGATGTCGGCATCCTCGGCCGGCGCGATCTTGGGGAGCATCTCTACGACGGTCACCTCGGAGCCGAAGCTGCGATAGACGCTCGCGAACTCGAGGCCGATGTAGTTGCCGCCGATCACGATCACCGAGGCGGGGACGTCCTCCGCGGTCAAACCGTGATCCGAGTTGTGCACCTTGTCACCGTCGGCCTCGAGGAACGGAAGCTCGCGGGGCACGGAACCCGTCGCGATCACGACGCCCTTGTTCGCCACCACCACGCGCTCGCCGTCGGCAGTCTTGACCGCGATCGTCTTGTTATCGACGAGGGTTCCGGTGCCCTCGATCAGCGCGATCTTCTTCTTCCTGACGAGGCCTGAGAGCCCCTTGTACATCCGGTCGACGACCGACTGCTTGAAGTCCTGGACCCGGCCCCAGTCGTAGTCGGGTTCGCCGACCTTGATCCCGAACTCACTCGACGCGCGGATCTCGTCAAGCAGGTCGGCCGAATGGAGCAGTGCCTTGGTCGGGATGCACCCACGATGCAGGCATGTGCCTCCGACCTTGTCGTTCTCGATCATCGCGACGGACATCCCCAGCCCTGTCGCCCGGAACGCACACGAATAGCCCGCGTTGCCGCCGCCCAGGATGACTATGTCGAAAGAATCGCTCTTGTCTGCCACGGGAACCTCCACTGAAGACTTGAGATAGCGACGATAACCGAGGTATCAACCCTCGAAGTGGGCGCCGCAATGCTTGCAGTAGGGGGCGTTCGGGGAGTTCAGACCGGAGCAGGCCGGGCAGCGTGCAGGCTGAACCCGCCCGGTCGCAGACTTGCGGATGACGCCGAACGCGAGCACGCCGAACGTAACGATGAACACCAGGGTCACTGCGCCCCGGACATCGAGGCCCTCCCGGATGGCCAGAGCCAGGCATAGAGCCAGTCCCAGGGCCACGATCGCTGCGTGGAACGTCCTCACAACATCCGGCCGAGCCACTGACCGGCGGTCTCGATCGCCTCGTCCACCCTCCTCAATTGGTGTGAGGCGCCCTCGATGATGCGGAGTTCGGCCGACCGGGAGCGCTCGGCGATCCGGCGAGCGTGATCCACCGGTACAACCTCATCGGCGTCGCCGTGGACAACGAGGACGGGAATATTGATGCTGACGATCGCCTTCTCCGCGGTCACCGAATTGAACTCGTCGGCCCACCCGGTCGGATCCTCGAGCACCTCGGGGGCCAGCTGCATCCCCGCTTCGTCACGGATCCTCCTGACTCCCTCGGCCGGCACTCCGGCGAACGAGACCCATTGCGCCGGCGCGGCGAACAGGACGAGCGCGTCCACGGGTGCGCCTCGAGCGACGACCTCACATGCGACCGCGCCTCCGGCAGAGGAGCCGAGTATCGCTAGCGGGAGCCCCGCGGCGCCGTCAAGCGCTCGTGCCGCGTCGACGATCGAACGCGCGTCTCTGACCCAACCTTCGATCGAGAAGTAACCGGGTGATTCCTTGGCGGCGCGCATCCCGGCCCATGCCGCGATCCAACCGTCCTCCGCGAAGCGACGAGCGAGACCCGGATACCCCTCGTCGCCAGGCTCGTCCGGAGCGGTAGAGGGGATGCCGTGGAGGAGGACGATGACGCCGCGCGGGTCGTCGGGGACGTAGGCACCTCCCCTCAGGCGCAGCCCGTCGCACAGCACCGCCAGAGACTTCTCTTCCATGGAGGGACCCTACGCGGTCAGCAATGACGTGAGGTACATGAATCCAAGCCCCGCTACGAATCCCCCGGTCCCCGCGGCCGTCACCAGACCGCCACGGATGCTTCGTGAGATCGTCCAGATCACCTGTGCGATCGCCCCGGCGGCGATACCGAACGCTAGCGCCGCCCACGCGGCATTGAAGATGAAGCCTCCGGCCCAGGCTCCCGTGATGGCGGGGACACCGGCGATAGCTCCGAGCAACGCGAAGTGACTCAACGCGGGTCGTTCCCCCTCGCGTCCCAACGGAGCCACGATGGCCAGCCCCTCCGTGGTGTTGTGCAGAGCGAACCCGAGAACTAGGAAGGTGCCGAGCGCGATCTCGCCCGCGGCCAGGGCCGCCCCGACGGCAAGCCCCTCGCCGAGATTGTGCAAGCCGATGCCTGCGGCGATCAGATAGGCGAGGAACAGCCCCTCTCTCCCGGCCTTCCGTGCCTCCAACGCGTTCTCGAGTCGCATTAGACAGATGACCGCGATGAGTGCTCCGATCGCGAAAAGGGCCAGCCCATCGAGGGCTGCCGCAGCCTCTCCCGCCAGCTCCAGGCCCTCGCCGGTTGTGTCGACCAGGAGGAACGCGAGTAAGCCGACGGTGAACGCGAGGAAGAACGACAACCACTTCTTGGACGCCCGGCGCAGGGACGAGAACCACAGGAGCCCGATAGATACGGGCACGACCCCGATGTAGATACCCAGAACCGCGTAGATACCGAGCGTCTCGACATCGAACTCCGGCGTAAGGGCTGCCGCTTCGATCTCGTGGATGATGACGACACCGGTCGACGTCACCAACGAGATCTTCACCGGAAGCCCCGGCTCCCACGGATACGCCACCGTGATGGTGGCCGTTTCGAGTCGCCCGAGGTCTGCGTCGGACGCTTCGAATCGCCAATAGGCGTCGTTGATCAGAACCTGAGCGATCTGGACGGGATCGGGACCATCGTTCCGGAGGTGCAGTTCGATGCGGCCAGGTTCGAAGGTCGTTCGCTCGAACGCGACCCGCTCAACCGCGGGAACGTCTCGCAGGTTCTCGATCGGGTTGAACGCGAATATCACCACGACGAGGAGCCCCACCAACGCCACTGGGACGAGGCTGAGTAGCCAGTTCGGGACCTTCACGCTGACGTGGTCCGCCGCCATCACTCCACCTCGAAGAAACTCATCCAGCCGAGCTCCACGAACTCGGTCTGATGCGCATGGAACATGAAGTTTCCGGGAGTGTCGTAGGTGAACTCGATCATGTGCCGCTCCGCCTGCCCCATCGAGATCGTATCGGTGAACTCGTGCGGAACCAAGGACGTGCCTGTGCGGTAGAGGTTGAAGAAGTTCCCATGGATGTGGAGCGAGTTGACCGGATCGTGCTCCGTGATGTTGACGACATGCATCCTCTGCAACTCTCCGGCGTTGATCTTGATCGGCCGGACCGCATAGGCGAAGGCGACGGTGTTGACCGCGTAGATCTCGTTCTCCCCGTCGAAGTCGGTATCGAAGGAGTTCATCACGACGACCATCTCGTTCGCATCGGGCCGCCCCTCCTTGGGGTCGATGATCAGCGCCCCGTAGAGGCCGCGCTGGATGTGCATCTTCAAGGGCACCGAATGGCAGTGATAGAGATGCGTGCCGAAGGGCTTGGCATCGATCTCGTAGGTGAACTCCTCGCCCGGCCCAACCTCCCCGGCCCCCGGGATCCCGTCCATCGCTGCCGGATGGATCGAGTGCCAGTGGATCGTGTGCAGATGATCGGTCGAGTTGACCAGGCGGACCCTCAGCAGATCGCCCTCGGTCGCCCGGATCGTCGGTCCGGGCACGCGGCCGTTATAGGTCCACGCGGGATAGAAGAGCCCCGGGGCGATCTCGATCTCCTTGTTTTCGACGATGAACTCGTACTCGCGAACCGTCCGGCCGGAGGCGTCCTTCGACACCTCGCCGTAGTCGAAGTCCGTGAGGATCTCATGCGGGTCGAAGCCGTTCCGCGCGTGGTCGACCTCGCCCATGGTCATGTTCCCTCCATGGCCGGTGACGTCGGAGTGTTCGTGCTCCTGGGCCTGGGCTGGGTTCTGATTCGCGAGGAACGCGCTCGCGAGCGCGCCTGCCGTTCCCGTCTTGATGAATGAGCGGCGGTTCAAGCGACGAACACCGCTTCCGAGAGTTCGCGCGAGAAGGCATGGACCTCGTCGGCACCGGCGATCTTCACGAACAAGGGGCCCCCGACCGGACCGCGCTCGACGATCTCGACCGATGCCCCAGGCTTGATCCCGACCTCGGCCAGATACATCAAGGCTTCCGGCCGGTCGTCGCGCACGCGCGCGACCTCGAACGCTTCACCTTCGCGCGCATCCCACAGAGGGCTGCCGGTTGGAGCGGGGATCGAGCCGTCCTTGGTCGGGATCGGATGTCCATGTGGATCGAACCGGGGGTCGCCCAGCATGGTCGCGATCCGATCCTCCAGATCCTCGGACAGAACGTGCTCGAGAACCTCGGCCTCGCTGTGGACCCGCTCCCACGGAACACCGAGAGCTTCGGCGAGATAGGTCTCGAGCAAACGATGATGACGGATCACTTCGAGCGCTATCTTGCGCCCGCCCTCGGTAAGGACCGCTCCCCGATAGGGCTGGTGGTCGACGAGGCCCATCGAGGCTAGCTTCTTGAGCATGTTGGTCGCCGATGCGGCCGAGACGCCGAGGTGATCGGCGACGTCCTTCGTTCCGACCAGGGCCTCCTCCGGTCGTTCCCACCCGATCTGCCACAGGGCCTTCAGGTAATCTTGTGCCGCCGGCGAGGTCTTCATGGGGCGAGTTTAGCCGGGGCTAATCCTTTTTTCAATCAACACTCATCGGACCGATGCCCTCGGTCTTCCGGAGGCGCCCCGCGGTCCCCTACCCTTCTCGCATGACACGTGCGCGGACCTCGAGGGCGGAAAGGGCGGCGGCGATCGCCCTTGCCCTCACGATCATCCTCGGCCTTGCCAAGATGGCGGTGTGGGCCGCCACCTCGAGCCTGGCGGTCCTATCCCAGGCACTCGATTCGATCCTCGACGTGGTCGCCCTGGTCCTCGTCTTCCTCGCCGTCCGCATCGCCGCCCGTCCCGCCGACGCGAGCCACCACTACGGCCACGCGAAGGCAGAGAACCTCGCCGCCTTCACCCAGACGATCATCCTGGGGATCGTGGTCCTCGGGGTCGCGTTCGAGGCCGGGCTCAGGCTGATGGGAGAGGAGAACGTCGCGACCCCGTGGTACTCGTTCGCGCTGCTGACGGTGTCCGCGATCGTCGATGTATTCCGCGTCCGGATGCTGCGCAGCGCCGCGGCCGAGGAGAACTCCGAAGCACTGCACGCCGGTGCACTCAACTTCACCACGGACATCGCCACCGCGCTGGTCGCCCTCTCGTCGCTCGCGTTCGTGCGCGGGGGATTCGACAAGGCCGACGCGATCGGCGGGCTACTCGTCGCGGTGGCGGTGGCCATCGCGGCGATACGGCTCGGCAAGAGATCCGTCGACATCTTGATGGACCGGGCCCCCGAGGCGACGGTCCAGACGATCTCCGACGCCGCCGCGGGAGCAGAGGGGGTCACGCAGACGAGGCGTGTGCGGGTGCGGACCTCGGGGCATCAGCTGTTCGCCGACGTCACGGTGGCCGCGGGGCGCACCTATTCGCTCGAGCGCGCTCACGACATCTCGGAGGCGGTCGAGAAGGAGATCGAAAAGGTTCTACCCGGAGCGGACGTCGTGGTGCACATCGAGCCGATGACGGAGGAGAGCGGGCTCGTAGAACGGGTTCATGCCGCCGCCAGTCGCGTGCCCGGGGCCAACGAGGTCCATAACGTCAACGTTCACGCGTTCAACGAAGGGCGAGGAGATCAGCTACACGTCACGCTCCACGCCAAGGTGGCTTACGGAACCTCTCTCGGGGACGCGCACGACCTCTCGGAGAGGATCGAAGGCGCGGTCGCGAAGGAACTCGCCGAACGGAACGAGTCGCTCGATGTCAGGGTCGACACCCACATCGAGCCTCTCGACCCGACCCTCCTCGGCGCCGACGTCACCGCAGGACGTAAGGACGTCGTGGCCACCGTCAAGGCCGCCGCTCTCGAGGAAGCAGACATGCGCGACTGCCACGAGGTGATCGTCACCGAAACCAACTCGGAACTATCGGTGGTTGCGCACGTGAGGGCCGCCGGTGGCCTGCCGCTGACCAGGATCCACGATGCCTCCAACCGGATCGAGAAACGGATCCACGCGGCCCATCCCGAGGTGGGGTCCGTGTTGTTCCACTTCGAACCTAGCTA
>WHTI01000178.1 GCA_009377815.1 Actinomycetota bacterium
CGCCGGGATCGCCATCGTCGTCTGGGACGCCGGCTGGGTCGACCCCGCGGCCTCGATCGGCATCGGCCTGCTCGTCGTGTTCTCGGCGATCAAGCTTCTGAAGGACACGACCCACGTCCTGATGGAGGCGACGCCGCGGCACCTCGACGCGGCCGAGGTCGAGGCGGCTATCGCCGCGTCGGAGGGGGTCGAGGGGGTTCACCATCTCCATCTATGGAGCCTGGCATCCGACACTCCGGCCCTCTCGACGCACATCCAGGTATCGGGTGGTCGTTCGCTGCGCGACGCACAGGCCGATGGGGCCCGGATCGAGGCGATGTTGCGCGAGCGCTTCGGGATCGATCACGCCACCCTGCAGCTCGAATGCGATCCTTGTGACGACCTCGTTCCACAGGAAGAACTCCCGCAGGAGCGACCTTCCCCGCTGTAGGGTGCCGAAGGGTTTGCTGGGGAGCGAGCAGGGGGTCGGTTGAGCGAAGCACCCGCCGGTATCTGCCGCGGGGTGAGCAGGGTCTATCAGGCCGCGGACAGCTACGTCCAGGCTCTAGATCACGTGGACGCCGAGTTCCGTACCGGTGTCATGACCGCGTTGGTGGGTCCCTCAGGTTCCGGCAAGTCATCCTTGCTCCGCATCCTCTCGGGGCTCGATCGTCCGTCGTACGGCGAGGTCGAGGTCGGCGGGGTGATGATCTCGGAGTTGCGGAAAGGTGCTCGCCGCCGAGCCCGCAAGAAGCTGATCGGATATGTGTTCCAGCGACCATCTGAGAACCTCATCTCATATCTCAACCTTCGCGATCACATGACTCTCGCGGCGCAGATGAGGGGCGGCGTCGGCACACGCGAGATCATCCACATGCTCGACCTCCTGGGGATAGCGCACCTCCGGGGTCATCGACCCGACGAGCTCTCGGGAGGAGAGCAGCAGCGGCTCGCGTTCGCACAGGCCGCTCTCGGGGCACCTCCTCTCCTGGTAGCCGATGAACCCACCGCCGAACTCGATCACGGTTCGGCCGCGGCCTTGCTCGAGGTCGTGGAGCGGATCGCGGAGCGCGGCACCGCGGTTGTATTCGCAACCCATGATCCAGTAGTGGCGGAACGCGCCGGGGTCACGATCCGTCTCGAGTCCGGGAGGAGGGTCGGGTGACGGGATCGACTCCGCTCGCGCGACTCACCGATGTCTCCAAGGACTATCACCGGGGGCCCGAGACCGTTCACGCTCTGCGGGGAGTCGATCTCTCGATCGACTTCGGTGAGCTCGTCGGAATCGTCGGGCCGTCGGGCTCCGGGAAGACGACCCTGATCAATGTTCTCTGCGGGTGGGAGCATCCTGATCGAGGTGAGGTGGCGTGGATGGGAGCGTCCCCCGAGATGGGCCGGCTGTTGTGGGATCAGATCGCGGTCGTGCCTCAGCGTCTCGGGCTCCTCGATGAGCTGAGCCTCGCCGACAACATCGGTCTCCCGTTGATGCTTTCAGGCCAGAAGACACACGCTCGCGCCGGCCGAGTCGGCGAGGTCGTCGCGCTGCTCGAGCTGGATCATCTCGTTGACCGGCGTCCGCGTCAGGTCTCTCTTGGAGAGCAACAACGGACCGCGCTCGCTCGGGCCCTGGTCATGTCGCCCCGCCTCGTGATCGCCGATGAACCTACGGGGCATCAGGACGCCGAGCGTGAGACGACCGTCTTCGACGCGTTCCGAGCCGCGGTTTCGACCGGTGCGTCCTGTCTCGTCGCGACCCACAGCCCGCGCGTCATCGAGCAGCTCGACCGTGTCGTCGAGATGGAGGACGGCTCGATCGTGGGGGAGAGAACGTGAGCCGGTCGGGGCCGGGGAGCGCGGGGCGCGCGGCGATCCTGTGGGTCAGGGCACCGCTGATCCTGCGCCGCTTCCCGCAGATCCTGGGGATCACGGTACTCAGCGCGACGATCCTTGCGATCGCGGCATCCTCGGGTCCCGCGTTCCTGAAGTCGAGTGAGGCGCTTCTCTTCGTACCGAGATCGCTGACATCTCCACGTGGTCGGCCGGCTTGCGCGCGAACTATGCGACCGCGTTCCGTCTCGGCGGCGGCCCTCTGGATCCTCCGCGTGATGCTCGCCGGATGCGCACGATCGAGGACGAGATAAAGGGTGTGCTGACCGAAGAGTTAAGAGGCGTCCCCCACCTGGGACCGGTGTCGACCGCGCTGGTCAGCGCGATAAGCAGGGTCTCGGCGGGAGAGGAACAGAAGGACATCAGATTGATCCGGCGGGACGGCGCACTGGATCACGTCGAGAAGATCGCCGAGGCGGACGATCCCAGACACGGAATCTGGCTCGCGGACGTCACCGCCGAACAGATCGGGGCGGCGCCCGGCGATCGCATCGTCATATCGGGACCGGCGCGGAAGAAGAGTACGCGTGTGGCCGGCCTTTACCGCTACCTGCCGCTCGATGAGCCCCGGCCCTACTGGCAGGGTTTCGGAGAGTTGATCTATCGAGGGACGTCGGACGATACCTACCCCGCGTCCTTCGCGATCGTCCCGAGTGACGAGTACTACAAGCTCACGGCCGGCCTCGGCGACTTCCCGGACATCCGGTGGGAGGCCCCTCTCGAGATGCCCGACCCGGCCATGTCCGAGGTGGTGGCGTTGGTCGATGCACTCGATCGCGTGGCGGCCACGGTGACGGCCAGTGTCGAGCGAGGCGAGCTAAAGGTCGACCGCTACTCGTTCGAGATCGGCACCCTCCTCGAGCTCGTCCGTTCGACCGCGACCGAGAGGATCGAGTCGGTTACGCCGGTGGTCGATCTGCTCGCCGTGGCCGGGGGCCTGGTCGCACTGGGGGTGATGGCGGCCGCGGGCTTCTATCTCGTGAGACGCCGCATCGTCGAGGCTCGATCCCTCTCGGCGCGCGGCATCGGACCGCTGGCGCAGGGGCTGCGGTACGGCCTGGAAGCGACCATCCCGGCGGGGATCGGAACCGCCGCGGGCGTCTTCTTGGGGTTCGCGGTGGTGCGGCTCGTCGGGCCGACCAACGACCTCCCACTCGAGGCCGCGACCTCGGAACTCCCGCGCGTGGTCCTCATGGCCGTGATCGGACTGGTCACCATGGCCGCCGGGGCCGCCTTCGCGGTTCGGCGCGCCGAGAAGGAGATCGCCGAGGAAGGCGACACCGCCACCGAGCGCCGGGCCCTCGTGGTCGCCATGGGGTTCGCCGTCGCAGGCGTCGCGGTGGCGGTGATCCTGAGGAATCATCTCAGCGACGTCGAGGACATCGGTTTACGGGATCCGATGACGATGGCGCTGCCGATTGGCCTGATCCTCTGTGCGTCCGTGGTCGGCGCCATGGCGCTGAGGCTCCTGTTGCCGCAAGCCGGTCGGCTGCTGAGGGATCGATCTCCGTCACTGTACCTGGCGTCCCGCCGGTTGGCCGGCGCGCCCGGAATGACGCAGGTGCTGGTCACCGCGGGCGCGTGTGCCCTGGGTGTGATGCTGTACGGAATCACCGTCGGTTCGTCGGTGAAAGTCTCGACGCAGGCGAAGGCGAAGCTGTTCGTCGGAAGTGACTTCGCCGCGCAGACGTCATCTGCCCAGCAGCCTCAGGGCCTCTCGTTCCCGTCCACTCTCGTGTCGGCAGCCGACGGGATCTCGGCGGGGGACGGTTTCCAGCAGGTGACTCTCGTGGGGGTCGACCCCGCGACCTTCGACGGCGCGGCGTATTGGGATTCGACGTTCGCGGATGTCTCGCTCGAGGAGCTCCTCGGGGAGCTCTCCGCGGATGGCGATCCGGTTCCCGCCGCCTCGGTTGGCGAGCCTCTCTCGGGACCCCTCAACGGGGGCGGAACGCAGGTGCCCCTTCGGGTGGTCGAGACGCTGGACGCCTTTCCGGGCGTCTCCGAGGACGAGAATGCCGTTGTGGTGACGATCGACAACTTCCACGAGATCCTCAAAGTGATCGGCTCGTCGATCTCGCCGCCCGATCAGGAACTGTGGGCCAGTGGAGACCCGGAGATGATCGAGCGATCGCTCTTGGAGAACGACGTGACCCTGCTCCGTACCGTCGATACCGGCGTGGTGCTCGACACGCCGGGTCTGCAATCGATGTTGTGGACGCTCGGCGTCCTGGGTGCATTGGGAGCAGCGGCCGGATTGATCGCGATGCTGGGGCTGTTCCTCTACCTTCAGGCGCGCCATAGGGACACGGTCATCGCGAGTGCCATCACTCGGAGGATGGGGTTCTCTCGGACAGCCGAGTTCACGACCTCGCTCGCCGAGATCCTCGGTGCCGCGCTTATCTCGCTGGGAGTCGCCACGGCGGCGGGCCTGCCGGTTGCAGCTCTGATGCACGTACAGCTGGACCTGCGGCCCACACTTCCGCCGGATCCACTGCTGGTCATCCCTATGATGACGATCGCCGCAACGGTGGCGATCGTTGGTGTCGCGTCTGCGATCTCCGCGTGGCGGGTACAGAGGAGCATCGATCGCGCCGACATCGCGCAAGTGATGCGAACCTGAGCCGGAGGACCTGATGGCGAGCAAGAAGGTCATGATGAAGGTCGGTCGGAGGTCGATCGGCCTGTCGAACCCCGACAAGGTCCTGTGGCCCAAGGAGGGCCTCACCAAGACCGATCTGTTCGAGTACTACCGCGATATCGCACCGGCGATGGGGCCGTACGTCGCCGATCGCCTCCTGACGATGGAACGCTTCCCCGACGGGATCACCGGAAAGATGTTCTTCCAGAAGGATGCATCGAAGCACTTCCCCGATTGGATCGAGCGCCAGACGGTGGGCAAGCGCGGAGGCGGAACGGTCGATCACGTGGTTGGCGCCGGACCCGTCCTCCCGTATCTCGCGACCCAGGGAACCATCACCGTGCACATGTCGTTGAACAC
>WHTI01000101.1 GCA_009377815.1 Actinomycetota bacterium
ACTTCCCGCCGGCGCGCGAGCAACTTTTGGCGGCGATCCTCATCGCCCTGGAGTCGCGCTACCCGGTCGATGCGGCGGCGGTGGTCTCGGACGCGATGGCTCGTTCGTCGGTCCTAGGGGGCGAGGTCACGGTGACCAGCTCGGACGGGAGCACGTTGACCGGGACCGCCACCAGGCTCCTCGAGACGGGAGCCCTCGAACTGTCGACCCCCGCCGGAACCGTGTCCATCACCTCCGGAGAGATCACATCCCTGCGTCCCTGCGTCCCGCGCGACCCCTCTGACACCTTTGAGTAGGTGCAGGGTCCGGAACCGGGCCCAGGAGCTACACAGAGTTGGAATGGGTCCGGTCAGTGAGCCAGAATCACGCCGATAACCGGAACCGCGAGGGTCAACGCCATGTTGGTACGCGCTAGTGCCACCATGGTGGTCCGTGATCCGAGGCCGCGCCGAAGACGGGGCCCTAGTACGAAGTCGTGCAGGGCCACGAGGGCGAGGATCACGGACACCACGATGAGCTTGACTAGCAGCAGGCGGCCGTAGCCGGTCCGGGTCAGGAACGTCCAGCTCAACAGCCCCATACGCGACATCTGGTAGATGCCGGAACCCACGAGCAGAACGAGGGCGCTCCATCCGATCGGTCGGAAACGGCGGCCGAGAGCGGAGACCGTGGCGATGCGCGCCTCCGTGGGAAGGGACCGAGCGTAGGGGACCGCGACCGCGACCAAGAAGGTCATGCCCCCGACCCAGACGATCGCTCCGAAGATGTGGGCGATCCGGGCGACGACCAGATCAGCCGGCACCGACCACATCCTCGACAAGGGGCACGTAGATGCAGCCCGGGTCCTCGGCGAGAGGGTCGCCTGCGACGGAGAAAGCGCGCGCCCGAGACCCTCCGCACATTTCCCGGTAGTCGCACCGGCCGCAGCGACCGCCGAAGTCTCCTCCCCGCAAGGACGCAAAGACCGCATGATCCCGGTAGACATCGACGATGCTGTCGGTCGGGACCTTCCCGGCGGATACCGGGAGGAAGCCGGCGGGATAGATGTCGCCCGCGTGCGACACGAACACGATGCCCTTGCCATCGCGGGTGCCCGCGGTTCCGGCCCGCGGCGCTTCCCGAGGCTCACCGAGGCGTTCTCGCAGACCGTGCGATAGGCGGCGATAGAGGGGGCCACAGGGGGCAGGTCGACCCCGCCTGCGTTCGGAGGCGACCCTCCTGAAGAAGGGCGCCTCGACGGTACGGACCGTGAAGCCATAGCGAGATGCGTCGTAGAGGAAATGGCACACGTCCTCGTTGCCGGCCGCGTCGAGGGCACTCAGCCCCTTGCCGCGGCCCACTCCGATCAGGAAAAAGACCTCCCAGATGGCGGCCTTCAACTCCTTGATCAAGGCGGCAACCGTGTCGAGTTCGTCGGCATTGATCTCCATCACCGTTGTGTTGATCTGGACGGTGATCCCCTCGTCCACCAGCATCAACACCGCGTCGACGGTCTGCGCGAAGTGGCCGGGTACCCCTCTGATGTTCTCGTGGGTCGGTGCGTTCGCGCCGTCGAGGCTGATCGACATCGATGACACGCCCACATCCTTCAACCGGCGGACGTTGGCGGTGGTGAGAGATGGGGTGACGCTGGGGGATAGCGCCACGGTGATCCCAATGGACGACGCGTAGGCGCACAGTTCGAAGATATCGGCGCGCATCAGGGGGTCTCCGCCGGTGAGGATCAAGATGGGGGGCCGCTGCCCGAACCGCAGAAGATCCTCGAAGAAGAGCTTCGACTGATCGGTCGTCAGCTGGCCCGGGAGCGGATCGGGCATCGCCTCTGCCCGGCAATGTCTACAGGCTAGCGGACAGGCGCGGGTCGTTTCGTAGAAGACGAGCAGCGGGCTCTGATCGAGGTTCACTCGACCGTCAACGTGCCCTCCATCCCGGCCTCCCGATGTCCCGGGACGGAGCAGAAGAACGTGTAGTCCCCCGGCTCGATGGTGAGGGTTCCGGTTGCGGTCTCTCCCGGAGCGGCATGGAGCATGTAGTCGGCGCCCTCGACCGAGAAGTCGTGCTCGACCATCCCTTCGTTCACAAGCTCGATGGTTGCTCCCGAGGCGGCCGTGGCGGATCCCTCGGAGAACTCGAAGTCGATGGCCTCCAGGATGATGGACGAGCCGTCGGAGCTCTGATTCTCATCTCCGCCCCCACTACCGCTCGAACTCGCGGCCGCGGGCGGCTCACTCCCTCCACATGCAGCACCGGCGACGACCACGAACAGCAGTGATAGGACGGCGCCCAAACGCGCCGCGCTGCGATTCTCGAAACTCATGTATTCCTCCAGTCGGGACCTACGGGGTGGCGGGCGATATCGGGCGTGCAAGCGAGCGACGCGGCCGGGCCGGGCGACGAGCGAACCACACCAGCGGCGCGACCAGCAGCGCGATCGCCAGCAGGATCACGACGGTCACCCTGGCGCCCCCGATCAGCCACAGTAGTGAGATCGAAGCCGCGCTTACCAAGGAGTTCTTCAGGACGTCCTTGGCCACGTAGATCTCAAGCGAGTCGTGCGTGCGCTGGAGCCTCACCCGTCCGACCTCCTTTTCGTGGATTCTCTTCATTACTAACGACCATAACGTTATGCTCCTAGATAATAGTATGCCTGAGCTTAACGTCAAGTGCTAGGTTGACAAGATGAAGATGTCGATGGGCAAACGGGGGGATTACGCCGTGCGAGCGGTGCTGATGCTCGCTCGCAACCACGGCGACGGCCGCCGCAAATCGCGGGAGATCGCCGCGGAGATGGCCATCCCGGAGCGGTTCCTTCCGCAGATCCTGGCCGACCTCATCAGGGGCGGGGTCGTCATCTCGGTGGCCGGTCCCGACGGTGGCTACGAACTGGCCCGGCCCCCCGAGGAGCTGACCCTGCTCGAGGTGATGGAGACGGCCGAGGGCCCGATCCGCAACGAGAAGTGCGTCCTGCGGGGCGGTCCGTGCCATTGGGAGGTGGCGTGCGCGGTGCATCCGGCGTGGTCGGCGGCTCAAGATGCCTTCATCGAAAGCCTCGCGGGCTCGAACTTCAGTGACCTGGCCGCCACCGACCGGATCCTCGAGGCCGGCGGTCCTTTGCCGACCCCGGAATCGTCCAAGAAGCCCTAAGAGGCCTCGCCGGTAACCGGCGTCCGGGTCCCGCGATCGGTGGGGCAGAGATCGGCGAAGGTCGTCTGATCCAACCTCGCCACCAGGGCGTCTTGCGCCTCTTCCCAGTGCTCGTGCAGCACGCAGGCACCGTTCCAGTTGCAAGGCCCCCCGCTTAACACGCAGGTCTCGCCCACGAGGGGACCCTCGGCCGCCTCCACGACCTCGAGCAACGACACCTCGGCCGGGGGCCGGGCGAGGTAGTAGCCCCCGTCGGGCCCTGCGACCGAGCCCACGAGCCCGGCCTTTATCAGGGTCGCCAGGACCTGGGGGAGGTACGCCTCGGGGATGTCCATCTCGGAGGCGATCTCGCGCGCCTTGAGCCGGGTTCCCGTCCCCAGTGCCAGGCACAGCGTCGCCCGGACCGCGTAGTCGCCCTTCTTCCCCAGCGAGAGCCTCATGACGTTGAGTGTAGAACTTGACATTAAGCGGAGTCAACATATACCGTCCAACTAAAGGTTAGCCACTGAGCCGGAGGCACACGCCTCACTCGTTCAAAGGAGGAGACATGAAGCGGATCAAGGCTGGTGCGATCACTGCCGCGCTTCTGGTGGGATCCGTGTTCGGTGTCGGAGTTGCTCGCTGGGGCTTGGGAGCTGCCGCCAGCGGGGAACTCGGCAAGCTCGCCTCCGACCGCGGTCTCAGCGGTGAAGAGGCAGAGGCTGCCCTCAAGACGTTCCTCGCGCCGGGCCAGCACGATGAGTACCTCATGTTCGCCTCCGGGGGTCACTCCGGGCAGATCCATGTCATCGGCGTGCCCTCGATGCAGCTGCTCAAGACGATCCCGGTGTTCTCCACCGACTCGTGGTCGGGCTACGGGGTCGGTGCCGACATGTCGGAGACGATCTTCCGCGAGGGGAGCGATCCCGAAAAGAACGATCTGCTGACATGGGGCGACGCCCACCACCCCGCGTTGTCCGAGACCGAGGGCGAGTACGACGGACGCTTCATCTACGTCAACGATCGCGCCAACGGACGTATCGGGATGGTGAACCTCGCCGACTTCAAGACCAAGCAGATCCTCGACGTTCCGAACATGACGACGTCGCACGGAGGCGTGTTCGCCACACCGAACACCGAATACGTGCACATCTCCTCCATGCAGCCTCAGCCTCAAGACGGTGAGTTCACCGAGCTCAGTGAGTACGAGGACAAGTACCGCGGCGTGTCCACTTTCGTCTCGGTCGATCAGAAGTCCGGGAAACTGGATCTGGCGAAAAGCTTCCAGATCGAGCTCCCGCCCTACGACCAGGACCTCGCCGATGCCGGCAAGCTCGGGAGCGAAGGGTGGGCGTTCATCAACTCGTACAACACCGAGATGGCAACCGGGGAGGCCGAGAACGTCACCCTCGAGGGTGAGTCGATCACCAACGACTTCGACTTCCTCCACATCATCAACTGGGAGAAGGCCGCCGAAGTCGTCGAGGCGGGCAACTACGAGATGCTGAACGGGGTTCGCTACATCCCTCTGGAGACCGCCATCGAGGAGGGCTTGCTGTACTTCGCACCAGAGCCCCGCAACCCACACGGTGTTGACGTCGCTCCCAACGGGGAGCAGATCGTGGTGTCGGGGAAGCTAGATCCCAACGTCACCGTCTACTCGTTCGAGAAGATCATGAAGGCGATCGACTCGGAAGACTTCGACGGCACGGATCCCTTCGGCGTGCCGATCCTCAAGTTCGATTCGGTCATCCAGGGACAGGTCGAGGTCGGCGGAGGTCCCCTTCACAGCCAGTTCGACGACGAGGGCTTCGCCTACACGAGCCTCTTCGTGGAGAGTGCGGTGGCCAAGTGGTCACTCAACCCGCTCGAGCTGGTCGAGAAGATCCCCATCCACTACAACGTCGGGCACTTGGTAACCGCCGAAGGTGACACCGTGTCGCCGGATGGCAAGTACCTCGTGTCCCTGAACAAATGGTCGGTAGACCGACACCCAGTAGTGGGCACATTGAAACCGCAGAACTTCCAGTTGATCGACCTGGATACGCCGAACATGCAATTGCTCAAGGACATGGCGATCGGCTTCGGCGAGCCGCACTACACGCAAATCATCAAGGCCGACAAGCTGACCAGCAGGATCGAGGTCTACGAGCCCGGTACCGACCCGCTGACGATGGAGCATTCCGAGTGGGCGACCGAAGCCGGCAAAGAGAACATCGTGCGCGACGGAGACAACCTTCACGTGTACATGTCGGCGATGCGCAGCCACTTCACGCCGGACATCGTCAGGGCGAAAGCCGGCGACCACGTCTACATGCATGTCACCAACATCGAGACGTCGCCCGATGCAACGCATGGCTTCGCGATCCCCGGCTACAACAAGCAGATCAGTCTGGACCCAGGCGAGACCGTGACCGTCGAGTTCGATGCGACGAGATCCGGCTCCTTCGCCTTCTACTGCACGGAATTCTGTTCGGCCTTGCACCTGGAGATGCAGGGATGGCTCCTGGTCGAGCCTTAGTCAACGAGAGGAGGGGAATGGAATGAACGCAGCCGGTACCGCCGTCCCGTCAACCGAACTGGTTGGTTTCAAGGGTGCGCGAGTGGGCGCTCTGGGGCGATGGTTGTCTGGCGGAGCGGCCGTGGTCCTCTTGCTGCTGGCCACGACCTTCCCCCTCTGGCAGGCGAAGCTCAATGCCCCGCAGTACCCCGGGGGCCTGGACATGATCGCCTATGGGGACCGGGTGACCGGCGATGTGAGCGAGATCAACCTCCTGAACCACTACATCGGGATGAAACCGCTGAAGTGGAACGAGATCCCCGAGCGCGCCCTGTGGACGCCGGGACTAATAGCGGCTCTGATCGCGGCCGCGGTTGCTTCGATATCGCGCAACAAGCTGGTGCGCCGGATCCTGTGCACGATGCTCTGGCTGTTCCCGATCGGCGTCATCCTGGACATCCAGTTCCGGCTCTACCAGTACGGCCACGATCTCGACGAAGAAGCGGCACTGCGCGTCCCGAAGTTCACCATCTGGGTGTTTGGGCCGACCAAGGTCTGGAACTTCTCGACCTGGGCGTGGCCGGGCATCGGACTCATCTTCTTGCTGGGGGCAGCTGCAATCGTGACCTTCGGTCCGGGGATCGCGCGGAGGATCCAGAAGGGCAGGGCGACCTCGGCGACGATGGCCGCCTTGCTGCTTCTGGGGGTCATGGCCGCACCGGCGATGGCGCAGGAGGTCCCGCACGATCACGACGCGATGATCGATAGCGAAGCAGGGCCCGCCCCGATCAAGGACGCTCCCGAGAAGGAGCCTGAGTACCGCAACGCGATCCATCTCGATGTCGATCCATCTGACGATCTGCAACTTGTCCTCGCCGACATCCCCGCCGGTAGCCATGTAGTGCTGGCCCCCGGTATCTATCGCGGGTCTTTCAAGATCACACATCCCATGACCTTGGTCGGCGAACGCGCAACCCTCGATGGCGAGGGGGCCTCCAGCGTCCTCACCATCTCGGCCGACGACGTGCACATCGAGGGTCTCGCAGTCAGGAACAGCGCGCCGGGCCCGGTGGGAAGCCCCGCCGGGATCGCGGTGAGGGGAGACGACATCTCGCTCTCCGACGCTTCGGTGAACGACTCGTACCTGGGCATCTCGGTCGAGGGCGCCGACGGTGTGCGTATCGAGGACAGCACGGTCACCGGTCGGGGCGGCGGGGGCCTGGGAGACACCGAGCACGCGGTGAGCGGGTCTCGGGCACGGGGGACGCGCGCCGACATGGCGGAAGGGCGCGGCGACGGCATCTCGTTAGTGAACTCCAAGAATGTCTTGGTTGCGGGCTCATCGGTGATCAAGACACGCGATGGTGTCTACCTCTCCTTCGCCAAGAACGTGATGCTCGACGGCAACGTGATCGCCGACGGCCGTTACGGGCTGCACAGCATGTACTCCGAGAACCTGACCGTTGCGTCGAACCGCGTCTCCGATAACGTCGCGGGGATGGTGATGATGTACGGCGGCGAGATGCTCGTCATCGACAACCATGTCGTGGATAACACCTCCGCGTCCACCGGATTCGGATTGCTGGTGAAAGACGTTGCGACCCTGGAGGCCGCCAAGAACGTCATCGAGGGCAACCGGGTGGGGATACACGTCGAAGGACCCCCGGGAGGGACTCCCGAGGGTCAGCGATTCGTCCTCAATACCGTGGCTCTGAACGGGGTCGGTGTGGCCGTCTTCCCTTCTGCCATCGCCACCTTCAGCGGAAATAGCTTTGTCGAGAACTACGTGCAGGTCGTTCCCTTCGGCGGCAAGACGGCTCCTCGGGTGAGCTGGGTCGAGATGGGCGCCGGCAATTACTGGAGCAACTATCGGGGCTTCGATGAAGACGACGATGGATTGGGAGACACGACCCACAGGGAGAGCGGGCTGACGAGCAGGATGCTCGACGAGAACCCCGGTCTCTACGCCCTGTTGGGAAGCCCCGCCCTGGGTTTGGCGACCTCGTCGCACGAACGTTGGGCTCCTTCGGGGGTCGGGATCGAGGATCCCCTCCCGTTGATCGAGCCACACTCACCCCAGGTGCCCGCGCTTCAAGAGACGTCCGACAAGAGCGGCGCTGCCCTGTGGATCTCGTTGGTCGTATTCGGGCTGGCGATGATCGCCCTGATCGGAGGAGCGCGCCCCCGTGGCTCGGTCCTGAGGGGAAGGAAGCTCGTCGATGAGATCGCTTGAATCCGGCCTCGACGTTGAGTCGATCTCCAAGTCCTACGGTGACCGCGCTCTGTTGGACGGCGCTTCGTTCGCGGTAGCCCCCGGCGAGATCGTCTGCCTCACGGGCGACAACGGCGCCGGCAAGAGCACGCTGTTGCGCTGCCTGGTCGGGCTCGCCCGATACGAGGGAACCGCATCACTCGGTGGGAAGAAACTGAAGCGAGGCGGACGCCTTCAGAGCGAGATCGGCTACCTACCTCAGGCCCCCGCCCTGGTCGAGACGGCGACCGTCGAAGAGACGTTGTTGATGTTCGCCTCGCTCCGCGGGGTCGATCCGGCCGACATCGAGGTCGGGGAAGGATCGCTTCCGCCGCTCGATGAGCGCGTGGGGCATCTCTCGGGCGGGCAGCGGCAACGGATCGCGCTGGCGATCGCCTTCTTAGGCCGACCCAGGCTCCTGCTGCTCGACGAGCCGACCGCGAACCTCGACGACGAGGGCCGCCGTATGGCGACGCACATGATGCGGGCGGCTGCCGAACGCGGTGCCGCCATCGTCGTGGTCAGTCCCGCGGCCATCGACCTGGCTGCGCTGGCCGACCGGATCCTGATGCTGCGCGGCGGACAGGTCGTCGAGGGCAACACGATGGCGGAACTGATCCAGATGAACACCGGAAACGTCCGGGACATCACCGGGCGGCGTGAGATGGAGGCGACCTCATGAGCGGTGTCCGGACCCTCGCAGGATGGGAGTTCCGAAACGCGGTACGGACCCGGTGGGTCCTCGGAGGCGGGATCGCATTCGCCTTCGCTTCGGTCGGTGTCGTGATGATCGGGATGCACAGCACCGCGGAGCTCGGTCTCACCGGGGTCGGTCCTGCCGCAACCAGCCTGTTGGGCCTGGCCATGCTGCTGCCTCCCCTGATCGGGCTTCTGCTTGGAGCCGGTGCGATCGCGGGGGGACGAGAGCGCGGCACGCTCCAGATGATCCTCGTTCAGCCGGGCGGGCGGCGGTCGTACGTCCTCGGAGCCTTCCTCGGCCTCGCGGCTTCGATCTGGGTGATCCTCGCGGCCGGTCTGGCCGCGTCGGCGCTGCTCCTCGGTGCGGTCGCCGAGCTCAACGACATCCGCTCGCTACTGGCGGTTGCCGCGGCGACGTTCGGAGCAGCTACCGCATCGGTGGCGATCGGGATGCTCGTTTCGAGCTACTGCGCCACGCGCGCGCAGGCGACGGCATGGTGTGTCGTGCTGTGGTTCTTCTTCGGGGTCGGGGCGGACCTGATCCTGGTATCCCTGGTACCCGCCCTGAACATCGGACCCGCAGGGGTTCTGGCGACGATCACGCTGAACCCGGTGGAGAGCGCCCGCACCCTGGCGCTGCTGATCATGGATCCCGAGCTCAGCGCCCTGGGCCCGTTCGGCGCGTTCATGACCTGGGAGGTCGGCGTGGTGGGAGCCATCGCGATCCTCGTGGGAACCCTGCTGGCCTGGTGCGGGGGCACCCTCGCCGCAGCTCACCAGATCGTGCGCCGCATCGAGCTTTAGCTACTTCTTCCGGAACAGGCGCTTCCAGAACGACGGTCTCTTGTCCCTTAAGTCATTGCTCCGCGGCCTCCAGGGTCCCCCGGCTGCCTCCGAGTACGATTCGTGCATGGGTGATGGAATGAGGCACGACCTAGGCGAGGTCGCCGACCGGACCCTCAAGGGGGGCGCCGAGCGCTACCACGAGAAGAACGCCGCGGCGGGGAAGTTATTCGTCCGCGACCGCCTGCGGCTCCTGCTCGACGACGCCGATTCGTTCGTCGAGAACGGGCTCCTGGTCAACGCCCTAGCGGGTGACCTGCCGGCCGATGGAGTCGTGACCGGGGTCGGGACCGTTAACGGTCGTTCGGTGGCGGTCATGGCCAACGATTCCACCGTCAAGGCGGGGTCGTGGGGAGCCCGAACGGTCGAGAAGATCATCCGGATCATCGAACTCGCGCGTAAGCACGAGCATCCGCTCGTCTACCTCGTCGACTCAGCGGGGGCCCGGATCACCGATCAGGTCGATCTCTTCCCCGGCCGCCGGGGTGCGGGCAAGATCTTCTACAACCAGGTCCAGGCGTCCGGGAAGATCCCGCAGGTCTGCTGC
>WHTI01000236.1 GCA_009377815.1 Actinomycetota bacterium
CGTGGTGCACGCCGCCCGCTACGCATGGCGCACCCAGGGCCAGGTCCCCGCGTCGATCGTGATCCGCATCCCCTTCGGCGGCGGTGTCCGCGCTCCGGAACTGCACTCCGACTCGCCGGAAGCTCTTTTCTGCCACGTCCCTGGGCTCAAGGTCGTCTGTCCCACGACGCCCAGGGATGCGCGCGACATGCTCCTCGCGGCGATCGAAGACCCCGACCCCGTCATCTTCATGGAGCCCAAGCGGATCTACCGCGCGGGCCGGCAAGAGATCCCCGAGGAGCTGCCGTTCGACCTCGGCAACTCCAACGGAGAGGCCTCTGCGTTGTTGTCCACTGCGCGGATCGCGCGTGAGGGCAGCGACCTGGCGATCCTCACCTACGGCTCGACGGTTCCGTTGTCGATCGAGGCCGCCGACCATCTCGCCGCCGATCGCGGCATCGAGACCAAGGTCGTCGATCTTCGCTCGCTGTTCCCGCTCGACGTCGACACGATCGTCGCCGCAGCGGGGGAATGTGGGCGCGTGCTCGTGGTGCACGAGGCTCCTCGCTCCGGCGGTCTCGGCGCCGAGGTCTCCTCGCTCGTGCACGAACGCGCGATGCTCGACCTCGAGGCCCCGGTCATGAGGGTTACCGGCTTCGACGTTCCGTTCCCGCAGTTCGCCAACGAGGACGACTACATCCCGTCGGTCGACCGCATCCTCCAGGGTGCGCAGAAGGTGCTCGAGTTCTGATGCCGGACTTCAAGCTGCCCGACCTCGGCGAAGGGGTCACCGAAGCGGAGATCGACCGCTGGCTGGTGAAGGAAGGCGACACGGTCGCCGAGGATGACTCGCTGGTCGAGTTGATCACCGACAAGGCAACCGCCGAGATCCCGTCCCCCTACGCGGGCACGGTAACCAAGATCCACCACCAGGCGGGAGAGGTCGTCCCGGTCGGCTCGGTCCTCATCACGATCGGCGCCGCCGGCGCGGTGCCCGCCCCACCGGCGGCGGCTCCGGCGAAGGCCAAGAAAGCGGCTCCGCCCGAGGCTCGAACTGCGACCGATACCGTCCCGGCGGCCGAACCGGTGCGATCGGGCAACGGAAACCGGGCCGTGGGGGGCAAGGTCAAGGCGATGCCCCCGGTTCGCAAGCTGGCCCGCGACCTCGGGATCGACATCTCGGTGCTCAGCGGAAGTGGCCCCGGGGGCCGGATCCTCAGGGAGGACGTCGAGGCAGCCTCCACCGGATCGGGCCGCAGCACTGGCCCGCAGATTCCCAGTTCCGGCGAACGACGGGTGGCGATCAAGGGTGTACGCCGTCTGATCGCCGAGAAGATGCTCGAAGCGCACCGCACGATCCCCCCGGTCACGCACGTCGAGGAATGCGACGTCACCGAACTCGAGAAGCTGCGGGGGATCCTCCACTCGCGCAACCCCGACGCGCCGAAGATCGGCTACCTCCCGTTCGTCGTGAAAGCGGTCGTCAGCGCACTGCAGGCGTATCCGGAACTGAACTCATCGCTCGATGACGATGCTCAGGAGATCGTCTACTACTCCCGCTACGACATCGGGATCGCCACCGATACACCGCAGGGCCTCATGGTTCCGGTCGTTAAGGGGGCCGACGCATTGACGATCCTCGAGATCGCGGCCGAGATCAGGCGTCTCGCCGCGGCCGCGCAGTCCGGCAAGGTCAAGGCCGACGAGCTCAAGGGCGCGACCTTCACGATCACCTCTCCAGGGAAGTTTGCCGGTCTCATGGCGACGCCGATCATCTCTTACCCGCAGGCGGCGATCGTCGGCGTGCACCGCGCGATCGACCGTCCCTGGGTCGTCGACGGACAGATCGTGATCCGCAAGATCATGAACATCGGTGTCACATTCGACCATCGCGTACTCGACGGCCTGACCGCCGCGAAGTTCAACCAGGAGATCGTCACCCTCCTCGAGCACCCGGGGCTGCTCGGCCTCGAGGGGTGACCCATCACTTCTTCAACTCTAAACCACCCTCAGGGGTCGGTCTAGAGGAGAAGAAAGCCGGGGGATGGCACGCTTCGGGATCGAGGTACCGAACGCTGCGTTCGAGAAACGAGCGGGTGACGACCGGAACTTCGTCAAGAAGGCCGTCAACTGGGCACTTCGCCAGATCGGGAAGCGGAACCTCGCGCTCCATGGAGCCGCGGTGACGACCGCGGAGGCGATCGCCGCGCGGGACTCCCGCAGCGCACGCTGGATCGCAGCCCATGCACTGCGGGAGCTCCGTAGCGAGAAGCTCACTTCGAGACTCTCGTGATTCAGTCCAACGAGGCGCCGTGGCGGAGCCTGATCTCCTGAACTGCCCAGTCGTTGCCGTCCGGATCCTGGAAGAAGAGGAACTTGCCACCGTCGCGCGGGTCCAGCACCTGGATCTCCGACGCCTCTACCCCCTTCGCCAGGAGCTGAGTACGAGCTGCCTCGATGTCGGTGACGACCAGCTGAAGGCTTCCCCTGACGGCCGGCGCGGCACCCGCCTCGATCAGCTTGGGTCCCACGACCACCGAACAACTCGACCCCGGGGGAGTCATATGGACGACCCGCATGGTTTCGGTCGGCTGCGTATCGGCGTCGAGGTTAAAACCGAGCTGGTCTACATAGAACGCCTTTGCCCGGTCGATGTCGGTGACCGGCACAACCACAACTTCGAGCCTCCAGTCCATGGTGAACCACCTTCCCGTCCTTGGCGCCCCCCGTGGGCGCCTACAGGAAGTAGTCGGAGCCGACCTTGCATCCTCGACACGCGGATGCCGACGCGAACCAGAGCAAGCTGAAATAGTCTGGCGAGACCACGTCATTGATCTGGGGGGACCGATGCGAAAAGGGCTCGTGGCTGGGATCGTCATCTCCACCGTGTTGCTCGGCGCGTGCGGAAAGGACGTTCCGGAGCGATCTGCAGACGCCCTCTGCGCGCGCTTGTACAACGATCGCATGCTCGACAGGGGCATAGGCCAATATCCCGAGACCCACGAAGAATGGCTCGATTGGGCGAAGACGTTCGAGGAGTTGGCGGCCATCGCACCCCCTGAGATCAGAGGATGCACTAGAGACCATGGCCAAGAGGGTCGCCGAGGTGGCTGAAACTGCCGATAGCAGCGTGGATGAGCACAAGCGCTACGACGATCCCGCCTATGAGCCGGCTCACGACGAGTTCCAGCTTTGGGAGTCGGAGAACTGC
>WHTI01000402.1 GCA_009377815.1 Actinomycetota bacterium
AGCGGGCGCGCCTCATGGCCGAGCATCTGGGTGATGACCTGAGGATCACCCACGTCGCCGAGTCGGTCGACGAGTCGATGATGAGCCAGGAGCTGGGCAAGCTCCTGGAGAAATCCCGCCGCGAACGCATCGAGAAGATGGCGGAGTGGGTCCGACAGAGGACCGAGCTCGGTGTCGCCGTCGACTTCCTCCGGGGGTCGGCGGCATGGGAGCTCGTCCGAGCCACCAAAGGCAACCCACTTCTCGTGGTGGGGAGCAGCTCGGTCGACTCGTCACGGCTGGGGCCCGTCACCGCCCAGGCCGCTCGAATGTCGGCCAGCGACGTGCTCGTTGTCCGACGACAACCCCGGGGCCTCTACCGGAGGATCATAATCGGCGTCGACTTCTCCGATGCCTCGGCCACGGCAGTGAGACGGGTGGTCGCTTGGTACCCCGATGCCGAGATTACGGCTGTGTTCGTCGTGCCCTCCCGATTCGATTCGATGCTGCACGAGGCGGGTCTCTATGAGGTGGAGATCGAGTCGGCCCGGTCGAGCCGACAGCGCCGAGCCGAGGACCGGATGGGCGAGTTCATCCAACCCTGGGAGGACCGGGTCGAGACGCTCGTCACCGATGGCCCACCCCGCGAATGCCTCGGTGAGATCGGACGTCGCCGCGGCGCCGACCTCGTCGTCGTCGCCAGCCGTGGTGCGGGCGCCACCAAGATGGTTCTCCTCGGGAGTGTCGCCGAGGGTGTGCTGTGGGGGGTTCCCACCGATGTGCACGTCGTCAGGGTTCCCTCCCAGTTCCGTCGCCCCTAACGACGAATTAGCCTTGGGGTTCCGGGCCCGTAGCTCAATCGGTTAGAGCGCCGCACTCATAATGCGTCGGTTGCAGGTTCGAGTCCTGCCGGGCCCACCGAACCTGACACTGCGCGAACCAGGGGCGGAATCCGGTAGGTGGGAACGATGTCGTCCCGGCTCATCACCCGGATCTCCTTGATGAGCTTGCGCATCAGAGCCTTTCTTTGCTGCGCTGAGCCCGCCGTCAACAGGTCCGGCAAGAACTCGGCCCACTGCGCTGCTTCGTCTGCGCTTATCGCCTCAGAGGGTTCGTAAGGAGTCTCCTGGGCGAGCTGTCTTTCCTCTGCCTCCAAGGCTTCGATGTGATCCTTCAGCAAGCCGATGCGTTCCTGGCAGTCCGAAGGCGACAGCGATCCTTCTTCGAAGGCCGCGAAGTAGCGGTCGAGGGCGCGGCGTGCGCCGCCCTGCTGCTGGCGCACGCTTGCGATCCGCTCCTCTATCTCGTCCCTGCTCTTCTCG
>WHTI01000294.1 GCA_009377815.1 Actinomycetota bacterium
ATGGAAGCCCGCCTCTCGCACTACAAAACGTTGCCGGAGGAAGAAGAGGCCCAGTGGAACGACCTCTTCAACGAAGTGATCCAGGGCTGATCGAACCTCGGGACAAGCCCGGGGAGGACGACAGGGGGCGGAAAGGCTTCGCCCCCTTCTTCCTGACGTTCCCCGGGAGCCTGTGGCTCATCATCTTCTTCCTGATCCCGATGGCGACGATGATGTCTCTGTCACTTCAGGAGGGCTCGCTCGAGACCGGTTACAGGCTCACCGGTCACTGGCAGACCTACGTCGAAGCGTTGGGCAAGTACGACACCCAGCTGATCCGGTCGCTGATCTACGGCCTGGTGGTGACCATGGCCACCCTGGCCATCAGCTATCCGATGGCGTACTGGATCGCGCTCTACGGGGGGCGTCGTAAGAACCTGTTCCTGCTGTTGATCCTCCTGCCCTTCTTCACGCCGTTCATCATCCGAACGCTCTCGTGGAAGTTCATCCTCGCCGACAACGGCATCGTCCTCGGCAACCTCAAAGAGTGGGGTTTGCTGGGCGACGACTACCAGGTGCTGGCGACGACGACCGCGGTGCTGGCCGGCCTCATCTACAACTACCTGCCCTTCATGGCGCTGCCGCTGTACGTGGCGCTCGAACGCCTGGACCCCGCCATGCTCGATGCCGCGAAGGACCTCTACTCCGACAGGCGCCAAACGTTCCTCAGGGTCACGTTGCCCCTGTCGTTCCCGGGCGTCTTCGCCGGTTCGTTGTTGACCTTCATCCCGTCGGTGGGCGACTTCCTGAACTCGGAACTGCTGGGCAGCGTCAATACCACGATGATCGGCCAGGTCATCCAGCGTGAGTTCCTCGTGAACAGTGACTACCCAGAGGGGGCCGCGCTCTCGTTCCTCTTGATGTTCGGAGTGCTGGCGCTGGTCTTCCTGTATACGCGCGCGATCGGTAACACCGAGGAGCTGACCGGCGGATGACGAAGGGTCGCGGACTCGCCGCCTACACCGGTCTCGTGATCACCTATCTCTTCATCCCGATCGCGATCATGATCCTCTTCGGATTCAACGATCCGGTAGGTCGCTTCAACTTCGCCTGGCAAGGCTTCACGCTCGACTGGTACCGGCGCCTGTTCGAGATCGAGGATCTGACGGAGGCTCTCCGCAACTCGTTGCTCGCGGCGGCCGTTGCCACGGTGATCTCCACCATCCTGGGCTCATTGATGGCCCTGGCGCTGACACGTTACCGCTTCCGGGGCCGCGGGCTCCTGAACGTATTCATCTTCTTGCCGATGGCTACCCCCGAGATCGTGATGGGCGTCTCGTTGCTGGGCTTGTTCGTGACCCTGGATGTCGCGCGCGGCGCGGTGACCGTCTTCATAGCCCACATCCTTTTCTGCGTCTCCTACGTCGTCGTGACCGTCAAGGCTCGTACGTCCGGGCTGGGCCGCGACTACGAAGAGGCCGCTCAAGATCTCGGCGCCGACCCGTGGACGACGTTCTGGACGGTCACTTTCCCGATGATCTTCCCGGGCATCATGGCCGCGTCTCTGCTCGCGGCGGCTCTTTCGATCGACGACTACGTCATCACGAGCTTCAACGCGGGCTCGTTCCAGACGTTCCCCTTATGGGTCTACGGCGCGTCCCGCATCGGCGTGCCGCCACAGGTCAACGTCATGGGCACGATCCTGTTCATGGTCGGCGTGATCTCGGTGGTCATCAGCCTCCTCCGGGCCCGCCGCGCCGGCGCCATGCCGGCACTGCTCGACAGGAGCTGATGGGAGGCCCGGAAGGCGGGGCCTCCGATGGTGCCCTGAGCGGTCAGGCCGTGATGGCCTCGCAGTAGCCGCCCAGGGTGTCGATCGAGCGGTCGACGTCGGCTTCGGTGTGCTGGACCGAGATCGTCCACTGCTCTTCCTTGCCGGGCGTCTGGTAGATGCCGCGGTTGACGACCCAGTACCAGAAGGCGTCGAAGATCTCGTCGTTGACCTCTTGGAAGTCGCGGTACCGCTCGAGCGGCTTGTCCCGGAACGTGATCGAACCCTTGCAGCCCAGGTCCGTGGTGATCGCCGGGATGCCGGCCTCGTCCAAGATCTCCTGCGTCCCCTGCGCAAGCCGAGAACCCAACTTGGAGAGATGCTCGTAGGCATCGGGCGTGAGCACTTCGGTCAAGGTCGCGTGAACGGCGCCCATCGACAGAGGATTGCCGTTGAA
>WHTI01000006.1 GCA_009377815.1 Actinomycetota bacterium
ATCCTCACCGCGGCCGGTCGGGCCCCCGGATTGATCGGCACGATCCAGACGAGGGTGGGGGATCACGTGAGTCCCGGCATCCGCACGACCCCGGAGTCGCTCGACCTGCAGAAGCTCTTGGCGGAGATGCGCGCCGCCGGTGCCGACTCGATCGCGATGGAGGTGACATCGCACGCTCTCGCCCTGGAACGGGTCGAAGGGATCACGTTCGTGTCGGCGTCGTTCACGAACCTGTCCCAGGACCACCTCGACTTCCACCAGGACATGGAGGACTACTTCGAGGCCAAGGCCCGACTATTCACGCCCGACCATCTGATCTCGGGCGCGACCAACCTCGACGATCCTTACGGACGCCGGCTGATGGAGGTCTCGGAGGTCCCCTGCATCGGTTTCGGGTTCGCGCGGGATGCTCAGGTCCGGGCTGAGAACGTGACCCTCGGGCAGCGGGGGAGCGACTTCATCATCGTCATCGAGGACGTGCACGGGATCACCGAGAAGATCCCCGTGGCCACCGGGCTGGTCGGTTCCTTCAACGTTTCCAACTGTCTCGCGGCCGCGGCTACCGCCCTGCTCGCGGGGATCGAGCCCGACGCGATCGGCCGGGGTTTGCAGTCCCTGGACGCGATCCCGGGACGATTCGAGTCGATCGACATGGGGCAGCCGTTCGGCGTGGTGGTCGACTACGCACACACCCCGGATTCTCTTGACAACGTCCTGCGAGCGGCCCGAGGCTTGGTTCGTGACGGCGGCCGCGTGATCGTCGCGTTCGGTTGCGGAGGAGATCGCGATCGGCGCAAGCGTCCTCTGATGGGGATCGCCGCCGCCCGCCTCGCCGACTACGTCGTGGTGACATCAGACAACCCGCGCAGCGAAGAGCCGACGGCGATCCTGGAAGAGATCCTCGAGGGAGTGGACGCGGGGCGAGCCGGCGGCGCCGACGCGGTATTCGTGGACCGGAGAGAGGCGATCGTCCACGTCCTCGGTGAGGCGAAGGACGGGGACGTTGTCGTCATCGCCGGCAAGGGTCACGAGACCGGTCAGCAGTTCGCCGATGTGACGATCCCGTTCGACGACCGTGAGGTCGCTCGAGAGGTTCTCGTCGAGCTCGGACGGGGGGCCGGCGGATGATCAGCATCCTCATCGCCGGGATGGTCGGCCTCGCCGTATCGCTGTTCCTCACCCCGGTGGCGATCAAGCGGTTCCGGGCCTGGGGATGGGGTCAGACGATCCGGGAAGAGGGTCCGAAGGCTCACTACGAGAAGAGCGGTACGCCCACCATGGGCGGACTCGTGATCCTCGCGGCCACAGTCCTGGGGTATCTCCTCGGACATATCGGTCGCGACCCGGTTCCGTTCCGCGACAGTGGACTCGTCGCCCTGGGAGCAACGATCGCGTTCGGGATCCTTGGATTCGTCGACGACTTCATCAAGGTTCGCAAGGCTCGCAACCTCGGCCTGAGGAGCAGGGCGAAGTTCATCGGTCAGGCGATCATCGCCGTGATCCTCGCGTTCCTCGCCTCGAGCGTGGTCGATGTCGGGACCGATGTCTCGTTCTTCCGCTCGACCGCGATCGATCTCGGGATCTTCTTCTATGTCTGGGTGTTCATCCTGGTTGCAGGGTCGTCGAACGGAGTGAATCTCACCGACGGTCTCGACGGACTTGCCGTAGGTGCGTCTGCTCAGGTGCTTGGGGCATTCATCGTGATCGCGTTCTGGCAGTTCCGGCACCCGAAGTTCTACGACATCGGAGTCACAGGGTCCGATCCGCTCGACCTCGCGATCCTTGCGGCCGCGATGTTTGGCGCGTGCGCCGGTTTCCTGTGGTGGAACACCGCGCCGGCGAAGATCTTCATGGGGGACACAGGCTCGTTGATGCTTGGTGGAGCGATGGCGACGTTCGCGATCCTCCTCAACACTCAACTCCTGCTGCTGTTGCTCGGAGGCATCTTCGCGGTCGAAACCTTGTCGGTGATGATGCAGGTCCTCTTCTACAAGACCCGGAAACGACGAGTGTTCCTGATGGCGCCGATCCATCATCACTTCGAGGTCGGGGGGTGGCCCGAGATCACGGTGATCGTGAGGTTCTGGATCCTCTCCGGCCTGTCGGTCGGGTTCGGCCTCGGGCTCTTCTACGCCGACTTCCTCGGGAAGGGGGGTCTGCCATGAGCGCGTCCGCTTTTGAGGGCAGGACTGCGCTCGTGGTCGGTCTCGGCGTGAGTGGGTACGCCGCCGCCGAGACCCTCCTCGAGAAGGGGGCGGTCGTGCGAGTCACCGAAGCCGGGAACACTCCCGAGATCGAGACCCGGGCGGAGGCGCTGCGCGCGAAGGGAATCGAGGTCGAGACCGGCGGGCACGATCTCAACGGGATCGATTGCGATCTCGCGATCGTCAGCCCCGGCATCCCCACGTCGTCCACGATCATCGCGGCGCTCGTGGACTCGGGGGTAGAAGTTATCGGAGAGATCGAGCTTGCCTACCGGCTGGCCGATTGCGATCTCCTCGCCGTGACCGGCACCAACGGCAAGACCACAACGACCGCTCTCCTCGCGGCGATGCTCGCAGAAGGCGGGATCACGTCGATGGCTGCCGGCAACATCGGTACGCCCGCTCTTGAGGCGATCAGGAAGATCCCTCGGGGAGGCGCGATCGCGCTCGAGGTCTCGAGTTTCCAGCTCTCGACGATCACGAGCTTCCGTCCGGTGGTCGCCGTGGTGCTCAACGTCGCCGAAGATCACACCGACTGGCACGGTTCTTTCGATGCGTACGCAGCCGACAAGGCGCGCATCACCGAGAACCAACTAGCCGACGACGTGTTCCTTCCTAACGCGGAGGATGCGGTCGCCTGGAGCATGTCGAAGTCGACCGAAGCATCGGTGGTTCCGTTCTCCGCGACGCGCTCACTGGAGGACGGCATCGGTATCTCCGCCGGTCGGATCCTGTGGAAGGGGCAAGAGATCTTCTCGGCTGAGGACACCGCGTTGAGCGGCGTCGCCGGACTCGAGGACTCGATCGCTGCCGCCGGTGCCGCGCTCGAATACGGGGTCGATCCTCGATCCGTGACGCGCGCCATCAAGGGGTTCCAACCGCTGGCCCACCGCCTCGAGGTGGTCGCGGAACTCGACGGGATCACGTTCATCAATGACTCGAAGGCCACCAACCCTCATGCGACGTTGACCGCGGTGCGGGGACTGGAAGATGTCGTGCTGATCGCCGGGGGCCGGGCGAAGGGGATCGATCTTTCGCCCCTGAAGCAGACCGTTCCCCCCGTGAGCGCGGTGATCGCGATGGGCGAGGCGGCAGCAGAGGTCGAACGCGCCTTCTCTCCGATCGTTCCGGTCGAGCGTGCGGCGTCGATGGACCAGGCCGTTCGCGCGGCGCGTTCGCACGCGGTCCGTGGGGGAGTAGTGCTCCTGTCCCCGGGGTGCGCAAGCCTCGATATGTACGCCAACTATGCCGCCCGAGGGGTCGCGTTCACCGAGGCGGTCAAGGACCTGATGACGAGATCGGAGGAGGACTGATGGCGAGTCACTCGAGCGCCGTTGCACGTCGATCCGCCTCGCGGTCTAAGACTCGCGAGGCGGGGGTGGCCGGAACCCTAAGACCCGGTCATCCCGCGGTCCTAGTGGCCGCCACCACCGGCGCGCTGGTGCTCATCGGCCTACTCATGATCCTGTCGGCCAGCTCGGTTGAGTCGTTCGCGACCTACGGAACCTCCTTCGTGTACTTCAAGAAGCAGCTCATCTGGGCGGGGGCAGGCATCCTCGGCTTCGTGGTTTTTGCGTTCGTCGACTACCGCCGGTGGCGGAACCTCGGCTACCTAGCGTTCGCCGTGACCTTGATCCTGCTGCTGGCCGTGATCATTCCCGGTGTCGGCGTCACGGTCGGGGGGAGCGCTCGCTGGCTCGCATTCGGGCCGCTGCAGTTCCAGCCCTCCGAGCTGGCGAAGCTTGCGCTGATCCTGTTCCTCGCCGACGTCTTCTCCCGCAAACGCGAGGAGTTGTTCGACACCTTCGCCCACACCATGATGCCGTTGATCCCGGCGCTGGGGATCCTGGGCCTGTTCATCATGAAGCAGCCGGACCTCGGCACCGCGATGATCCTCGGCCTGATCGGGATCGGCATGGTGTTCATCGCCGGCGGCCCGGTCCGGTACATAGCGCCGACGTTGGCGGTCGGGGGACTCCTGGCCACCGCACTTGCGCTCGCGGAGCCCTACCGGAGGGCGCGCGTGCTGACCTTCCTCCACCCGTTCCGCGATCCGTTCAACACCGGGATGCAGACCGTGCAGTCGCTGATCGCGGTGGGCTCCGGTGGCTGGTTTGGGGTGGGGCTGGGAGCGAGCCGCCAGAAGTGGTCGCGCATCCCGAACGCCCACACCGACTTCATCTTTGCGATCTTCGCCGAGGAGACGGGACTGTTCGGCTCAGTTCTGATGATCGGCCTGTTTGCGTTCCTCGCCTACCTCGGCGTGCGTACGGCTCACAAGGCCCCGGATCGATACGGATTGCTGGTCGCATCGGGGATCACGATGTGGCTGGCGCTGCAGGCTGTGATCAACATAGGAGCAGTGACCGCCTCGCTTCCGATCACCGGCGTTCCGCTCCCGCTGGTTTCGTTCGGTGGGACCTCTCTTCTGATCTCTTTGATAGCGATGGGGATCCTCACCAACATCGCCTACCAGGGCGCCACCCCCACGACGTCACGGGGGACACCGACGCGATCCAAGAGGCGCCGGTGAGGATCGTGATCGCCGGAGGGGGGACCGCCGGTCACGTGAATCCGGCGGTCGCGGTAGCCGACGCCCTCAGGGGCCACGATGTCTCCTTCATCGGCACGCGCGCGGGGGCCGAGGCTCGCCTCGTTCCCGACGCGGGCTATCGGCTCGAACCGGTCGAGGTTGCGGGCTTTGACCGCGGACGACCACTGTCGATCCTTCCGGCCGGTTTGCGTGCCCTGGGCGCGGTGAGGGCCTCCCGTCGCATCCTCAAGGCCGCCGCTCCGGACGTCGTGCTCGGCGTCGGGGGTTACGTGAGCCTCCCCGCATGTCTCGCCGCAAGATCGCGGCGCATCCCTATCGTCATCCACGAGCAGAACATCGTCCTCGGTCTCGCCAACAAGATGTGCAGGAGATCCGCTGAGGCCGTAGCGGTGTCGTTCGAAGCGACCCTCGCGGAGGCCGGCCCCAAGGGTCGATTCACCGGGAATCCGGTCGCCAAGGCGTTCGCCGAAGCCGATCTCGGGAGTGAACGCGCGCGCGCGCTCGAGACCTACTCGCTCGAGGACGGGCGTCGGACCCTGCTCGTCTTCGGCGGGAGTCAGGGAGCGCTACGGATCAACGATGCTGCCGCGGGGCTCGCGGCGCTCTGGAAGGACCGCTCAGATCTCCAGGTGCTGCACATCACCGGGGCGGCGCACGGAACCTCGGTACGGGCGGCGGTTGGTGACGACACCGGTGCCCTGATCTATCGCCAGGTCGATTTCGTCGACCGCATGGTGAGCGCCTACGCGGTTGCCGACCTCGCGCTGTGCCGGGGCGGTGCGACCACGGTGGCAGAACTCGGAGTGACCGGTGTTCCGGCCCTCATCGTTCCGTATCCGTATCACCGGGACCGGCAGCAGGAGCGCCACGGGAATGTGCTGGCCGAGGCGGGGGCCGCGATCGTCGTGGCCGACGCCGACGTCACCGCAGGGAAGATCGATGAGCTCGCCGGAGGCCTTCTGGCCGACCCCGACCGCCTTGCCGCGATGGGTGCGGCCGCTCGCACGATGGGGGTCCCCGATGCCGCGGATCGTCTGGCGCGGGTAGTCGAGGAGGCGGCCCGTGAGCGGCTTCGATAGCGGGCGGGTTCACTTCGTGGGGATCGGCGGCGCCGGCATGTCGGCCATCGCTAAGGTCCTCCTCGAGAGAGGGATCGAGGTTTCGGGCTCCGATCTCAAGCGATCCAAGGCGATCGGCGTGCTCGAGGCGACCGGTGCGGTCGTGTCGATCGGTCACGACGCCGGGGCCGTTGCGGGGGCCGGACTGGTCGTTATCTCCTCCGCCATCCCCGAGACCAACCCGGAGGTCATAGCGGCCCGTGACGCCGGGATCGAGGTCATCGCGCGCGGACGGGCTCTCGCTCTCATCCTGGAGGGGTCCGAACCGGTCATCGTCGCCGGTACGCACGGGAAGACGACGACCACTTCGATGATCGTCTCGCTCCTACGTTCCGCGGAGATCGACCCGACCTACCTGATCGGTGGAGGGCTGAACGACTCCGGCACCAACGCGCGTCACGGCTCGGGATCGCTGTCGGTCGCCGAGTCTGACGAGAGCGACGGCTCCTTCCTTCTCCTCAAGCCGCATGTCGCGGTCGTTACCAATGTCGAAGCCGATCACCTGGATCATTGGGGATCGTTCGAGAAGATCGTCGACGCCTTCGACCGTTGGTTGTCGCAGGTCGACCCGGATGGAACCATCTGCGTTCCGTCGGGGAACGAGCACTTGATCACGGTGGCGCGCTCTACCGGTCGCCGCGTGCTGACCTTCGGCGATGAAGGAGACGTCGCGGCTACCAACGTTTCGTTCGACGTTCCCGGAGCGAGCTTCGATGTGACCTCAGAGGGCGAGACCCGATCCGTCGTCCTGAAGGTCAGGGGTGCGCAGATCGTGTACAACGCGCTGGCGGCGGCGTCCGCTTGTCTGGCGACCGGGATGTCGCTGGAGAGTGTCGCCCGCGGGCTGGAGGGCTATCGCGGGGTCGAGCGGCGCTTCCAGAAGCGTGGTGAGGCCGCCGGCGTCATCGTGATCGACGACTACGCTCACCATCCGACCGAGATCAAGGCGGTGCTCGCTGCATCCCGGCCGGGACCGTGGCGGCGGGTCATCGCCCTCTTCCAGCCACACCGCTACTCCCGCACCCAGTCGTTCTTCGAAGAGTTCGGCCGGTCGTTCTCGGGAGCCGATCGCATCGTGATCACCGACATCTATGGAGCCGGTGAGGCGCCGCGTCCCGGTGTCACCGGGAAGCTCGTGTCCGACTCGATCGCGGGGAACCTGCCGGGCCGCTCGATCGCGTATCTCCCACATCGGAACGAGGTTCTCGACTACCTCGCCGTCAACCTCCGTCCCGGAGACATGGTGCTGACGCTGGGAGCGGGCGACGTCACCGCGTACGGCGACGAGCTCCTCGGTCGCCTGAGGGAGGCAAAGGCATGAGCGAGTCGGTGCACGCCCGCATGACCCGCAAGCCCGTCGCTCGGGGGACAGCATGAGCGAGTCCGACCTCAGGGCCTGCCTCGCCGAGTACTTCGGCGCTCGGCTGCAGAGCGACGTCGTACTTGCCCCGCTTACCACCTATCGGATCGGGGGCCCCGCCGCCCTCTACCTCGAGCCTGCCTCGGAGGACGACCTCGTCGCGCTCGCGCGGTGCCTGCGGGACTTCGGTGAGGGCGTCCCCGTGCTCACCTTGGGGCGCGGCTCCAACATCGTGATCTCGGACCAGGGGTGGCCCGGACTTCTGATACGGCTGGAGTCGAAGGCGTTCTCGTTCGTGCGCCCGGGCGAGCCGCCGACATCCCTCGTCACGGGCGCCGCGTCCTCGCTCCCGGTCGTGGCTAACTGGGCGGCCCGCAGAGGACTGTCCGGGGTCGAGTTCATGATCGCGATCCCCGGCTCGGTTGGGGGAGCGGTGCGGATGAACGCCGGCGCTCACGGCGGAGCTACGTCCGACCACCTCGTCACCGTGAAGGTGCTGGATCTGGAGGCGGCGGAGATAGGGGAGCGCAAGGCGTCCGAGCTCGAGCTCTCCTACCGTCACTCGAACCTCACCGAGAACTCAGTGGTCATCGAGGCGGCCTTCGAGCTCGTTCCCGAAGAGCCGGCCGAGGTCAAGGCGCGGCTCGACGGCTTCCGGAAGCACCGTGCGGAGACGCAACCCCCGGCGGTCCAGAACGCCGGGAGCACGTTCAAGAACCCCCCGGGGGACTTCGCCGGGCGTCTCGTCGAAGCGGCCGGTCTCAAGGGCTTCCGGGTCGGGGGCGTCGCCGTGTCCGAGCTCCATGCCAACTTCTTCGTCTCGGACGCTTCCGCCACCGCGCAGGATGTCTACGACCTCGTCCATGAGGTCGCCCGGAGAGTCAAGGACGCCTCCGGGATCGAACTCGAACCCGAGGTCCGGTTCGCCGGGGACTTCAACACCGGGAGCGTCTCGTGACGGCCAAGACGACCAAGAGCGCTCCTCGTCGAGTGGCCACCGATCCACGCATCAGCCGGCGCCGGCGTGCGGTCAGCCGTTCTCGTCGCAAGCGCATCCTGATCCGTCTGGCGATCGTCGCCGCGCTCGGGGGTCTCGTGTGGGTCGCGTTCTTCTCGCCGGTCCTCCTGGTCCGCGACATCGAGGTCGTGGGATCCGAGCACATGACCCCGGATGAGGTCGCCGCGGCCGCCGCGATCGGAGCCGATCAGAACCTGCTCCTGCTCGCGACCGAGGGCGTCGAATCCCGGGTCGAATCGCTCCCGTGGGTCGCGGACGCTTCGGTCGAACGCATGCTTCCGGGCTCGATCCGGATCCGGATCGAGGAGCGCACCCCGGCGATGATCCTGTCGCTCGGCGCCGCTCGCTGGACGATCGATGCCACCGGTCACGTGCTGACCTCGGGCAAGGCGGCCCGAGGACTCCCGGTGTTCGCCAACCCACAGCTCGAGGAGGTCGAGCCGGGTAAGGCACTGTCAACCCCGGAGAGCACCGGCGCCCTGAGCGCGTGGCGCTCGCTCCCCGAAGAACTCCGCGATCAGGTGACGACCCTGTTCGCCCCCACCGTCGAGCGGGTGTCGTTCGCCCTCGCCGACGGGACTCTGATCCGCTACGGTGCCGCCGAAGACCTCGAGGCCAAGAACGAGGTCCTGACCACGATCATCGAGCGCCTCGCCGGCGAGGGGACCACGGTGGAGTACATCGACGTACGGGTGCCGACCGCTCCCGCCCTGGGGCCCGAACGACACTGAGACGCGCGACCGCTTGACGAGCGCGCGCGTGAGGTCTATATTCCTCAACCGTCACTACAGGTTGACATAACTATAAGCCTCTACCTGAGGTTGAGTCAGGAGGAACACGCCTGATGCGGCCCCGGGTACCGATATCGAGGCGGACAGGAAGAGGAGGGACGAGACGTGGCGACAGGACCACAGAACTACCTCGCCGTTATCAAAGTCGTGGGGATCGGCGGAGGCGGCGTGAATGCCGTTAACCGGATGATCGAAGTCGGCCTCAAGGGGGTCGAGTTCATCGCGGTGAACACCGACGCCCAGGCACTGTTGATGTCGGATGCCGACGTCAAACTCGACATCGGCCGCGAGCTCACCCGTGGGCTGGGGGCCGGAGCCAACCCCGAGATCGGACGTCAAGCAGCCGAGGAACACCGTGAAGAGATCGAGGAGATGCTCAAGGGCTCCGACATGATCTTCATCACCGCCGGCAAGGGCGGCGGCACCGGCACCGGTGGCGCTCCCGTGGTCGCCGAGATCGCCAAGTCGCTCGGCGCTCTGACGATCGGTGTGGTTACCCGTCCGTTCGCGTTCGAGGGGCGTCAGCGTTCCCAGAAGGCGGAGATGGGCATCGCCGCGCTGAAGGAGAAGGTCGACACCCTCATCGTTATCCCGAACGATCGTCTGCTCGACGTCGGGACCGAGACGACCTCGGTGCTCGAGGCGTTCCGGATGGCCGACGAGGTTCTCCTCCAGGGTGTCCAGGGCATCACCGATCTCATCACGACCCCCGGGCTGATCAACCTCGACTTCGCCGACGTCAAGACCGTCATGACGGATGCCGGATCGTCCCTCATGGGCATCGGGCAGGCGCGCGGTGACGGACGAGCGGAGAACGCGGCTCGCTCGGCGATCTCGTCTCCTCTGCTCGAGGCGTCGATCGACGGCGCTCGCGGAGTGCTGTTGAACATCGCCGGTGGTTCCGACCTCGGCCTCTTTGAAGTCAACGAGGCTGCGAACGTGGTCACCAAGGCGGCGCACCCCGACGCGAACATCATCTTCGGAGCGGTCGTGGACGACACCCTCGGAGACGAGGTCCGTGTCACGGTCATCGCGGCCGGCTTCGACCGCTGGGGACAGCGCGATGCCGAGGAGATCGTTCGTCCCGACGAGGAGATCTTCTCGATGTCCTCGGGTGAGGACGACTCGTTGTTCGGCGGAGAGATCTCCAAAGAGCAGCGGGAGGCCGAGCGGATCGTGTTCGACGCCGACGAGGACCTCGACGTCCCCTCGTTCCTGAGGAACGAGTAGCCAACACCCTGGGAGACTGTGGGGATGGATATCACCCCCACCTTGACGCACCGGACCGTCCGGGGCATCGACGTGCTGAGCGACGATGCCGCGGGCGAGCTGGGCGTTCATGTCGCGTTCGTCGGCCGTGAGGGAGGCGTCAGCGCCGACCCCTACCGGTCCTTGAACCTCGCGCTGAGTAGCGAAGACGACCCCGTGAGGGTGACCGAAAACCGGAGGACCGCCTCGGCCGCGCTCGGCTTCGACCCGGGGTCGCTCGTCCTGGTCCGTCAGGTGCACGGCGGCCGTGTCCTGGAGGTGCCCGAAGGTGCAGGTGGGGTCATCGGGGATGCGGACGGGATGGTCGCTCGGGGGCCTGAGGTGGTCCTCGCGGTGATGACCGCTGATTGCGCTCCCGTCATCGTCGCCGGCTCGAAGGGCGTGGCGCTGCTGCATGCCGGTTGGCGGGGCATCGTCGGTGGCGTGGTCGAGCGCGGTCTCCAACTGGTGGGCGAGCCGTGGGCCGGATGGGTCGGACCTTCGATCCACTCATGCTGCTACGAGGTCGGCCCCGAAGTGGTCTCCGCGTGGACCAAACGGGATCTGCCGGTGCCGGGGGAGTCATGCGTCGATCCGGGAGCCGCCGCGGCTCACATCCTCGAGCGTGCCGGCGTCCCCGCATACGCCTCCCCCGTCTGCACCCATCACGATCAGGGCTACTTCTCCTACCGGCGTGACGGCGTCACCGGCCGGCAGGGGGCCTTCGCATGGCTGGGCTGACCTCCGGGGGATCGCTCGAGGAACGCTTGGCCACGGTGCGCGCTCGGATCGCGGCGGCCGCCGCACGCGGCGGACGGTCTCCCGAGGACGTCACCCTCGTCGCCGTGACCAAGGCCCATCCGGTCGACGTCGTGCTCGATGCTGTGGCGGCCGGGGCCGTCGATCTCGGGGAGAACCGCGCTCAGGAGCTTCGCGACAAGGCGATGGTCGCCGGCCGGGACGAGATCAGGTGGCACTTCATCGGCCACCTCCAGACGAACAAAGTGCGCCTGGTGGTCGGGACCGCGGTCCTCATCCATTCGGTCGACACCTTCGGGCTCGCCGAGGCGATCGGGCGGCGGGCGCGGCATCTAGGGACCCCCCAGGAGCTGCTGATTCAGGTCGATCTCGCCGCGGAGGCCAGCAAGGCGGGGGTCGCACCGACCAGGGCGGTCTCCCTTGCTAAGGAGGTGGCCGGCATCGACGGCGTTGTGGTGAAGGGCCTGATGACGATCCCTCCGATCCCCGCCGCCCCGGAAGACTCCCGGCCCTACTTCCAGCAACTCGCCGAGCTGTCCGAGGATCTGCGAGAGGCCGTTCCGGGGGCCGGTGAGCTTTCGATGGGGATGACGCGCGATTTCGAAGTGGCCATCGAGGAAGGAGCCACGATCGTGCGTGTGGGCGAGGCGATCTTCGGTCCCCGTCCCACCGCCCCCTGAGGATTCCCCTCACGGGCGGGCGAATGACGTGGTCCAGAGCACGTATGCGGCTATCCTGAGCAGCATGGCCGGACTTTGGAGAAGGACCCTCGTGTACCTCGGTCTCATGGAGGACGACGAGTTCGAGGAATACGCATACGACGACTTCTCGCGCGAGCACGAGGACGCGTTCGGTGAGGCAGGGGATCATCGCCACGACGCCCGCCATGCGGAACCGCGCCGGGGGGCGGCTCGCCACGGCGCCCGCCGGGGGCCGGAGGGCGATCTGCGTGGCGACGCGGTGGTTCGACCGATGCCCACCCCGATGCATGCCGGGGCGGCGGCTGGCACCCCGCGTTTCCATCTCGTGATGCCCAGTTCGTTCAACGACGCTCAGGAACTCGGCGACAAGTTCCGTGAGGGGTACTCCGTGCTGATGAATCTCCAGGCGATCGACCCCGAGCTCGCCCGCCGACTGGTCGACTTCGCCAGCGGTCTCGCCTACGGGCTCGCCGGATCGATGCAGCCGGTTGCCGAGAAGGTCTTCCTGATCACACCCGCCGGTGTCACCGTCTCTGCCGAGGAGCGGCGGCGCTTCCTCGAAGAGCGCGGTTTCTTCAACCAGGCATAAGGCGGACCCGTGGAACTGATCTGTTATCTCCTATTCCTCTACAACATCATTCTGATCGTGCGCGTGATCTTCTCGTGGGTGGAGGCATTCCAGGGGCGCATCCCCGACGGCATCAGACCGGTCTACGGGTTCGTGTACTCGCTGACCGAGCCGCCGCTCAGGATCCTGCGCCGATACGTTCCTCCGGCCGGCATGTTCGATACGTCTTTCCTTGTGCTGATCCTCATCATCATCGTTCTGCAACGGGTGGTCTGCGCCTAAGCATTTCCGGCTCCTAGAACCTATGGATGGGATACTTCGACCTTATGGAACTGAGCGCGCGGGCGATCCAAGAGAAGCGCTTTCACGATTCGTGGCGCGGCTACAACCAGGCGGAGGTCGATGAGTTCCTCGACCTCGTCGCCGAGTCGTTCGACCGGGCGCAGCGCGAGCTGCAGTCGCTGGGCGAGCGGATCCGGATGCTCGATCTCGAGATTCAGGAACGCCGCGAATCGGAGGAGATGCTGAAGCGAACCCTGATGACCGCGCAGCGGGCGGCCGAGGACGCGATCTCACGCGCGAAGGCGAAGGCTCAGGAGTTGATGGCCGAAGCCGACGCGCGCGCGAAGAAGGCCGAGGCCGAGGCGCGCGATCGTTCCAAGGAGATGGAGGGGCGGATCGACGGCCTGCGTCAATTCGAGCGCGATGCAAAGACGCGTCTGAGGACGTTCTTCCAACAGCAGCTCAAGGCACTCGATGCCCTCACCGAGGTCCGGCCCCCGCGTCTGACCGGTGGGGGACAGCGTCCTCCCGCGTCGTCGGAGCGCGCGGCAACGCCCCGCGAGCGTGACGCGCGGATGTCGCGCGGCGAGGGAGCACCCGACTCGACCGGCGCGACCTTCCGCCCCCGTTAACCGTGACGCTGATGATCGCCTTCGCGATGCTGTTGATCCTTGGATCCGCAGTGTCGCTCGGCTTCGGCTGGGTGGTCGCGAACGAGTCGCTGATCTATGCGTCCATCGCGGCCACGAGCGTCGCGGCGCTCCTCCTGGCGGTCGCTTACTACCTCAGCATCCGGGCGGCCCGGGCACCGGTGGACATCGAGGCCCTGGTCGTCGACGACGCCGAACCCGAGCCGGAACCCGAGCCGGAACCCGAGCCGGAACCCGAGCCGGAACCCGAGCCGGAACCCGAGCCGGAACCCGAGCCGGAACCCGAGCCGGAACCCGAGCCGGGCCCAGACGAGGACGAGCCGCCTCCGGGTTGAGCGGATTGCGCATCTTGCCTATTCACCGGCCCCCGTGGGTGCCCGAAACTCAGGGCATGCCTAAGCGAGGGTCCGAGGGCGTGAAGGTGCTGCTGGTCGACGACGATCGTTCGATCCGTAGCCTCCTGAGCATCGCCCTCTCGGTCGAGGACGGCATCGGTGAGGTCCGTGAGGCTGCCGATGGCACCGACGCGCTCCGGGTCCTCGACGATTTTCACCCCGATGTGATCCTGCTGGACTACTGGATGCCGAGGATGGACGGAGCCAAGGTCGCCCCGCTGATGCGGGCGAAGCAGCCCGGGGTGCGGATCGTCGCCTTCTCCGGGGTCCTCGAGGAGCGTCCGGCCTGGGCCGACGCGTACTACACGAAGGGGAGCCTGCCCGACCTCGGCCAGATCCTGCTCGACGCCTAGAGCTTCTTCAGCGCCACCGTGAGGGTCCGGCCTTCGACCTCGACGGCCGCGGAGGGAAGACCATCGGCCGCGGCCCCGAAGGTGACCTCTGAGGCAAGCACTTCACTCCCGATGAACTCCGCATGGGGCTCGAGCATCTTCTGGGTGACGTCGTCGGCCGCGAGCCATAGTTGGATGCGATCCTCGACCGCGAGGCCGCTCGCCTTCCTGAGGTCCTGAACGCCGCGAACGGTTTCGCGCGCGATGCCTTCCGCGATCAGTTCGTCGGACAACTCGATGTCGAGTGCGACGCCGTAGTGACTGTCCTGTGCGATCGAGAATCCCTCGCGCCCTTCGACGCGCACGTCGACCTCGTCTCGCGTGAGCCTGACTTTGCTGCCGCCGACCTCGATCTCGGCCCCGCCGGCATCTTCCAGATGCAACACGAATGAATGTGCGTCGACCGAGGCCAGGGCCGCGGCGACCTCCTTGACCTGCGCGCCGAAGCGCGGGCCGAGGGCTTTGAAGTTCGGCTTGATCGTGTAGGACACGAGATCTTCGAGACCACTGGCGATCTCGATCGATCTGACGTTGAGTTCTTCACTCATGACGTCTTCGAGGCCCCTCAGATCGGCGATCTCAGCCTGTGGAAGCACCACGAGGGCGC
Source organism: Actinomycetota bacterium (assembly GCA_009377815.1). Lineage (GTDB taxonomy): Bacteria > Actinomycetota > CADDZG01 > CADDZG01 > WHSQ01 > WHTI01. The sequence goes on from WHTI01000006.1 coordinate 14,648, forward strand.
GGCTCAGCGGCTGGCGCACCCGGACTTTGGCGTCGGTGCGCGCCGAACGTCCCAGGGCAACGAGCTTTCGCACCAGGGCCATGCGCCGACGCAGGGTGTCGTCACGCCGGGCGTCGTCGGGGGCCGGCCAGTCGGCGAGATGTACCGAGTCCGGACCGTCGACCGGCGTCGTTAGGTTGGTGAAGATCTCGTCGGTGATGAACGGGGTGAACGGCGCCGATAGCCGGGACACGCCTTCGAGACATTCCCAGAGGGTGAGGAACGCGCTGTCCTTGTCGGCGTCGGCCCCCGCGCGCCAGAAGCGGCGGCGCGACCGGCGCACGTACCAGTTCGAGAGGTCGTCGACGAATCGTTCGAGCCGGCGGCCGCCGGTCGTCGCATCGAAGTCGTCGAGCGCCGCGGTCATGATGCGGATCGTGTCGTCGAGTTCCGCGAGGATCCAGCGGTCGAGCTCGGGACGGTCGACCGGCGCGGTGTCGACCTTTGATGGGTCGAAGCCGTCGAGGTTCGCGTAGGTAACCCAGAACGAGTACGTGTTCCACAACGTGAGCAGGTGCTTCCGCAGGGATTCGGCGACCGTTTCCTTGGAGGTGCGGCGCGCCGCCCACGGGGACCCGGACGTGATGAGGAACCACCGCAAAGCGTCGGCGCCCTGCTCGTCGAGCACGACCCAGGGGTCGAGGACGTTGCCGAGCGACTTCGACATCTTCCGCCCGTCGGCGTCGACGATGTGACCCAGGCACACCACGTTCTTGAACGAGTTGCGTCCCTCGATCAGGGTCGACACCGCCAGCAGCGAGTAGAACCACCCGCGCGTCTGATCGATGGCCTCGGAGATGAAATCCGCCGGGAACTTCTCTTCGAAGAGGTCCTCGTTCTCGAACGGGTAATGCCATTGCGCGAACGGCATCGATCCCGAGTCGAACCAGGCATCGATGACCGCCTTGACGCGTGTCGAGGTCTTGCCGCATTCGGGACACGGGAACGTGATTGAGTCGATGTGCGGACGATGTGGGTCGATGTCGGAGAGATCGCGTCCGGTCAACTCCGAAAGCTCGGCGAACGAACCGATGCAGTGCACGTGCTCGTCGGCGCAGCGCCAGACCGGGAGCGGAGTGCCCCAGTACCGGTCGCGGGACAGTGACCAGTCGACGTTGTTGGCGAGCCAGTCTCCGAAGCGGCCGTGCTTGATCGTCGGCGGTTGCCAGTTCGTGTCTTCGTTCGATGCCTGAAGCTGATCCCGGATCTGCGACGTGCGCACGTACCAGTCCTTGCGTGCGTAATAGATGAGTGGCGTCCCGCACCGCCAGCAGTGGGGGTAGGCGTGTTTGTAGATCTCCGACGCCCACAGAACGCCGCTTGACTCGAGGTCGGCGAGCACTTTCTTGTCGGCGTCCTTGAACCACATGCCGGTGAAATCACCGCCGTTCGGTGCGACGTGACCCGATGCATCGATGATCTGGACGATCGGGAGGTCGTAGGTCTTGGCGATGGTCATGTCGTCCTCGCCGTAGGGAGCGATGTGGACGATGCCGGTCCCGTCTTCGGTCGAGACGAAGTCGCCGGGTCGCACCCGGTGCGCAGCTTCTCCCGTGGGAACGAACGGGAACGGTGGGGTGTAGAGGGCGTCGACGAGATCGCTCCCCGGCATCTCCGAGACGATCTCGGCGCCCTCGCCGAGCAGCGCGGCGACGCGTTCCTTGGCAACGATCACGTGGGTGCCCGGCTTCTTCGGGTCGACCGCCTTCACGTAGGTGATGTCCGGACCTACCGCAGCGGCCATATTGGCTAGGAGTGTCCACGGGGTCGTCGTCCACGCCAGCAGCGAGGTCTCGGGGTCGTCCGCGAGCGGGAAGCGCACGTACACCGAGGGATCGGTGACATCCCGGTAGGCTCCCGGTTGATGCTGTTCGTGGTTCGACAGCGCGGTCTCGCAGCGAGGGCAGTAGGGAACGACCCGGAAGTCCTCCTCGAGCAGACCCTTGTCCCAGATCTGCCTCAGGATCCACCAGACGGACTCGACATACTCGGATGACATCGTCCAGTACGCATCGTCGAGGTCCACCCAGAACCCGATGCGCTCGGTGAGTTTGGCCCAGTCGCCGACGTACCGCTTGACCGATTCCCGGCAGCGCCGGGTGAACTCCTCGATCCCGACTTTCTCCTCTATCTCGCTCTTCTGGGTGATCCCGAGTTCCTTCTCGACCTCGATCTCGACCGGGAGGCCGTGACAATCCCAGCCGCCCTTGCGGTAGACGTAGTGGCCGCGCATCGTCTGGAAGCGGCAGAAGAAGTCCTTGAACGTGCGGGCCTCGACGTGATGGATGCCGGGCTTGCCGTTGGCCGTCGGAGGACCCTCGTAGAAGACCCACTCGGGCGCGCCCTCTCGGGCCGCGAGCGAGCGCTTGTAGATGTCGTTCGCCGCCCAGGACTCCATGATCCCGGTCTCGAGGTCAGGGAACGAAACATGTGCGGCGACATCCCGGTAGAGATCTTCAGACATGTCGCAAAGGGTAGCCTCTGCGAGGAGGGATCAAGGCGGTCTTACCGCAAGGAGCAAGCGTGGCGCGAGGTCAGCGAGGGATCGTCTTCGAGTGCGAGGGCTCGAAACTGGTCGGGACCATCTTCACCACGGCCGACTCACCGGCTCCCACCGCGATCCTCCTCCACGGCATCCCCGGGATCGAGAAGAACCACGATCTCGCTCACGCGCTGAGGGATGCGGGCCTCAACGCGGTCGTCTTCCACTACCGCGGGTGCTGGGGAAGCGACGGGGACTACCGGATCGATGGGGTCCCTACCGACGTAACGGCGTGTCTCGACTTCCTGTCCTCGGGGGCCTGTCCCGAGGTCGACACCGAGCGGCTCTTCCTGATCGGTCACAGCCTCGGCGGCTGGGCCGCGCTGTCGACAGGGAGCGACTCACGGGTGCGAGGCGTCGTCGCGATCTCTGCGGTCGTCGATCCCTCCCGCGTGGAGGTGACCGAGGAGGATGCTTTGGCGTACGTCTCGCCGTGGCTCCGCGGCGTGACGCCCGAGGAGTTCGTCCGTCAGTGGTCGGGAGCGCGGCCGGCAACCGCGGCCGCCGCTCAACTCTCCAAGCCACTTCTGGTCATCCACGGCGGCAACGACTCACTGATCCCCGTTGATCAAGCCCGGCTCGCGTTCGACGCGGCGCGCGACCCCAAGGCCCTCGAGATCTATCCCGATGCCGATCACGCGTTCATCGACTCGAGACCTTGGCTCATCGGACTCGTGGTGGGGTGGGTCGGGGAGCGGGTCGCCGGGACGAAGGGGTCATGACCACCCCCGGGTACCTGAGCCCCGACGGCGACTCCTGCATCCTCGAGGTCTACCTGCAGCCCCGGTCGTCGTCCGATGCGGTCGTGGGTCTCCATGGGACCGCTCTGAAGATCAGGATCACCGCCCCGCCGGTCGACGACCGGGCCAACCGGGCCCTCGAGTCCTTTGTGGCCGGCCTGCTTGCGGTCCCGAAAGGCCGCGTTGCGGTCGTCGGTGGGCACTCGAGCCGCCGCAAACGGCTGAGGATCGAGGGGCTCGGAGTCGCCGTTGCAGCACGGGTTCTGGACGTCCCCGGCTCCTGATAGGCGGGGCCGGTAAGGATTCCCGGTCCCGATGTGCTATCTTCCGCCGCCAATGACCCCGGCCAAGAAGAAGACCTCGAAGAAGACCACGGCCCGCAAGAAAGCCACGTCCCGGAGCGGACCGAGCAAGAAGGCCGCGACCAAGAAGACGACCGCCAAGAAGACGACGGCGAAGAAGGCGTCTCCCAAGAAGGCCGCGACCAAGAAGACGACCGCACGCAAGGCAACCACCAAGAAGGCTCCCGCTAAGAAGAAGACGACGGCCAAGAAGCCAGCGGCCAAGAAGACGACCGCCAAGAAGACGACCGCGAGGAAGACGAGCGCCAAGAAGCCGGCGGCCAAGAAGACCGCTCCGAAGAAGCCATCGGCGATGGCGATGAAGCTCAACCGCCCTCCCAAGAAGCCCGCGCACAGGACGCGCCCCGCCAAGTTCGACAAGAAGATGCTCAAGGAGATCCGGGCGACGCTGGAGGACGAGAGAGCGGGGCTCCAGCGACAGCAGGAGGAGCTCGACTCGGCCGCTTTCCAGGACACCCAGAGCGAAGCCTCCGGTGAGGTCGGTATGGACCAGGACTTCGCCGACGCCGGCACCGCGACGTTTGACCGCGAGCGGGACTTCTCGATCCGCAACAACATCCAGGATCTCGTCGAGCAGATGACGCGGGCGATCGCTCGGATCGACGAGGGCGTTTACGGAACGTGTGAACGATGCGGGAGGCCGATCGATGCGGCTCGCCTCAGGGCCCTTCCCCATGCCCTGCTATGCCTGGACTGCAAGCGGCGCGAGGAGCGGGAGCGCTGACCGACGCCCCGGTAAGTCCGGCGGAAGGGCACCATCTAGAAGTGGACTCCGAACGAACCTCCGGCATCTACCGGCGCATGTTGCTGACGGCGCTGATCGTCATCGTCTTCGACCAGGTGACGAAGTCACTCGCACTCAACGCTCTCGAGGATGGGCCGATCGACGTGATCGAAGGCGTCCTGACCCTGCGCTTGACGTTCAACCCGGGGGGCGCCTTCGGCATCCTCCAGGGCATCCCCGAGTTCTTCCTCGTGGCCACTGTGTTGGTGGTGGTCCTCGTTCTCTTCTGGGCGCGCAAGCTGACCGAGATGTCGTGGACGATCCCCCTCGGGCTCGTCCTTGGTGGAGGCGTCGGAAACGTGATCGACCGGGTCGTGCGCGATACCGACGGCCGCGTCGTTGACTTCGTCGACCTCCATGTGTGGCCGGTCTTCAACGTGGCCGACTCATGCATCGTTCTCGGAGTGTTGGTCTTGATCTTCATGAGCGCTCGCACCCCCAAGTCGCCCCGCTAGATGCTCAACTTCGCGGCGCGATCAGAGGAGGTGGGGGAGCGCGTCGACGTCGTCCTCGCGAAACGCGCGGGCGTGACGCGCACCCTCGCTCAACGCGCGCTCAAGGACGGCGAGGTCACCGTCTCCGGAAAGATGGTCCGCCCGAGCTACCGGCTCGAGGGCGGCGACCGTATCGAGGGCGAGGTTCCGGAGCCTGTCTTCGAGCGACCCGAGGGCGAAGACATCCCGGTGGCGATCCGGTACGAGGACGATGACGTCCTCGTGGTCTCGAAGCCGCCGGGCATCGTGACGCACCCGGGTCGGGGGCACGAGGCCGGAACCCTGGTGAACGCATTGCTCGGGCTCGGGATGAAGCTCTCGGGGGAGGAGTCGATCCGCCCGGGGATCGTCCACCGCCTCGACAAGGACACCTCCGGACTTCTGGTGGTGGCCAAGACCGACGCCGCGGCCGAGTCGCTCATCGCTGCGATCAAGGGGCGGTCGGTCGAGCGCCGCTACCTGGCCCTCGTCCGTGGTGCCCCGTCGGCATCGTCGGGAACGATCGAGGCACCAGTTGGGCGGCACCCCGTCCGTCGCCGCCAGATGGCGGTCGTCTCCGGAGGCAAGCCCTCGGTCACGCATTACCGGGTCCTCGGCAGGACCGAGGAGGTCACCCTCCTCGAGGTCTCCCTCGAGACCGGCCGCACCCACCAGATCCGCGTCCACCTCGCCCACCTCGGCCTCCCGGTCCTCGGCGACGCAACCTACGGGGGCCGGTCCGAGCTCTCTGCCCGCCTCGGAATCCCCCGGACCTTCCTCCATGCCCACCACCTAGCCTTCCCCCAACCGACCACCGGAGCCAGGATCGAAGTAACCGACCCCCTACCCGAAGACCTAGCCACCCCCCTAGCCCCCCTGAACCTCCCCCTCCCCGAATGAACCCCTTGCACGTTTTGAACGTGTCAGGGGCTCAGTAAGCAAGCTCAGGGCTGAACAGAACGGGTTTTGGGTCCACATCGGCCGGTGTGGTCCCGGCCATAGGCGTCGACGCAGCCAGGTGGTGGGATCGGTTCTATGAATCCCCGGGAGGCCTCCTGTCTTGCGATCGCCGAGGAACAGTACGGGGTTCTGACCACGACTCAGGCTCGTGAGGCAGGACTAAGCAAAGGGGCGATCAGACGCCGGATCCTCGATGGCAGTTGGGAGCTCGTCTGTCCCAAGGTCATCCGCGTCGGCGGTGCTCCCGACGGCTGGAGGCATCGGGTGATGGCCGCGTGTCTCGCCGTCCCGCACTCCGTGGTGTCGCATCGCACGGCCGCGGTGCTCCATGGTCTGGAGGGGTTCCGGGCGCGGGAGGTCGAGCTGCTCACCACCGGTAGGTGGGTCCCCACGGTTCCGATCGCGACCGTGCGGACAACGCGTTACCTCCCTGATGAAGACGTCGCCGGCGTTGATGGGATCCCAGCTACCGTCCCCGCGCGCACCCTCTTGGACCTGGGATCGGTCTGCAATCTTCCGGTCGTTCGCCGAGCCATCCAGGATGCGATCGGCCGGCGGATCGTGACGTTCGGTCAGCTCGATGACATGCTGACTCGGGCGGGGAGAAAGGGACGCCCGGGGACCGCGGCTTTCAGAACGATCCTGTCATCGGTCGAAGTCGACCGTCCTCAAACGGAGAGTGGTTTGGAAGAGGTCTGCCTCCAGATCATACGCGGCGCAGGTTTCCCCGATCCGGTTCGGCAGCACCCGATCGTGATTGACGGAAGCCGGAAGCGACTCGACCTCTCCTACCCCAAGAAGATGATCGCTATAGAGGCCGACGGGTTCGAGTTCCATTCGTCCCTCGTGGACTTCCTCCGAGACCGAGCGAGGCAGAACGCGCTGGTTGCCCTGGGCTGGCGGGTTCTCCGCTTCACCTCAGCCGACGCCAAGCGCCCCAACCGATTCCTGGCCGATCTAGCGGAGCTGACGTCGTCCCAAGACGGACCCTTTCCCCGTTCTGTTCAGCTCTGAGCTTGCTTGCCGGGCCCGTGACACGTTCAAAACGGGAAATGGGCTTGTCTCGGGAGGAGTCAACAGGTTGTGGGGCTTGTGGTCCACAGGGGGGTCGAGGGAGGGTGGCGCCGGGGGGCCGGGGAGACTTTCGGGTCCTTGACGGGCGCGAAATCGCAGGTCAGCAACCCTTGCTTGAAAAGTGGGTGGCGGGAGTATTAGGTAAAGCACATCGATGTAATTTACAGCCCGGGCAGCCGGAACGGATCTCGAGTCCAGGGGAACAGTATGAGCGGGTCTACAGCGTGAGCTTCGTCCATCTCCATGCCCACTCGGAGTACTCGATGCTGGACGGGGCCAGCCGGATCGGCGAGATGTTCGAGGCCGCGGCCAAGTACGACATGCCCGCCTGCGCGATCACCGACCACGGCGTCATGTACGGGGTCCTCGAGTTCTACAAGACCGGGAAGAAGACCGGGGTCAAGCCGATCCTCGGGATGGAGGGCTATCTCTTCGGGGGCAACAAGGGCGAGAAGCCGTCGCAGCGCGAGAACACCGACCGGACCTTCCACCTGACGCTTCTGGCCTCGAACCAGATCGGCTACAAGAACCTCATCAAGATCAGCTCGAACGCGTGGCTCGAGGGTTTCCACTACCAGCCGCGTACCGACTGGGAACTGATCGAGGAGTACTCCGAGGGCATCATCTGTCTGTCCGGCTGTCTCTCGGCCGAGATCCCCAAGCGCATCGTCGCCGGCGACCTCGCCGGAGCTCGGCGCAAGGCACAGGACTACAAGGATGTCTTCGGCGATCGCTTCTACCTCGAGCTCCAGGATCACGGGATCCGCGAGCAGAAACCGCTCAACGACGAGCTGGTGAAGATCGGTGAGGAGCTCGGCATCCAGTGGGTCGCGACCAACGACTCCCACTACACGCACAAGGATGACGCTCCCGGTCACGAGGTTCTGCTGTGCATCAACACGGGCTCGGAGCTCAGTGATCCGAACCGTTTCAAGTTCGACTCCGACGAGTTCTATCTCAAGCGTCCCGACGAGATGGCCCGCAAGTTCGAGCGGTGGCCCGGCGCGTGCGAAACGAGCCTCGAGATCGCGGAGCGATGCAACGTCGACATCAGTCTCGGCAACGCACTGCTCCCGCGCTACGAGGTCCCGCAGGGCGAGACACTCGAATCGCATCTGCGCACACTCGTGTTCGACGGGTTGGACAGGCGCTACGAAGAGATGACCCCGGAGGTCACCAAGCGCGCCGAGTACGAGCTCAAGACCATCGGTGACATGCAGTACGACGGCTACTTCCTCGTCGTCCAGGACTTCGTCAACTGGGCGAAGAACCAGGGGATCCGCGTTGGACCGGGACGTGGGAGCGCCGCCGGCTCGGTAGTGACGTACGCACTCGGTATCACCGAACTCGATCCCATCCGCTACAACCTCATGTTCGAGCGTTTCCTGAACCCCGAACGCATCCAGATGCCGGACATCGACATCGACTTCGACGACCGCCGGCGCGGCGACGTGATCCGCTACGTGCAGGAGAAGTACGGCGAGGACCACGTCGCGCAGATCGTCACCTACGGCACCATCAAGGGGAAGCAGGCGATCAAGGACGCCGCGCGGGTCCTCGGGTTCCCCTACGTCGAGGGCGACAAGCTCACCAAGATGTACCCGCCGCTCGACCAAGGCCGTGACCACGGACTCCGCAAGGCGCTCGAGTCCTCGGCCGAGCTGTCGTCGGCGTACAAGTCCGGGGGAGCAGCGACCGAGATCATCAACACCGCACTCCAGGTCGAGAACCTGAAGCGTTCGGCCGGCATCCACGCCGCGGCCGTCGTGATCGGGCCCGATCCGCTGGTCGAGCACCTGCCCCTGAGGCGCGGTGACCACGGCGAGATCGTCACGCAATTCGATATGGGGGGCGTCGATGAACTCGGCCTTCTGAAGATGGACTTCCTCGGCCTCCGCAACCTCTCGGTGATCGAACTCACGCTCGACTACATCCGGGCGAACAAGGACGAAGAGGCCGATATCGACCACCTCGACCTCGAGGACTCCAAGGTCTACGAGATGCTGTGCCGCGGCGACTCCGACGGCGTCTTCCAGCTCGAATCCGACGGCATGCGGCGGGTCTTGGTCCAACTCAAGCCGGACCGCTTCGAGCAGATCATGGCCCTCATCGCCCTCTACCGGCCGGGTCCGATGGCCGAGATCCCCAAGTACCTCGCGCGCAAGCACGACTCCTCGAAGGTCACCTACCTGCACCCGCAACTCGAGGCCATCACCGAGGAGACCTACGGGGTACTCGTGTACCAGGAGCAGATCGTGCAGATGCTGCAGATCCTCGCCGGTTACACGCCCGGTCAAGCCGACATGGTCCGTAAGGCGATCGGTAAGAAGAACCGGAAGATCATGGCCGAGGAGGAACCACGGTTCATCGAAGGATGCGCGACCTCAGGGATGAGCGAGCCGGATGCGAAGGCGCTCTGGAACCTGATCCAGCCGTTCGCCGACTACTCCTTCAACCGAGCGCACTCGGCTTGCTACGCCTACGTCGCGTACCAGACCGCGTGGCTCAAGGCGCACTACCCGGTTGAGTACATGGCCGCGCTGTTGACCTCGGTCAAAGACCGCAAGGACGACAAGCCCAAGTACCTGTCGATGGCACGCCGCATGGGTATCGAGGTCACCCTGCCCGACGTGAACACCTCAGACATGGACTTCACCCCGGTCGACGAGCGGGTCGCCTTCGGCCTCTCTGCCGTGCGCGGTGTGGGGGAGGGGGTCGTCGAGAAGATCGTCGAGGCGCGCAAGGCGAAGGGTGACTTCGAGTCGTTCCACGACTTCTGCCGCAAGGTCGACCCGGTGTGCCTCAATCGTAAGACGCTCGAGTCTCTCATCAAGGCCGGAGCGTTCGAGTCCTTGAACCATTCGCGCAAGGGATTGATGGACGCGTTCGAGTCGCTTCGTGCCGAGATCCTCGAGCGGCGCGAGAAAGAGGACGCGGGACAGTTCTCACTGTGGGGTGGCGTCGACGCAGGCGACGGATCCAAGCGCGTCGATCAGGCGATCCCTCTTGGCGAGTTCCCGAAGGAACTCCTCCTGCAGTACGAGAAGGAGATGCTCGGCGTGTTCGTGTCCGACCATCCTCTGCTGGGGGTCGAGGGATTGCTCGGCCGCATGACCGACGGCCCGATCAGCTCGCTCGAAACGCGCACCCAGGGCGATAACTGCACGATCGGCGGTCTCGTGGCGATCCTGCAGAAGCGCGTCACGCGCAAGGGCGAAGTCATGATGATCCTGACGCTCGAGGACCTCTCGGGTGCTCAGGTCGAGGTCCTTTGTTTCCCCCGGACGGTTGAGAGGTACGGCATGTACCTCAAGCCCGACGCGATCCTCTTGATCCAGGGACGTATCGACCGGGACGCCCGCGATGACTCGGTGAAGATGGTGGCGATGGAGATCCGCGAGCCCAAACTCGGGGACAACCTTCCACTCGAGATCTACTTCGGTCTTGATGAGTGCACGCCGAAGCTCATCGATCAACTGAAGGACATCCTTTCGGGCCACTCCGGGAGCTCGCAGGTCTACCTGCATCTCATCAGCCGGGCGAAGACGACGACCCTGCGGCTTGCCAGCGAGTACTGGGTGGATCAGACCAACGGACTCCACGCGGAGCTCAAGGCTCACTTCGGTCCCGACGTGCTCTTCCCGCCCAAGGGTCACCCGACGGGGCAGCAGGCGACCGGCTAGACCCCGAACCCCTGGAGGAAGGCCGTCAGCTCCTTCGCTTCGACCGGCCGCCCGTGCCCGAAACAGATCAACGACGGTCCCAGTTCGGCGAGCTTGCGAGCCGATGCGCGGTTCAACTCGGGATCGACGGTGAAGAGATCCGGAGGGAACTGCAATCCGCGCCGGCCGGTGAACGGGTTCAGATTGAAGATGACGTCCCCGGCTATCAGCACGCCATCTCGTTCGCGGAAGAACGAGATGTGTCCCGGACTGTGCCCCGGGGTTTCGATCACCCGGAAGCCACTCACCTCGCTCCCGTCGCGTAGAGAGCGCGCCACGGGATGTCCGGCTCCGGCCCACAGCTTCGCGGACACCGTCGACGACCAGCTCGGGGGCACCAGTGAGCGGATGTCTCCGGCCTCGATCGCGGCCTTCTCGAACTCCCCGCACATCAAAGGGAGGTCGAGCGCGCTGCACACCTTGTGGGCAGAGCCCTGGTGATCCGCATGCCCATGGGTCAGGGCCAGCGCGCTGAGGGACCTCCCGGCAACGGCCTTCAGGATCCTGCGGCGGGCGTAGCGGGTCCCCGCGTCCACCAGCACATCGCCCATGAGATAGACGTTGAACGCGTTTCGCGGCCTGCCCTTGAGCAGGTGTAATCCAGGGGCGATCTCCTTCACGCCGGGCATCATGCCACCGGAATCGCGGAGCGCTGACGGTTATCGTCGCGGGATGCCCTGTTTCAAGTGCGGCGCGGTCCAGACCGACCCTCGCAAGGGCGGCCCCTCACCCTGGGCCCGTGGCGTCGTCGGCGACGAGCAGATCCTCCTTTGCCCCGAGTGTCAGGCTGTCGATCCGACCTGGACCGAGCAGCTGCGGGTCTGCGAGGCGTGCGGCGGCACCCGCTTGCAGATCATCATGGGATCGATCGTGTGCCGCGCGTGCGGGCACGATCAAACCGTGCGGAGCGACTGACGTCCGGCTTTCGCTTTACGCTTCGTCGATGCTGGAGATCATCGACGGTCGCGCACAGAGCACGCCGGTCCACATCCTGAGGCCTCGGCCCCACGGGGGCCTCGCGCAGCCCGAGGACACCGTCCGGGGGATCGTCGAGGATGTCCGCGACCACGGCGACAGCGCCCTGATCTCTTTCACCGAGCGATTCGATAAGGCGCACCTCACCCCCGATCGCCTCAGAGTCACTCCCGAGGAGATCGCTCGTAGCCGGTCCCTCGTGCGCCCCGAGTTGATCGATGCCCTCGAGGTCACCGCCGAGAAGCTGCGCTCGACCTGCGCGCGCCAGGTGACTACGGACTGGTTCGACGAGCGCGCCGACGAGTTCGTGGGGGAGGTCGTCAGACCCCTCAGCCGGGTCGGCATCTACGTCCCCGGGGGGCGGGCGACGTATCCCTCGAGCGTGGTGATGGGCGCGGTTCCGGCCCAGGTCGCCGGGGTCGAGGGGATCGCGGTGTGCTCCCCACCCGGAGCAGGCGGTGACATCCCGGAGGCGACCCTGGCCGCGTGTTCGGTGGTCGGGATCGAAGAGGTCTATCGCATGGGAGGAGCGCAGGGGATCGCTGCGCTCGCCTACGGGACCGCGAGCGTCCGACCGGTCCAGAAGATCGTCGGCCCCGGGAACATCTACGTGACGCTCGCGAAGCGCAGGGTCTCGGGCTGGGTCGGTGTCGACACCGATGCCGGACCGACCGAAGTGGCGATCGTCGCCGGTGAGGGAGCCCGGGCTCGAGAAGTAGCGGCCGACCTCGTCGCGCAGGCGGAACACGGTCCCCTCGGCACCCACGTACTGATCACCTGGCTCCCGGAGCTGGTCGAAGAGGTGATCGAAGCCCTCGACGGGGAGGTGATGCACCATCCCCGCGCCGATGAGGTTGAGAATGCACTGATCGAGGGGGGACGCGCGGTGATCGTCTCCGACCTCGAGCACGCCTTGGCGACGGCGGACGCATTCGCCCCCGAGCACCTTGAGTTGGTCTTCGAGGGAGCGAGAGCTGCGGTCGACCGGATCCACAACGCGGGCTCGATCTTCGTCGGGCACTACTCGCCGGTGCCGGTAGGGGACTACGTCGGCGGGACGAACCACGTGCTCCCGAGTGGCGGCGCGGCCCGCTGGTCGTCGGGGCTCAGCGTTCGGGATTTCGTGCGACACATCTATGTCTCCGGCTTCGAACGGAGCGCGCTCGAGCGACTTGCTCCGCACATCGAGGCCCTGTCGGAGGCGGAGGGACTGCCGGCGCACGGCCGATCGGTCGACCTTCGTTTCGAGGACGACCGATGAGCGATCGTCCGCTCGGCGCCCGCGGGGATCTCGCCGATCTCGCTCCCTACATCTCGCCGCAACTGCCGGCCAAGGTTCGGCTCAACACGAACGAGTCCCCGTATCCGCCGCCGAAGGAGCTGGTGGACGAGGTCGCCGAGGCTCTGCGCTCGGAGGCCCTCAACCGGTACCCGGACCGTGATGCCAACGCGCTCGTCGACGGCCTAGCGGCGCGCACCGGATGGTCTCGGGAAGGACTGTGGATCGCCAACGGAAGCAACGAGGTGCTCCTCCACCTGTTCCTCGCGTTCGGGGGCCCGGAGCGGACCTGCCTCACCTTCGAGCCCACCTACAGCCTCTTCTCGAACATCGCCCGGATCGCCGGAACGCAGGTTGCGGCCGGGGCCCGGGGGCCGACCTGGGAAGTCCCGGACGACACCGCTCAGGAGGCGCTGGACCGGCACGACCCGGACATCGTCGTGTTCTGTTCGCCCAACAACCCGACCGGGGCGATCGAGTCGGCGTCCGCGATCGAGATCGCGCTTCAGCGCGCTCCGATGGTCGTCGTGGACGAGGCATATATCGAGTTCGCGCGCCGGGGCTCGAGCTTCAGACCGATGCTCGAGGCGCACCGGAACCTGGTGATCGTCAATACGTTCTCGAAGGCCTGGAGCCTTGCCGGCGCTCGCCTCGGCTACCTCATGGCGACGCCCTGGGTCATCGAAGAGCTCCTCCGAGTGCGGCTCCCGTACCACCTGTCGACCTTCACGCAGCTGGCGGGGGTCGCCGCCCTGGGACACGAGGATGCCGGAGCCGAGCGCGTCGCCGCCATCGCCGCGGAGCGCGACCGCATCGCCGCCGAACTGGGGGAGATGGGCCTCGATGTCTATCCCAGCCAGGCGAACTTCGTGCTGTTCGAGACGGGCGATCGCACGCAACCCGATCCGGAGCGCACGCGTGCGATATGGCAAGGCCTCTTGGACCGCGGGGTCCTCGTGCGGCACTACCCTTCATCTCCTGTGCTGGCCTCCACCCTGCGGGTGACCGCGGGCCTTCCGGAGGAGACGGACGCGTTCCTGGAGGCACTTAGGACAACCCTGGAGGAGATGTGAGCCGGACCGCCGAGGTGAAACGCAAGACCAGCGAGACGGACGTCAACGTCGCGCTCAACCTCGATGGCGGAGACGTTTCCGCGACGACCGGGGTCCCGTTCTTCGACCACATGCTCGAGCAGGTAGGCCGCCACGGTCGTCTGGGCCTTGAGGTGACGGCCAAGGGCGATCTTGAGATCGATGCGCACCACACGGTCGAGGATGTCGGCATCGCGCTCGGGGAGGCCCTTACCGAAGCGCTCGGAGACAAGAGAGGTATCCGTCGCTACGGCGACGCGGTGGTGCCGATGGAGGAATCACTTGCAGGGGTCGCCCTCGACATCTCCGGTCGTCCCCTGCTCGTCTTCGACGCCGACATCACGGCCGAGATGATCGGGCAGTACGAGACGCCGCTGACCGAGGAGTTCCTCATGGCCCTGACGCGCAGCGGCGGATTGACTTTGCACGTCCGGCTCCTGGCCTCGGGCAACGCTCACCACTCCGTCGAGGCGATCTTCAAGGCGCTGGCCGTGGCCCTTGGCACCGCGACCTCGATCGACCCGCGGGCGCCGGAGGTCGTGCCGTCCACGAAGGGCAGCCTGTGATGAAGGTTGCGGTCATGGACCACTCGATGGGCAACCTGCGAAGCGTTGCCAAGGCGCTCGAGGCTGCGGGGGCGTCGGTCGTCGTGTCGGCCGACCCGAACGAGATCTCTCGCTGCGAGGGACTGTGCGTGCCGGGTCAGGGGATCTTCGGACGTTGCATGACCGCGCTCGGCAAGGACGGACTCGGCGAGCTGGTGTCCGGGTGGGTCGAGGCGGAGCGTCCGTACCTCGGGATCTGCCTCGGGATGCAGATCCTGTTCGATTACGGGGGCGAGTCCGAAGTTGCTGGCCTCGGCCTCCTCGGGGGCGAGGTCACGCGCCTGGAGGGGGAGGTGCCCATCCCTCACATAGGATGGAACGAAGTGGAGGCAGATTCTTCTTCCATCTATTACTACTTCGATCACTCGTTCGTTCCTCGACCCACCAACGAAGGTGTGGTTACCGGGTGGTGTGAACACGGGGAGCGCTTCGCCGCCTCCATCTCGAGCGGGTCGGTGACGGCGACCCAGTTCCATCCGGAGAAGAGCGGAGACGACGGCATCGAATTGTTGAAAGGTTGGGTGGGCGGTTGAGTTTCACGGTGTACCCCGCGGTCGACATCTCCGCGGGGAAGTGCGTTCGTCTCCTACAGGGGAAATTCGGGACCGAGACGATCTATTCGGACGACCCTGTCAAGGTCGCCCTCGGATTCGCGAAGGCCGGCGCCCGCTGGTTGCACATCGTCGATCTCGACGGCGCCAAGACGGGCAATCCGATCAACCGCGAGCTGGTCCTCGATGTCGTGCGCCTCGCATCGTGCCCGGTTCAGGCCGGTGGGGGACTGAGGTCGATCGACGACGTCACCGAGGTCCTCGCGGCGGGTGCCAACCGGGCCGTGCTCGGGACCATCGCGCTCGAGGATGAACAAGAGATGCGCGATGTGTGCAAGCGCTTCGGTGACCGGATCGCCGTATCGCTCGATGCCCGCGGCGGGCACCTGACGAGTCACGGCTGGACGGTCGGGACGGGGATCCCGTTGCTCGAAGCGGTCGAACAGTTCGAACGTGCCGGGGTATCGATGTTCATCTACACCGATGTCAGCCGCGATGGGACGATGACCGGGGCCGACATCGAGGGGCTTCGGAAGCTCGCCGCCGCGACCACACTGCCGGTGATCGCATCCGGCGGGATCAACAGCATCGAGGACCTCAAGGGGGTCGCTCGTCTCCACTCCGAGGGAGTGGCTGGAGCGATCGTGGGCCGGGCCTTCTACGAGGGCAAGTTCACCGTAGGCGAGGCGATGTTCGCCAGCGATCAGGTAGTTGCGGGACGGGACGAGCCTCCACTCGTCGAGAGCTGATGGCGCTCGCCAAGCGCATCGTCCCCTGTCTCGATGTGGACAAGGGGCGAGTGGTGAAGGGCGTGCGCTTCGTCGATATCAAGGACGCCGGCGATCCCGTCGAGCTGGCGGCCAGGTACGACTGTGAGGGTGCCGACGAGATCGTCTTCCTCGACATCACCGCGAGCCACGAGGGACGCGACCTGATCCTCGACGTCGCTCGTCGAACGGCCGAGAGCGTCTTCATCCCGTTGACGATCGGCGGAGGGGTTCGAACGGTCGAGGATGTCTCGACCCTCCTGCGCGCCGGCGCCGACAAGGTCGCGATGAACACCGCCGCGGTGCTCCGCCCCGGCTTGATCACCGAGGCCGCCGACGAGTTCGGCATCCAGGCGATCGTCGTCGCCGTCGACGCTCGCGAACGGTCTGACAGTGGTGGATGGGAGGTGCTCGTCGAGGGGGGCCGGAAGGAAACTGGGCTCGATGCGGTTGAGTGGGCCACGAAAGCGGCCGAGCTTGGCGCCGGAGAGATCCTGTTGACCTCGATGGATCGTGACGGGACGACCGACAACTACGACCTCGAGCTGACCCGAGCGGTCGCCGAAGCGGTCCCGGTCCCGGTGATCGCCTCGGGCGGAGCGGGGGAGCCCTCGCACCTAGCCGACGCCGTCGATCCCGCCCTCGGGGGAGCCGAAGCCGCCTTGGCCGCGTCGGTGTTTCACTTCGGAGCCTTTTCGGTACTTGATGCCAAGCGGGCTCTCTTGGAGCGTGGCCTGCCCGTTAGGATTCCGCACCCACGACGGGAAAGTTGAGGGCTCATGACGACCTATCTACTGTTCGACGACGCGATCCGCAGCTACGAGCTTCGCCACGAGATCACCGAACCGATCGGTGATCCGATCCTGTTCCTCGACACCGGGGATAAGCGGATCGTGGTCGGGAGCGTGCTCGAGGCCTCCATCTTCGAGAAGCGTGAAGATGTCGATGAGTTCCTCAACTGGGAGACGTTCGGCTATCGAGACCTCGTTAAAGACGACTCCGTGGCGACCGAGGACCTCATGTCCGAGTTGGTCGGCCGGACGCTCGACAAACTCGGCATCACCAAGGTGTCGGTGCCGCCCACCTTCAGGCTCAACGTCGCCGACTACCTCAGGATCCGCGGCCTAGACATCGTGGTCGACGGCGAGGGGTGGGACCTGCGCCGCCGCCGCAAGAACCCCACCGAGCTCGAGGGCATCGAGCGAGCCCAACGTGCGACGGAGAACGCGATGCTGACCGCGGCCAGGATGCTGCGGGAGGCCGAGCCGACTTCGGACGGGCTCCTTCGTTTCAGTGGCGAGATCCTGACCGCCGGGCTGATCCGAGAGGCGATGCAGGCCGAGTTGCTGCCGCAGGGCGCCGAGTCTGAGGAGATCCTCGTGCAGTCCGGCGATGCCTGCCTCGCCGGACACGACATCGGTCACGGGCCCATCTTCCCGAACCAGTCGTGCATCGTCGACTGCTTCCCTAAGGACCGGCGCTCGGGTGCTTACACGGACATGACGCGCACGTTCGTCCCGGGGACCCCGTCGGACGAACTGAAGAACCTGCACGCCCACGTCAGTAAGGCATTGAAGATCGCCTTCGATGCGATCCGCCCGGGAGCGAGCGACGCCCATCACCAGGTCGTCGAGTACTTCCACTCGAACGGGTTCCCAACCTTCGCTCACCACACCGGTGAAGGACCGCTGTCCGAGGGTTTCTTCCATTCGCTCGGACACGGTGTGGGTCTCGAGGTTCACGAGCGCCCCTACATGGGACAGCGACCGGACGAGTTCATGGAGGGAGACGTCGTCGCGGTCGAGCCCGGGCTCTATTTCCCCGGCGTCGGTGGCGTGCGCCTCGAAGACACTGTCGTGGTTACGGCGAACGGCGTCGAGCGTTTCACCGATCCGTTCACCTACGATCTGACTCCGTGACTACCCTCCCCGAGATCAGCTACGACGAACGCGGTCTGGCGCCGGCGATCGTCCAGGACGCCGCGACCGGAGAGGTTCTCATGCTCGCGTGGGTGAACGAAGAGGCCCTTAAGCGGACGATCGAATCCGGGACCACGTGGTTCTGGAGCCGATCGCGGGGCGAGTTCTGGAACAAAGGCGCGACGTCGGGGAACCTGCAACACGTGGTCGAGGTGCGCTACGACTGCGACGCGGACACGCTTCTGTATCGCGTGACGCCCGACGGACCTGCATGTCACACGGGAGAGAGGTCCTGCTTCTATCGGACGGCGCTCGGGCCGTGATGCGTCCGAAGCCGGACCGGGCGGCCTTCGAGAGCCTGGCCGGAAGCTACCCGATCGTCCCGGTGTGGAAGGAGGTCCTGGCCGACTTCCAGACGCCGGTCGCGGCGTTCATGCGGCTCGACCCCCAACCGAACGGATTCCTCCTCGAGAGTGTCGAGGGAGGCGAGCGCTGGGCGCGGTACTCGTTCCTCGGGGGCGATGCCTTCGCGGTCGTGAAGGCTCAGGGAGGTGTGGTCTCGGTCGAGGGTGACCCGCCGGTTCATCCCGAGGACGGAGAGGCGCCACTTGCGTACGTGAAGCGGCTGCTCCAGGCCAGCAGGGCGCCTACGATCGAAGGGCTCCCTCCGCTGCACGGCGGGGCGGTCGGGTTCCTCGGTTACGACTGCGTGAGGGAGCTGGAGCACCTGCCGGATGCGCCCGAGGACGATCTCGGCCTTCCCGATCTCGCCCTGCTCCTCACCCGCACCCTTGTCGTGTTCGATCATCTGATGCAGAAAGCGTTCGTCATCGCCAACGTGCGCTCGGCAGGAGACCTCGGTGCGGCCTATGACGACGCCGACCGGCGGTGTGACGAAGTGATCGCCAAGCTGCAGGCGCCGTTGGGGGCGGCTAGGACCGACATCTCTTTTGACGTCACCCCTGAGTTCACCTCCTCTGTCGATGACGTCGAGTACGCCCGCTGGGTCGACATCTGCAAGGAGCACATCTTCGCGGGCGACATCTTCCAGGCGGTTCCGTCACGCCGGTTCGAGACCCCGATGACCGCGTCGTCGTTCTCCGCGTACCGCGTCCTGCGAACGATCAACCCGAGTCCCTATATGTACTTCCTGCGATTCGGTGCGAGTGATGAACACGCGGCCTTCGATATCGCAGGGTCCTCGCCCGAGCCTCTCGTGCGCGTCACCGGAGACCTCGTTCTGTCGCGGCCGATCGCGGGGACCCGAGCCCGAGGTGCGACCGCCGAGGAGGACGATGTGCTGGAGCAGGAACTCCTCGCTGACGAGAAGGAGAGAGCAGAGCACGTGATGCTCGTCGACCTGGCGCGTAACGACGTCGGCCGGGTGTCTCGTTACGGAAGCGTGTCGGTCGACGAGCTGATGGTCATCGAGCGCTACTCGCACGTCATGCACATCGTGTCGTCGGTCAGCGGACGTCTGGCGGAAGGACACTCGGCGTTCGATGCTCTTACCGCGTCGTTCCCGGCCGGAACCGTGTCGGGCGCGCCCAAGGTCCGGGCGATGGAGGTCATCGATTCCCTCGAACGAACGCGGCGAGGCCCCTATGCAGGGGTCGTCGGCTATTTCGACTTCTCGGGGAACGTCGATACCTGCATCACGATCAGGACCATCGTCGCGACCGGCGGGATGGCCTACGTCCAGGCCGGCGCCGGGGTCGTGGCCGATTCGATCCCTCAGATGGAAGCGGAGGAGACGAGACGCAAGGCCGAGGCCTTGATCCGGGCCATCGCGGGTGCCGAGGCGCTGGAGCGAGACCTGCACCGATGATCCGTTCCGGTGTCGTCGCCTTCGCGGTGGCCGGGTTCTTGCTCGGCGCGTGTTCGTCGGGGGACGCGATCCCGGAGGTCGAGGCGACCGGCCCCCCGGCGATCCGAGCCGATGTCGTCGCGAACCACGCCGAGCAGTTCGACACCGATGTCCCGGTCCGCCCGGCTGGCTCGCAGGAAGAACTTGCCGCAGCCACGTACATCAGCGGACATCTCCAGCTGGCCGGCTACGTCGTCTTCCTGGACGGAGTACCCGTGCGCGATCTCGTGCGCTCCACCAACGTCGTCGCACGAGCCCCGTCGGGCGAAGCGCCGCGCGTGGTGGTCCTGGTGCCCTACGACACCTCCGAGGAGTTCGAGACCGATGGTTCGGCCCTTGGATTGTTCCTCGAGCTCGCGCGAGCCCTGAGGGTGGCTCGAGGCGGGCACGACGTGTCGTTCATCGCCCTGGGAGCCGAGCACGCCGACATCGGGAAAGGCAACCTCGGGTCGCGGCGAGCGGCGCAAGGCTTGCTCGACGACGATCATCATCCGCTGGTGATCTCGTTGGGATGGATCGCCGACGGAGTCTGCGGTGAGATCGATGGCGATCTTCCCGGAGTCGCCATTCCGGTTGAGTACAGCTGCGACCCTCTTCCGGAGACTCCCAACCAACCGGATGTGTTCGCCGAAGCCGGATTCGAGCACGTCACGATCTCGGGCGATCCTGCGGTAGTCGGCAACATCTTGCTCGACTTCCTGGCGTCCGGGTCCGATTAGTCTCGGGTGATGTCCTTCCTCGAAGACATCCTGAACTCGACCCGCGGTCGGATCGACGAACTCGAAGAGCGCGTTACCGAGGATGCGCTCGAGGAGCGGATCGCGGCGCTGCCCGCTCCCCGGGGCTTCGCGGCAGCACTGGATACCCCCGGCGTGGCGGTGATCGCCGAGATCAAGCGGACCTCGCCCTCGGCAGGAGACCTCGATCGCAACCTCAACGCGGGCGAGATGGCCCGTGCTTACGCCGATGGGGGAGCCGCGGCGATCTCGGTCCTGACCGAGCCGGATCACTTCAACGGATCCCGGGAAGACCTCGAGGCGGCCCTTACCGTCGGCGTCCCCGTCCTCCGCAAGGACTTCATCATCGACGAGCTCCAGGTGCTCGAGTCGCGCGCCTGGGGGGCCGATGCCGTGCTCCTCATCGTGCGCTGCGTCGGCGACCGCCTCGACATCCTGCTCGGCGCGACCCGTGCGTTGGGAATGGACGCCCTAGTCGAGGTCTTCGACGAGCGCGATCTCGAGGTTGCGCTCGGATGCGGAGCCACGGTCATCGGGGTCAACCACCGCGACCTCGAGACCTTCGAGGTCGATCCCGACCGCACTGCCAAGCTGGCTCCCCAGGTCCCCAACGACGTGCTCCTCGTGGGTCTGTCGGGCGTGAAGGAGCCGGAAGACGTCGTCGCCCTTGGATCGATCGGGGCGCGCGCCGTCCTCGTCGGCGAGGCGCTCGTGACCGCGGATGACCCGGCGGCCGAACTGCGGCGTTTGAGAGGTTCCTCGTGATCCCCAAGGTCGACAAGCTCGGGCGCTACGGCGAGTTCGGCGGTCGCTACGTCCCGGAGGCGCTGATGGGTGCGCTCGGGGAGCTCGAGACCGCATGGACCGATGCATGGGCCGAGGGGGGATTCCGAACCGAGCTGAACGATCTCCTCGCCGCAGTTGTGGGTCGTCCGACCCCGCTCTACGACGCCAAGCGGTTGTCCGAGAGGGTGGGGGCGAGGGTGCTCCTTAAGCGAGAGGACCTGGCGCACTCGGGCGCTCACAAGATCAACAACACCGTTGGTCAGGTCCTGCTCGCGAAGCGGATGGGTAAGACGAGGATCATCGCGGAGACGGGGGCCGGTCAGCACGGTGTCGCTACCGCGACCGCGGCCGCCTACTTCGGACTCCCGTGCGTCGTCTTCATGGGCGCGGTCGATGTCGAACGCCAGCACCTCAACGTCGTCCGGATGGAACTCCTCGGCGCGCAGGTGATCCCGGTGACCGCCGGTTCGTCGACCTTGAAGGACGCGGTCAACGAGGCCCTGCGCGATTGGGTCACCAACGTCGAAGACACGCACTACGTCCTCGGCTCGGTGGTCGGGCCGCATCCGTACCCGGAGATCGTGGCCAGCCTGCAGGAGGTGATCGGCGAAGAAGCCCGCCGCCAGTGCCTGCAGATGATCGGCGAACTCCCCGACGAGGTCGTCGCCTGCGTCGGGGGAGGCTCGAACGCCATCGGGTTGTTCCGTGGGTTCTACGACGACGACGAGGTCCGGTTGGTCGGCATCGAGGCAGGGGGAGAGGGCGGCGGCGGTCCTCATGGAGCCTCGATCACCAAGGGAACCCCCGGGGTTCTACACGGAGCCCGAAGCCTCCTCCTCCAGGATGACGACGGCCTCATCGCCCACGCGCATTCGATCTCGGCCGGGCTCGACTATCCCGGTGTCGGACCCGAACACGCCGCGCTCGCCCACTCCGGGCGTGCGACCTATGAGTCCGCCACCGACGCCGAAGCCCTCGATGCGTTCGGAGTGCTGGCGGAGACCGAGGGGATCATCCCGGCGCTCGAACCGGCCCACGCGATCGCCTACCTGTTGAGATCGAAACCCAAAGGCAATATTTTGCTCGGGCTCTCGGGGCGCGGGGACAAGGACGTCGAAACGGTCGCCGCGGCTCTCCTCAGGGCCAAGCAGTGACGGCACTACTCGAGCATCTCGAGTCGGTGCGCTCGGCCGGCCGCAAGATCTTCGTTCCGTATCTGATGGCGGGCGTCCCCGACCGGGACACGTTCACCGCTCTCCTGGCGTGTGAGGAGGCCGACGCGATCGAGGTCGGGCTCCCGTTCTCCGACCCGCTGATGGACGGTCCGGTGATCGCGGCCGCGGGGGAGCGTGCGATCGCCGATGGCATCGGCCCGCTCGATGCCATCGATCTCGTAGGAGCGGCCCCCAAAGGTGGCCCCCTCAGACTCGCGATGACCTACTACAACCCGATCCACCGCCTCGGTGAGGAGGAGTTCTGCCGTCGCCTCGCCGACGCCGGTATCAGTGGACTCATCGTCCCGGATCTTCCTGTCGAGGAGTCGGACTCCCTGATGGAACATGCCGGTACCCACGGTCTCGCGTGGGTACCTCTCGTTGCCCCCACTTCGTCGGCCGAGCGCGTAAAGAAGATCGCCGCGACCGCGACCGGATTCGTCTATGCCGTTTCGACCATGGGAGTAACCGGGGTCCGCGAGTCTCTGTCCGAGCGTTCGTCGCGCGTCGTCGAGGCATGTCGCGTCGCGACCGACCTGCCGGTGCTGGTGGGCATCGGCGTTTCGACGCCCGAGCAGGCGTTCGAGGCCGCGTCCACCGCCGACGGTGTCGTCATCGGCAGCGCGACCGTCAAGCGCGCGATGGAAGAGGGTCGCGCCGCGGTGGAGACGTTCTTCAAGGAGATCCGCGCCGCCCTCGGGTGATTCGCCCTATTTCGCCCGGTTAGGGAGCCTCGAAATAGGCACTCTTACGCATGTATCCGGCCCGATATCCGGGTCGATATCCCTGAGTAAGGACAGGATTCCTTAAGGGGAGGGATAGCCATGCGCCAGATCCGGATCCAGAAAAAGGGAACCCGCAGCAAATAGTTTCGCCGGCTCGAACCCGGCCTGAACCGAGCCCGTCACCGGGCCGGGGACTCGATGCCCAATCAGGCACCCGCGGATCCAGAAGCGATCCGCCTAGGCGGGATCGCAGAACAGGATGAGTGCCCCGGGTGGGATTTGAACCCACACGCCCTTTCGGACAATGGATTTTGAATCCATCACGTATTCCGTTCCGTCACCGGGGCTCGACGCAACACTAGTACTTGTGGCCAACGACCTTAACGAGTTTCGCAACCTCACTGAGCTGCCCTAGCGGCTAATCGCTCGGTTCCGTAGCGAGTCCACCTATACTTTCTCGTCCAATGCACCTTCAGAAGAGCCTGACCCAGTTGCGTGAGCGCCTGGCCCGAGCGCGGGACGAATTGCGCATCGTGGAGGAGCAGATCCTGTTCCAGATGGACGTCCTCGAGGAGGCCAAGACGCGCATGCTGGTCTCCGAAACGCCGATCGCCGACCGTGAGTTCCGGATCGCGAGGGACGATTACGAGCGCCTCGTCTCCCAGCGGTCCACGATGAACTCGGAGATCACCGACCTCCAGAAGGAGCAGGACCGCCTGCTCGACCGGATGTTGAGCGCCTGATGGCCGACACGTCAGCCGCCCCCACGCCTCGGTCGCTGGACGCCCCGCGCGTGCTCATCGCCGAGGACGAGGCGATCATCCGCCTCGACCTCAAGGAGATGCTCGAGGAGGAGGGTTTCGAGGTCGTCGGCGAAGCCGCGGACGGCGATGCCGCGATGAGACTGGCGGCCGAGCGCACTCCCGATCTCGTCATCATGGACATCAAGATGCCCGGGACCGATGGACTCACGGCGGCCGAGAGCATCGTTTCGGATGATCTCGCCGCGGTATTGATCCTGACTGCGTTCTCGCAGAAGGACCTCGTCAAGAGGGCCGCAGAGGCCGGCGCCATGGGCTACCTGGTCAAGCCGTTCCAGAAGTCGGACCTCCTGCCGGCGATCGAGATCGCCCTGGCTCGTCACCAGCAGATGTCTTCGGTGAAGGCCGAGAGTGAATCTCTCGAGAAGCAGCTCGAGACCCGTAAGCTCGTCGATCGAGCCAAGGGCCGGCTGATCGACTCGGAGGGGATGTCGGAGGCCGACGCCTTCAGACACATCCAGAAGCGGGCGATGAACGAGCGGATCTCGATGGCGCAAGTGGCCACCGACATCCTTGAGGGGCCGATCGAGCCCGGCTAACAGACTCGGTTCGACCGATTCGCCCCTTCTCTACTACCTGTGTCGTTGGTCTGGTGCACAAAGGGTGACCTCTTTTCCCCTAGATGGTGGACAAGCCCCCTTGGCTCGATAGACTGAGCGCCGATTTCCGCTTGATAAGTCCCATCCCGGATACGGGTGGCGGCGGCGAGTGGAACGGGGTCCGTAAGTTGGCAGAAGTAAGGGGGAAATGAATGAGGAAGCCGAAATGGTTTTCTTTGGTAGCACTGCTTTTCGTTCTCAGCTTGGTCGCGGCGGCTTGTGCCGATGACGACGATGGCGACGGCGGCAACGGCGAGGGTGCGGCCGCAACCTGTGACGCCGATGAGTTCGGCTGTGTAGAGGTCGCCGACGGCGACGCGATCCAGCTCGGCACGTTGCTCGTGATCACGGGCGAGAACGCCAGCCTCGGTCTCGACAGCCAGTATGGCTCGCAGATCGCAGTAGACATGTACGGCGAAGTTGCAGGACACAGCGTCGAGCTCGTCAACGAGGACGACGGTTGTGCGCCCGAGGGTGGTACCAGCGGTGCTCGTAACCTGGTCTCTAATGAGCAGGTGGTAGCGGTCATCGGCACGAGTTGTTCGAGCGCGGGTGAGCCTGCCGCGCAGATCACCTCCGACGCCGGTGTCGTGATGGTTTCGCCGTCCAATACGGCGCCATCGCTGACCGACCCGGCGACGCACCAGCCGTTCTACCTCCGTACCGCGCACAACGACAAGATCCAGGGTGCCGCGATGGCCCAGTTCGTGGGCGAGGAGCTCGGTCTCACGACCGCAGCGACGATCCACGATGGCTCTCCGTACGCGGAGCAGCTGCAGGCGGTCTTCGCGGACACCTTCACCGGTGAGTACGGCGGCGAGATCACCGGTACCGAGGCGATCACCGTGGGTGACACCGACATGAGCGGTGCCCTGACAAGTGTCGCGGCCGCCAGCCCTGAGTTCCTCTACTTCCCGGTGTTCGTCGCCGAGGGTGGCCTCCTGGCCGCCCAGGGACGTGAAACCGCGGGTCTTGAGGACACTCTGTTCGGCGGTGCCGACGGAATGCTGACCCAGGACTGGGTCGACGCGGCGGGTGCCGCCAACGCAGAGGGCACCTATCTCTCGGGTCCGGACCTTGCATTCGGTGGTGACTTCTACGAGGCGGAGTTCCTTCCTGCCTACGAGGACGCCTACGGCGAGCCGTCGTCGGTGTTCCACGCGCACGCCTTCGATGCGGCCACGATGGTGCTCGACGCCATCGCCGAGGTCGGCATCGAGGAGGATGGTTCGCTGTTCATCCCGAGGACCGCTCTGAAGGACGCGCTGTTCGCCACGACCGATTACGAGGGCATCACCGGCATCCTGACCTGCGACGAGAACGGCGACTGCAACCCGGGCGCCACCATCTCTGTCAGCGAGGTCGTTGACGGCGCTTTCGAGCGCATCTGGCCGTAAAGAAACGCTGAAGCACTGAGCTGCATCGGCGGGAGTCCCACGAGGGACTCCCGCCTGCGGCCCGGTTCGCCCGGGTCGCTTCTCGGAACCTGCACGGCCCGTCGGCTGCTATGAACACCTCTGGGGAAGGATGATGCATGCGGTTGGCCCTACCTGAGCGCTGGTCCGTTCAGAGGATCGTCCAGATCCTGCTGGCTGCGCTTCTGTTATTCGTCATCTTCAAGGGCGCGTCGGCAACCCTCTCCGAGGGAAAGTTCACGGCGGCCGCATGGAAATCCCTGATCGTCACCGGGCTGGCGCTTGGAGGCCTGTACGCGCTGATCGCGATGGGCTACACGCTCGTCTACGGCATCCTCTTCATCATCAACTTCGCCCACGGGGAAGTGTTCATGTCCGGGGCACTCTCGACCTTCTTCGTCGCGCGAGCCCTGAACGACTCCGGGTTCCTGAACGATCAGCCGGTCCTCTCGATCGGCATCCTCCTGCTGTTCTCCATGCTGGTGTCGACGACGATCGCGGTCCTGCTGGAGAGGATCGCGTACCGTCCTCTCCGCGGATCTCCGCGACTGGTCCCGCTGATCACGGCGATCGGAGCTTCGCTCTTCCTCCAGAACACGTTCCGTGGGATGTTCGGCGCGAAGGTGCGCGCCTACCCCCAGATCGAACTGCTCAAAGGAACCGTGGACATCTTCGGATTCGTAGTCGGCAAGTCCCAGTTACTCGTCATCGCCGGTGCCGCCCTGCTGGTCGTGGGCCTTTTCTTCTTCATCGATCGGACCAAGACCGGTAGGGCGATGCGCGCGGTGGGCGAGGACAAAGAGATCGCGTCGCTCATGGGGATCGACGTGGACCGGGTCATCGTGACCACCTTCGCGATCGGCGGGATGCTCGCCGGGGCGGCCGGCGTCCTTTGGGCGATCAACTTCAAACAGGTCGACTTCTTCATGGGATTCGTGCCCGGCATCAAAGCGTTCACCGCCGCGGTCCTGGGCGGGATCGGTAACGTCGTGGGGGCGGCTCTCGGTGGCTTGATCCTGGGTCTCCTCGAAGCGGTTGCGCCGGCCTTGCTGCTCACCGGTTACGACGTCCCGTCCCCGAACCAGTTGAAGGACGTCATCGCGTTCTCGGTCCTGGTGTTTGTGCTGATCTTTAAGCCCGGTGGGATCCTGGGTTCCGACGAGCCGGAGAAGGTCTGATATGGCTGTGACAGAGGTGAAACAGCGCTCCCCTAGGCAGCTTGCGACCAAGTTCGGCTTGATCGCCGGGATCGCCTCGATCTACTTCCCGGTGGTCGGGATCACCGAACGTTTCAATGACCGAACCATCGTCGATGGGGTCCTTCAACTGGGCAACGCGATCTTCTTCGTGATCGCTCTGGCGGCCGGTTACATCGTTGCCAAGCCCCGCCCCCTCCCGGGCGAAGAGCCCGAGCCTCCGGGCCCCAATGCTCTGCTCTACGGCGCGCTCGCGTCAGCCATCGCCGGTCTCATGACCGGTCTCTTCGTCCTTCTCGCCGATAGCGTGAATCTCCGGCCGGTGCTGATCAGCGTCACCGGCGGGCTCATCGAAAGACTGTCGTACGGAGGGAGCGCTGCTTCGGCGGTGCTGATCATGATCATGGGAGGCGCCGCTCTCGGGGCCCTGGGAGCAGGTCTTCAGCTGATCTCAACGAAGCTCAGACGTCCAGTGGTTATCGCACTGGGAACGGCGCTGCTCATCAGCTTGACCGAGCCGCTCCTCAACGCCATCTTGCGCGAGGTGCTCTCCCAGATGGGGCTGAAGAACAACACCTCATGGCTCTATGAGGGCGGGGGCCTGTCCGTTACCGGGGCGATCCTCGTCCTGATTCTCACCTTCGCCGGGATGTCCTGGTGGACGACCCGTGGCTCGGGCGTGAAAGCCGCCTATAAGCAGCGCCCCGAGCAGCAACGCAAGATGATCAAGGGAGGTGCACTCCTGCTGGCGGGCTTGTTCCTCGTTTACCTCCCACAGATCCTTACCTCGTTCCTCGCCGAGATCCTCGGGACCGTCGGCCTGTACATCCTCCTCGGGCTCGGTCTCAACATCGTTGTCGGGTACGCCGGGTTGCTCGACCTTGGTTACGTCGCGTTCCTGGCCGTGGGTGGCTACTCGACGGCACTGTTCGTTTCGGAGAGGTCTTCTCTCGGGTGGGCTCTGCCGTACTGGCAGGTCGTGCCGCTCACGATCATCATCGCAACCGTGATCGGCGTCATGATCGGGGCGCCGGTGCTGCGGCTTCGGGGCGACTATCTGGCGATCGTGACCCTGGGCTTCGGTGAGATAGCGCGCGTCATCGTCTTATCCGACTGGGCGGCGCCGACCCTCGGGGGAGCGCAGGGGATCCTAGGCATCACCGCTCCCGAGGTCTTCGGGGTCGACCTCCGGGACCCGCAGAACCTCTACTACGCGATCCTCGCTTGCGTAGCCATCGTGGCGTTCATCTCCTGGCGATTGTCGAGATCACGGGTGGGCCGCGCGTGGAACGCCATGCGCGAGGACGAACAGGTGGCCGAAGCGATGGGAGTAAGCATCATCGGTTACAAGCTGCTCGCGTTCGGTACCGGCGCCGCACTCGGGTCGCTCTCGGGGATGTTCTTCGCCATCAAGCTCGGCTCGGTCTTCCCATCGAGCTTCAACATCCTGGTGTCTATCAATGTGCTCGCCCTGATCATCCTGGGCGGGATGGGCAGCATCCCCGGTGTCATCGTCGGCTCGTTCGTCCTCGTCGGCCTACCCGAGCTCTTGCGAGAGTTCGGAGAGTTCAGACTGCTCATCTTCGGCACCGTGCTCGTCTCACTCATGCTCCTCAAGCCCGAGGGCCTGATCCCGAGCAGACGCCGGCAGGCGGAGTTGCATATCGAAGAGGTCGAGGAAGAACTGTTCGAGAAACGGGCCGATTCCGATGGCCCCGAACCCGCGGTCACATGAGGGAGCTGAATACGCATGTCACTGCTTGAGATCAAGGGAATGACCAAGCGTTTCGGTGGTCTCACCGCGGTCGATCAGGTCGACTTCCACGTCGACGAGGGGGAGATCGTCGGCGTTATCGGCCCTAACGGCGCGGGCAAGACGACCGTCTTCAACATCGTTACCGGGTTCTACGACATAGACGAGGGCGAGATGACCTTCGATGGTGGCAGCCTGATCGGGCTGAAACCCAATCAGGTCACGAAGCGTGGCATCGCGCGGACCTTCCAGGCGATCAGGCTGTTCCCCGCGATGACGGTCCTCGAGAACGCCATGGTGGGGCAGCACTGTCGGACCAGGGCGGGATTGGGGGGGGCGATCTTCAAGGGTCCCCGAACGATCGCGGAGGAGAAGAAGATCAGAGAAGCCGCCCGCGACGCGCTGGCGTTCTTCGGTAAGAGGTTGTCGCCCGTTGAGAACGAGCTTGCCGGATCCCTCAGTTACGCCGACCGTCGCCGGCTCGAGATCGCTCGGGCGATGGCGACCGAAGCGAAGCTGCTTCTTCTTGATGAGCCCGCCGCCGGGATGAACCCCGGCGAGAAGGAAGGGCTGGTCACCCTCATCGGGCGATTGCGCGACGAGAAGGGATATGCCGTAGTTCTGATCGAGCACGACATGCCGGTGGTGAAGGGCGTTTCCGACCGGGTCACTGCTCTCGACTATGGCAAGAAGATCGCCGAAGGCACGTATGGCGAGGTCGCCAAGAACCCGAGGGTCATCGAGGCCTACCTCGGGGCCCGCCACGAGGAGACCGCATGAGGGAGTCAAAGCACGTCCCTTGCGACGCACGCCCTTCCCGATGGGAGACGGCATGAGTGAGTCAGTCCAGGCTCCAGCGACCAATAAACAGACCGGCGAGCCGATCCTCAAGCTCGTGAACGTCGACAGCTACTACGGCCCGATCCGCGCGCTAGAGGGCGTCAACATCGAGGTCTACGCCGGCGAGATCGTCTGCCTGTTGGGGTCCAACGCGGCCGGCAAGACCACCACACTCAAGACGATCCTTGGGATGGTCGCGCCGCGCGCCGGCCAGATCTACCTCCGCGGCAAACGGATCGACGGGAAGAAGACCACCGAGATCGTCGCCCAGAAGGTCACCATGGTGCCGGAGAACCGCCGCTTGTTCACCAGGATGTCGGTACGCGAGAACCTCGAGATCGGCGCCGAGTTGCGCGACGACAAGGAGGGGATCGAGAAGGACATCCGGCGCGTGCTCGAGATCTTCCCTCGGCTCGCCGAGCGCATCGGTCAGAAGGCAGGGACCCTGTCCGGGGGGGAGCAGCAGATGCTGGCGATGGGCCGCGCACTGATGGCACGGCCCGAGGTCCTGCTGATGGACGAGCCGTCGATGGGACTCGCACCGATCCTTGTTGAGCAGGTCTTCGAGACCATCAAGGAGATCAATTCTGAAGGGACAACCGTCTTCCTGGTTGAGCAGAACGCCCACATGGCTCTCGAGATCGCCGATCGCGCCTACGTGCTCCAGACCGGGAACGTCGTTCTCTCGGACAGCGCCGAGAAGCTGCTGAACGACCCTAAGATGCAGGAGGCGTACCTCGGCGAAGTGACGTGAGGTTCGTCTCCTCGGACGAACTGGCGGAGCTTCTCCCGATGGTTCAGGCCGTCGACGCACTGGAACGGACCTTCGGTTCGACGACCACTGCTGAGGCGCCGCTCCGCTCGCACGTTGAGGTGCCTTCCGGCACGCTCCTGACGATGCCGGCCGCCGGTGACGATGGCGTCGGCGTCAAGCTCGTGACGTTGAATCCGACGAACCCGGACAATGGCCTGCCGTTCATCCACGGCGTCTACGTCCTCTTCTCGGCCGCCACGCTCGAGCCTGAAGCGATCATCGATGGGGGAGCGATCACCGCGCTGCGAACCGCGGCAGTTTCCGGCCTGGCGACGCGACACCTTGCTCGTGAGGATGCATCTCGGCTGGTGATCTTCGGCGCCGGGACCCAGGGATATTCTCATCTCGACGCGATGCTCGCGGTGCGACCGATAGCGAGCGTGACGGTTGTCTGCCGCTCGGCGGATCCGGCGGACGAACTCGCGACGAGGGCAAGATCCTTCGGCCTCGAGGCAACCGTCGGCGACCCGGCATCGGTCGGGCACGCCGACATCGTCTGTTGCTGCACCACGAGCCCGACCCCGGTATTCGACGGGAGCCTGCTCCCGGATGGTTGTCACGTCAACGCGGTCGGCGCCTACACGACCGACACCCGCGAGCTGGACGATGCCACCATGTCGCGCGCCAAGATCGTGGTCGAGGAGAGGGGAGCAGCCCTGGCCGAAGCGGGCGACATCGTCATCCCGCTCGAGTCGGGTGCGATCGAGGGAGAGAGCGTCGTGGCGGATCTGTTCGAAGTGATCGCCGGCCAGCCGGTCCGGTCCTCGGAGGGCGACGTCACGGTGTTCAAGTCGGTGGGGATCGCTTTCGAGGATCTCGCGATCGCCCGCGCCGTGGTCGATAAGCTCTCCCCATGAGCGGCCGGGATGTTGTCGTCGTCGGGGCGGGCATCGGCGGCGCGGCTACGGCTTACTGGCTAACCCGGGCCGGCCGCAAGGTCACCTTGCTGGAGCGCTACGACCTGGGCCACGACAAGGGCTCCAGCCACGGTGCCTCCAGGATCTTCCGCTTCTCCTACGACGAGACACATTGGGTCGCCGACGCGATGGAGTCCCTCGTCCTGTGGCGGGAGCTGGAGGAGGAGACCGGGGCGACGCTGATCACGACCACCGGCGGATTCGACATCGGCCCGAACGTTGAGGCCCATCGGCGCTCGCTGGACGAGTGCGACGCGGTCAGTGAATTGATCGACGCGGCCGAGGCTCATCGGAGGTTCCCCTTGATCGGGTTCCCCGAGGATCAGCCGATCTTGTTCCAGCCGGATGCCGGGATCTCTCACGCAGATCGCTGCGTGAAGGCGTTCGTGGATGCGGCCGTTGCGCGGGGTGCGGAGTTCCGACCGAACACTCGGGTGGAGGGGATCGAAGTAGGCGATGACCACGTCACGGTGCGAGCAATGGGGGAGGAACTCACCGCGGAGTGCGTCGTGGTGAGCGCTGGCGCCTGGGGCAAGAGTCTGCTGGGTGAGATCGGCCTCGAGCTGCCGGTGACCGTGACTCGTGAGACCGTCGCCTACTTCTCGACCGGTGGAGGCGTTGAGGTTCCCTCGGTCGTCGACTGGACCGGGGATCCGCCGTTCTTCTCTCTGTGGGATCCGGCGACCGACGGACTCAAGACCGGCTGGCATCACGCCGGCGCGGTGATCGACGACCCCGACGTGCCCGAGCATCCCGAGGAACGCATCATCTCCGGTCTCTCAAGGTGGGTGGCCGAACGGTTCCCCGGTGCGGATCCTCAGGCCGTCACCGCCGAGACCTGTCTCTACACGACGACCGCCGACGAACGGTTCGTGATCGAGCGGCATGGACGCGTGGTCGTGGGGTCGGCATGCAGCGGACACGGCTTCAAGTTCGGGCCGGTCTCCGGCCGAAGGATCGCCGACCTCGCGCTTGAAGTGCTCTAGCTCCCGTCGTATGCCTTCTGAAGCGCGGCGAGGTCGAGCTTGCCCATCTTGAGCATGGCGGCCATGGCGCGGTTCGCTTTGGCGGTGTCGGGATCACTGATCATGTCCTCCAAAGCGACCGGCGTGATCTGCCACGACACACCGTAGCGATCCTTGAGCCAGCCGCAGGGTCCCTCCTCGCCGCCGTCGGACAGCCTCTTCCAGTACTCGTCGATCTCGGCCTGGGTCTCGCACGGCACGAGCAACGAGATGGCCTCGTTGAACTTGAAGTCCGGTCCGCCATTGAGCGCGGTGAAGCGCTGGCCGTCCAACTCGAAGTCCACGGTCAGAACCATCCCGGCCTCCCGGGGGCCGGCCTCGAGATAGTGGGTGATGTTGACGATCTTCGAGTTCGGGAAGATCGAGATGTAGAAGCCGGCGGCCTCTTCGGACTCGGTGTCGAACCATAAGTTGGTGACGATCTTCTGCACGGTGCTACCTCCTTCGCTGGTCAACTACCTGTTCAGACGTCTTGGCGAAGCGAAAATCATCGGTCGTTCGAGAA
This sequence comes from Actinomycetota bacterium, assembly GCA_009377815.1. GTDB lineage: Bacteria > Actinomycetota > CADDZG01 > CADDZG01 > WHSQ01 > WHTI01. The sequence continues at coordinate 47,745 of WHTI01000006.1, forward strand.
TTCGCATCAGCCCGACCTATGCCCGCTCGAAGACGAGGTCGAAATCCTTCCTCCAGGTGCGCCCCTCGTCCTCGGAGGCCTCCCAACGGCCGGCGATGCGATCCTGCTCGATCTCGGCGATGAAACGCTGGTGGAAGTCCGGGTCCTCGCGGCTGAGGGTCCAATGCTCCCCGTCGAAGTCCATAGCAAAAACGCGACAGACACCGCGATCGTCGTGGTACAGGGCGGTGTAGGCGTCGCGTGAGTCGCTGCGTCCGATAGCGAGGCTCAGTTCGCCATCCAACTCCGAGCGCACTACGACGAACGCGTCGCCGAGCCACTTGACCGTCGCCGACCCCCGGACTTCGGTGCCGGGCGGTTCGAGGAACCAGGCGTCAGACAGTGTCAGCGTCCAGTCTCCGACCAGGACGTCAAGCTTCTCTAGCTCCGTGTTGCGCATCACTGCCTCCTCAGCCCGTCGTCTTCTTTGCCGTTCGCGACTATCTGGTCAGACGGCGGCGTGAGGCGGAAATCATCGGCGATCTCTACCGTTCCTTCGGACACGCGCACGGTTGCCGTCTCACCGCTGGTGAGGCTCCGATAGGTCTCCGGCATGAGCGCCGCCACCGGGATGCGGGTCCCGTAGAGCTCCCGAGCGACGAGGGCCCCGAGGACGACGATCGGGTCGACCTCGCCGAGCAGGATGGCGGCCGGCGCCGTTCCCAGCCGGATCGCCTCGGCCAGGACGCTCGAGCTGGAGCTGGAGCCCCGCCCGGAGGGCATGACGAGGATGGTCTCGGTCAGGTTCGCTCCGTGCTGTGGATGGTGTCCGTCGATCACGAGACCGGAGCGCGGGTCGAAGCCACCCCAGAAGGACAGAGGGGCATCGAGTACGACGACCTCGCCGGTCGCCTCGCCCGGGTGGAGACCGCGGTCAGCCCCAGAGCGCGTCGTCACGCCACACCCGTCCCTCGATCGCGGAGCGCACGCACTCCTCTAGACTCCCGAACACGACGTCGACCCCGATGTTCCCCGGCGCGTACCAGGCCCACTTGGCGGAGTTCGTCATCACCGCACCTGGCTTCGGTTCCAGGATCGGGGTGATGTACGTGCAGGTATCGACCACCATCCGGGCGCCTGCGGCCTCGAGGTCGGCCAGCCAGCCCCGCCGCTCGACCTCGGCGAGAACGTCCCTCCCGGTCGAGACCCAGAGGTCGATCCCGGGCGCGACCGGCCCGTCGAGCAGGGAGATCAGCTCGGCGAACTCGTCGATCGAGAAGTGCGGCGTACCGATGCTGACCGCGCCGAGCTCCTCGGTCACACCGATCGAACTGAGTTGATCGCGCGCGCGCTTGAGATCTTCTACGGTCACCGAGATCGTCCGACTCGGCTCCCGGCCCCCGAAGGCAGCCGCGCGATCGGGGGCCTCCGGCGTGGAGCCGACCGCATGGAACAGCGCGACGGCCCCCGACGAGGCCGCTCCGGCCCCGAGGGCCTTCAAGCGGTCCTCCGATGCTCCGTGAGGGAGACCGTCGATCACCGGGATCTCGGTACCGGTCGTGGCTCCTCCGACGAGATGTCCAAGCACCGGGTAGAGGACCTCGGCGTCGAGGAGTACGCCCGGGACGCCGGTCAGGTCGAACAGCACGGTGCCGCGCCGGTTGGCGTCGAGATGGAGCCCGGCTTCTGGAACCCGACCGGTGAGTGCGGCGCATATGTCGATGAAGTCGCCGTAGCGGTCGGTCCTCGCGCCGAGCACCGAGTTGGCGAACACGATCGCATTCGACTCCGCCCACGCGACGTGCTCCCCCAAAGCCGGTCGCTCCCGGAGTTGATAGGGAGCACACGTCCACGTCGCGCGGCAGCCCATGGCGACGTACGCATCCATAAGCCTCCGGGCGTGGGCCCGGTCCTCGTCGGAACCCCGGTAGAGATCGGGATGGATGAGATCGAGCGAGGAGACGTTCAGGGTCGTCGGCACCACCACCCGCCCACCCGCGGCGGCCAGCCTCTCGGCGAAGTCGAGTCCGGCGATCCCGTGGAAGAGGCAGGAGTCGATGTGGGCGCCGGTGACGTCGATCAGCCGCTGCGCTCCCGAGATCCCGGCCATCTCGACCAGGATCTTCATCGCCAGGGCGGCCGCCTCGCCACGGTCTCCGGCCAGCATCGCTTGGTCGTCGGCGGTCAGAACGAGGTCGGTCACGGCGGGGAGTCTACGTTCGGCTCCTGGGGGCGGGTGGCCGCGTTAGTGATAAATCCGGCAAAAGCGAGCAAGCACGTTGGGAATCGAGGCCCAGGCAGGTAGCATGGCGCAAGTCATGGTCGGAGGGGGTCTCCTCCGGCTATGGTTCAGCAGACCGAGCTACCGCACCAGGGGGAGAACGCATGATTGGTTCCAAGAAGAGCCGTTGGGTGAAGCTGTTTACCTTGCTGGCGGTGATGCTGATGCTGGCGGCCGCATGCGGTGAGGATCCAACTGAAGAAGCGCCGGAAGAGCCGGCGGCCAGCCCCACCGAGGAAGAGGCCCCCGCGTTCACGACCCTCGAGGAAGGCGTCCTTCAGGTGGGTTCCTGCCTCGACTACCGCCCCTTCGAGTTCGTCAAGGGCGGCGAGGAGATGGGCTTCGACGTCGAGTTGACCGAAGAGATCGCCAGCCGCCTCGGCCTCGAAGTCGAGTGGATAACGGCGAACTTCGACACGATCTTCACCGCGGTTGCCGCGGGCGACTTTGACATGGTGGCCGCGGCTTCAACGATCACCGAGGAGCGTCTGCAGTCGGTCGATTTCTCAGATGGATACTTCAACGCTCGACAGGGATTCACCGTCAATGCTGATGAGACTCCGGACATCACCTCAACCGACCAACTCGGTGAGGGCGATGTGGTTGCAGTTCAGAAAGGCACAACCGGGAAGGCTTGGGCCGAAGAGAACCTGGCTCCGGCGGGTGTCGAGATCCGGACATTCGATGCGGTTTCCGGCGCCTTCACCGACCTGGAAGCGGGCAACGTCATCGGCGTGATCAACGACGAGGGTTCGTCGATCGCAGAGGCGGCCGAGCGACCGGGGCTGGAGGTCGTTCAGGCGATCGACACGGACGAGCTATACGGGCTCGCGTTCTCTAAAGACAATCCCGAGCTGACCGCCGCCGTCAATGGAGCCCTGGCCGAAATCATCGCCGACGGCACCTATGCCGAGATCTTCTCAACATGGTTCCCGGATCTGCCGGTTCCGGACGAGTACCAGGCTTCTTGATCTGATAGGGGCGTCGGGTCATTCCCGACGCCCCTTCTGATCAACACCAAAAGAAGGCGACCTCTTGCCCAAGGTGACCGACACACTGAAGCGCATCGAAGGCCCTCCAGACACCCGCGGAGGGACCGCTCCTGTTCCGCTAGGTGTGTTGATCACAGGTTTCGCGGCGATGGTCACGGTGACCTTGGGGACCCTCGTTACCCAACTGTTGTACGCGTACGGTGGCGCCGGAGGGATGACACCGGGCTGCGAGGCAGAACTGACGGTCACCATCGGCAAGGAAGAGCAACTCGTCACAGGGGCGCTCGGGGTGTGCAACGTCGTCCGCGGATTTGTCTCGCCCACCGAAACCGCTTTGCTTTGGCTTGGCGTGATCCTGGGTCTCACCGCGGCCGTCGTCGGGTGGGCAGCCTTCAAGCGCATGCCCTCGCGCCGGATGCGGAATCAGTGCATCGCAGGCGCAGTCGTGGGGATCCAAGCGATCGCGATCGCGGGAGTCATCTTCTGGTTCCGGTCTGGTGACGTCTTCGCATTTGCCAGGAACTTCCTGAACTTTGGACTTCTCCAGGATTCGCTCAGTGGTTTCGTCCGCGGGGCCAGGAACACACTGCAGCTGGCCTTGGTCGGGGAGATGGGCGGCATCATCGTCGGTCTCCTACTCGCAGTACTCGTTATCTCCAAGCATCGAGTCGTGAGGGCGCCGGCGCGCGTGTACATCAACTTCTTTCGAGGCACGCCCCTCATCTGGCAGCTTTCGTTCTTCTCCTTCGCCTTCTCTCTCGGATTCAATATGAGGCTCGAAGCCTTCGCTCTGGCGACATTCGTCTTCGTTCTGAACACCGGCGCCTACGCTGCCGAGGTATTTCGGGCCGGCATCGAATCGATCGAGCGCGGGCAGATGGAGGCCGCTCGAAGTCTGGGAATGTCATACCTGCAGGCGATGCGCTACGCGATCGTCCCTCAAGCCGTCCGACGGGTGATCCCACCGTTGATGAACGAGTTCGTCATCCTGATCAAGGACACGGCCCTGATCGTCGTGTTGGGATTGTCGGCGGCGCAGCTGGATATCTATGGCTTCGCTCGCCAGGGAGCTGCGGCATCGTTCAACGCGACCTTCTTCACAGCGTCAGCGCTCGCATATCTCGCGGTGACTTTGCCCCTCATCCGACTCGTGAACTATGTGGAGACTCGCCTCCGGTCAGGGTTAACCGGGAGGGTTGGTTGATGCCGAATCCAGACGGATCGTTGGTCAAGCTGGAGAACATCCATAAATGGTTCGGGCAGAACCATGTCCTCAGAGGGATCGATATGACGGTCCAAGCCAAGAACGTTGTGGTGATCATCGGGCCGTCTGGATCGGGCAAGTCGACCTTGCTTCGCACGATCAACCTCCTTGAGGAGCCGACTGAAGGACACGTCTTCTTCGAGGGGAAGGACATCACCGACATTCGCACCGATGTGAATGAGATCCGCACTCACATCGGGATCGTGTTCCAGGCGTTCAACCTGTTTCCGCACATGACCGCGAAGCAGAACATCACGATCTCACTCCGAAAGGTCCTCGATAGGAGTGAGAAGGAAGCAAACGAGATCGCGATGAGGGAGCTCGAGCACATGGGGCTCCCGGAGAAGGCCGATGCCTATCCGTCGCAGCTATCCGGTGGACAGCAGCAGCGGATCGCCATCGCCCGTGCCCTCGCCATGCGTCCGAAGCTCATGCTCTTCGATGAGGTGACCTCCGCCCTCGATCCGGAATTGGTCAAGGAGGTCCTCGACGCGATGTCGCGCCTTGCAGAGGAGGGCATGACGATGGTGATCGTGACTCACGAGATGGGCTTCGCCCGCGAGGTCGGGACGAGGCTGATCTTCACCGCCGGGGGCAAGATCGTCGAAGACGGTAAACCGCGCGAGATCTTCGATCATCCGCAAGACGAACGAACGAGGTCGTTCCTGTCGCATGTCTTGTAGGCGCCTGACGAGGATCAAGCTGTTCTTAGCCGGGACACTGCTTCTAGGAGGGTGCGGCTCCTCAGACGACGAGCCGGGTGGGGGCCGGACGATCCTCCCGCCGAGCACCGGGCCCTATGTTTCGGTCGCGGTCAACAACCACTTCCACGATGTCCACCCGGAAGACGACGTGCAACTCACCGGTGACCGCTCACTTGTTATCAGGAACGAGGGCTCCAACCTTCACAACGTGACGCTCGCGGAGGCGGATATCGATGTGGACATCGCAACGGGGGAGGAGTTCTCGATCGGACCCCCGCTGACCGACCTGCTCGAGGTCGGCAAGACCTACATCTTCTTCTGCAAGTACCACCCCGAGGACCGGATGCTCGGGCAGTTCACGGTGACCGAGCCGGCTAACTGACGATCTGCTCGACGATCCCGGCCGCGAGGGGTCCGAGGAACAGGGCCGGGAGCAGGTTGACCACCCGGATCTGTTTGATCTCGAGCAATCGGAGTGCGATCCCCAGCACCAAGAGGCTCCCGATCGCGCCGAGTTGTGCGATCACCTCCGTCGTCATCAGTGGTTCGACGAGCGCCGCCGCCAGGGTGACGCCGCCCTGGTAGACGAAGATGATGCCGAGGGACAGGAGCACGCCGACCCCGTAGACGGACGCGAACCCGAGGGCCGCGAACCCGTCCAGCGCACTCTTGATCGCGAGCAGGCGGATGCTGTCACCGACGCCGTCTTCGATCGCACCCAGGATCGTCAGTGGCCCGACGCAGAACACCGTCGACGCGATCACGAATCCTTCGACGAAGCTCGAGTGGTCGGGGAGGTGATGGGCGTGAGGGTCCTCTTTTACTCCGAAGCGCTCCTTGATCCGACCCCCGAAGCGTTCGAGGCGGTCCTCCAGGTTGAGGGCCTCGCCCAGCAGGCCCCCGGCGATGATCGCCCCGATCAGGATGATGAAGCGCCGTAGCCCGAGGTCGGCGTCGTAGAGCGGCTCCAACCCGGTGATACCGACTGCCAGGGTCACGAGACCGAGGCCCTGCATGATCGTCACGCGCATCCGCTCGGGCAGGCGGTCGCCCATGAACAGGCCGATGCCTCCGCCGAACGCCACGGTCGCGAGGTTGATCAGGGTTCCGAGGCCCCTCATGGAAGCACCGGGGTCGTTAGGGTCATCGTCATGGCCCGCAACGATGACATAGAAGCGCCCATCCCGGCACCTCTGGTGGCGCCGTCACTGAGCGAGCTATCCGAGATCGTCACCACCTGCAGGGCCTGCCCCCGGCTCGTTGAGTGGCGGGAAGAGGTGGC
>WHTI01000291.1 GCA_009377815.1 Actinomycetota bacterium
CGGATCAGCGTCGGAGGTGGCTTCGCCTGGGTCGCGATCAATGCCTTGGTCGAGGCTGCGACCGCGATCCGCGATACGGGAGACCTCTCGTCGCTTGCGATAGAGCTCCCCCTTAACGACTGGCTAAAGCCCTAGTCGAGGAGATCCAGCACGCGCTCGATCGGTCGCTAGGGACCGCCCAGGTTCTTTGTGCTGGCTGCAAGAGAGCAGCATCGGGCTTGCACCTGAGTGGTTTTCTTGTGAGCAAGCGTCATTCACCGTGAGTGAGGATGCGTTGTGAGACAGCGAGGATGACGATCACAGAAGAGAACTCGGGAAGGGATGTGCAACGGCATCAAGAAGCGCGCACCCTTCGGGTGTCGGCCGCTTCGGCCGGTGGAGGCCTCGAGCCATGACCGGTTTCCTACTGCTCGCCGGCGCCACAGTCGTCCTCGTGGTTGGGGCCGAGCTGTTTACCGAGCATGCCAGCGCCGCGGGCCGGCGCCTAGGGGTGAGCCTCCTTGTTATCGGCCTGGTGCTGGCCGGAGCCGAACCCGAGGAGCTATTCACCGCGATCTTCGCGGCAGTCCGAGAACGCCCCGCGATCGCCGCTGGCGACGCCCTCGGCGCCAACATCACCATGCTCACGCTGGTCCTCGGTTTGGGGACGCTGCTGCGACCGCTCCCATTCGGACGGCGAGTTCGGACCTACTCTGTTGTCGCATCGGCTGCAGGCCTTGTCGCAGCGCTCGCCCTTTACGGCGGAGTCGCTCGGATCGAGGGAGCCGGTCTCGTCGGAGTTTACGCGCTGTTTGTCGCGCTCACCTGGCGGCTCGAGCGTCGTCCCCCGGCTATCGGAGAAGTCGCGGAGATCGGCACTGAGCAATCGTCGGAGTCGTCTTCCGGCAGCGGGAGGGCAGTTGCACTCATGGTCCTCGGGATCGTCGTCATGGCTTCGGGCGGTTGGCTCGCTGTGGACGGTGCAGAGAGAGTGGTGGCGAGCCTCGATCTTGAGGATGCCGCCGTCGGTCTCACCTTCGTGGGGCTGGCGACGACGGCTGAGCTCTTTGCCCTCGTGTGGGCGGCGGCACGTCGCGGCGTGGAGGAGCTCGCCGTGGCTGGCGTCTTGGGGTCCGCTCTTTACAACGCGACCGCCACGCTTGGAGCAGCCGCCTTAGTGCATCCAGTCCCCGCCGCCGGTCTCTTACCTGCCGCCTGGTTCGCGGCGTCCATTCCGTTGGTCCTCATCGTGGCGTCTCGGCGCGGACACCTGTCACGGCAGCCCGGCTGGGCGCTCCTCGCGAGCTACGTCGTATTCGTGGTGGTGACTGTGCGGTGAGTTTCCAGCGCAGGTCTCGGCATCTTCTGTGCAGGGTTCGGCATCATCTCTTAGCGCGCCCGGAGGGATTCGAACCCCCGACCCTCGGATTAGAAGTCCGATGCTCTATCCAGCTGAGCTACGGGCGCAGGACTCCATTCTCGCAGGTTGCGGTCCCATTGCTCCGTCTTGGGTCTAGGACCCAAGACGGAGATGGGTCGGTGCCGTGGCGATGATTTCCCGGCGCCGTCTCGGTCCTATATAGACAGGGATGCAGATACCTGCGGCCGAAGGAGGGAGTAGCGATGCTGAAGGAATCGAAGGCGTTCAGCGGTTTCTCGGTGGACGACATACCGAAGGCGAAGGACTTCTACGAAGGGACCCTCGGTTTGGAGGTGTCGGAGTCGAACGGGATGTTGAGCCTGCACGTCGGTGGTGGTGCACCCGTGCTGGTCTATCCGAAGGGGAGTCAGCACGAACCGGCGACGTTCACGATCATGAACTTCCCGGTCGCCAACATCGACGAGGCTGTGGATGCGCTCGCGAGCCGCGGTGTTGAGTTCGAGAGGTACGACTATCCGGATCTGAAGACGGACGACAAGGGTGTCATGCGAGGGAACGGGCCGAGCATCGCGTGGTTCAAGGACCCGGCCGGGAACATCCTGTCCGTGATCGAGGAGTAGCGAGCTAAAGCTCGATCGCCTTCTTCCCAGAACTGTTCTGCCAGTGGGCGGCGTCGACCGCTACGACGTAATAGGTGTAGGTGCGGTTCCCGTAGAGGGATTCCTTGTCGGTCCAGTGGGTCTCGGTGGTCGTGTGCCGGAGGTTGAACTCGTCCGAGGTCTCGCCCTTGCGCCAGATCTGGTACTCGGCCACTCCACTGGAATCATCGATCGACGCATCCCACGTGATCCTGACTTCGTTCGTTTGAG
>WHTI01000067.1 GCA_009377815.1 Actinomycetota bacterium
AAGGCTCAGGTGGGGGACATGGTGGCGAGGCTCCTCGGGATGAGTGAGCCGCCCAAGCCGGCCGATGCCGCAGATGCGTGCGCTCTGGCCATCTGCATGTTGAACTCGAACGGACTGAACCGAGCGATACAGGAGGCTCTCACCAAGTGAGGACGGGAAGATGATCGGGTTCGTTGAGGGCATCGTTGCCGCGAAGTCGCTCGATGAGTGCTTCGTCAACGTCGGCGGGATCGGCTACAGGATCGCCTGCTCGACGACGACGTTGACCGCGCTCCCTCCCGAGGGCGGGGCCGTGCGCTTGTGGACCCACACGCACGTGCGCGAGGACATGCTGGCGTTGTACGGGTTCCTGACGCCGGGGGAGCAGTTGATCTTCGAGGCGCTCCTCTCGGTATCCGGAGTGGGGCCGAAGGTCGCGCTCCAGGTGTGCTCGGCGTTCACGCCCGAGGACTTCCGGCGCACCCTCGCGACCGATGACGTCGCCGGGTTCTCGGCGGTTCCCGGCATCGGCAAGAAGACCGCCCAGCGGATCATCCTCGAGCTCAAGGAGAAGCTGCAGGTTCCGGACCTCCAGGTTGTGGGCTCGGCCCCCGATCCCGTCTCACAGGCTCGATCGGCCCTCGAGAACCTCGGATACTCGCCCGCCGAAGTGCGTGCTGCGCTCGGCGAGAGTGTCGTGGACCCGATCGATTCGGTTGAGGAGGTTGTGAAATCGGCACTCAAGGTCCTGAGCCGGTGAGGGGCGACGCCGTTCTCGCCTCCGCCGCCGATCCCATCGAGCGCGAGACCGAGGGATCGCTGCGCCCGCGCGACCTCATCGAGTTCGTCGGCCAGCCGGAGCTCAAGGTCCATCTCGGGATCGTGCTCGAGGCCGCCCGCGCTCGCGACGAAGCCGCGGGCCACCTGCTGCTCAGCGGTCCTCCGGGCCTCGGCAAGACGAGCCTCGCTCACGTCATCGCCAACGAGATGGGCGCCGGCTTCAGACCGACTTCAGGGCCCGCGCTCGAGCGAGCCGGTGACCTCGCCGCGATCCTCACCAATCTCGAAGACGGCGATGTGCTCTTCATCGACGAGATCCACCGCCTTCCCCGGGTCGTCGAGGAGGTCCTGTATCCGGCGATGGAGGACTTCCAGCTCGATCTCGTCATCGGTAAGGGTCCGAGCGCGCAGACGATCCGTCTCGACCTGCGGCGCTTCACCTTGGTGGGAGCGACCACCCGGGCGGGCCTCATCACCGGCCCCCTCCGGAGTCGTTTCGAACTCACCGAGAAGCTCGACTACTACCCGCCCGAGGACCTGGTCAAGATCATCACCCGCTCCGCCGGGATCCTCGACGTCCAGGTCGATGAGGAGGGATCGCACGAGATCGCCCGCCGGTCTCGGGGCACGCCCCGGATCGCCAACCGTCTGCTGCGCAGGGTCCGTGACTACGCGCAGGTGCGTGCCGACGGGGTCATCGACGGTGACATCGCACGAACCGCCCTCGAGGTGTTCAAGATCGATGGGAAGGGCCTCGATCGGGTGGACGGCGCCATCCTCGACGCGGTGATCCGGCGTTTCCGAGGGGGCCCGGTTGGACTCTCGACCCTCGCGGTCGCGGTGGGCGAGGAACCCGACACGATCGAGGACGTCTACGAACCGTTCCTGATGCAGCTCGGGTTCCTCCGCCGCACGCCTCGCGGTCGGGTTGCCACTGAGGCAGCCTTCGTTCACCTCGGTCTCGAGGTGCCCCGAGGACCTGAGGGAGCCCGTCTGTTCGAGTAGGATTCGGTCCCGAGCCGCAGGAGCGGCTCTGTTCGCGTGCCTCCCGATCGACCAAGAGCCAGGGGGTGCTCGAAGGACGTCAACACGACGGAAAACCAACCGGAATCCGAAGGAGTGAACACGTGGAAGGCCCAGCCTCTAGCCTGATCTTCATAGCGTTCCTGATCGCGATCTTCTACTTCATGCTGATCCGACCCCAGAAACGCCGGGTTCGGCAGCACCAGCAATTGGTCTCCTCCATCTCCGAGGGCGACGAGATCGTGACCATCGGCGGCATCTTCGGAATGGTCAAGGTGATCTCCGAGGACCACGTCGAGGTCGAGATCTCGCCCGGGACGACCATCAGGATCGTCAAGTCCGCGATCGCACGACGTGTGAGCGACGAGGTTTACGAAGAAGAGGACGACTCCGCGGAGGAAACCGAAGAGTGAGAGAAGCAGCCGCTGCTCCGGGTGAGGAGCCGGTCGATCCCCTGGGCCGCACGGTCAAGGAGACGCAACCCCCCGAACCGGCGAAGACTCCGGAACCCATCGAGGAAAGTTCAGGGATCTCGGTCAAGGAGGTCCAGGAGCATGAAGGGATCCGCACGTTCATCGCCCTGGCGGATCGCTACCTGGGGGAGATCGGCTACACCGAGCACGGTTTCCGCCACGCGGGCTTGGTTTCGAATATCTCGTTCAACATCCTGAAGCGGCTCGATTTCCCGGACCGCGTGGCCGAGCTTGGAGCCATCGCCGGCTACCTGCACGATCTCGGCAACTTCGTGTCGCGCACGATGCACTCCCAAACCGGAGCCGCGATCTCCTACGACCTTCTCAAGGACCTGGGCATGACCTACGGCGAGATCGGGGTGATCCTTGCGGCGATCGGCAATCACGAGGAAGAATTCGGACACCCGGTCAACCCCGCGGGGGCGGCGGTGATCGTTGCGGACAAGTCCGACGTCCACCGAAGCCGGGTGCGCGAGAAGGACATGGCGGCCTTCGACATCCACGACCGGGTCAATCACGCGGTCGAGCACTCTTTCCTGCGGGTGGATGCGGAGGCTCGTACGTTGACCCTCGAACTTGCGATCGATACGGAGTTGGCGGGAGTCATGGAGTATTTTGAGATCTTCCTCTCTCGCATGGTGATGTGTCGCCGCGCGGCAGAGTTCCTTGAATGCAAGTTCAAGATCGACATCAACGGATCCCAACTGCTCTAGGACCTGAAGGAGATTCGATGACCAGCCCCAGGAACCATGAGTGGTTGAAGGATCACATCCGTGACATCCCCGACTTCCCCAAGGAAGGGATCGTCTTCAAGGACATCACGCCCCTCCTGGCAGACAAGAAGGCATTCAGTTACACGATCGACGCGATCGCGCACCAGTTCGACCGAGACGAGATCGACAAGGTCCTGGGGATCGAGGCCCGCGGCTTCATCGTCGCCGCCCCGCTCGCGTATCGTTTCACGGCAGGACTGATCCCCGTTCGTAAGAAGGGGAAGCTTCCCTGGAAGGTGCAGTCCCAGGATTACGAACTCGAGTACGGGACCGACTCCCTCGAGATGCACAGCGATGCGGTCAAGGAGGGTGAGCGCATCCTGATAGTGGATGACGTCCTCGCGACCGGTGGAACCGCAAAGGCGGTTGCCCATCTGACCGAGCGCTGCGGCGGGAAGATCGCCGGGATCGCGACCATCATGGAGCTGTCCTTCTTGAACGGCCGCGATGCGATCAAGGATTACGAGTTCTTCTCACTGATCTCTTTCTAGAACCATCCGGGCATATCGCCGACCCCCTGTTGCGGCGGGGCTCCTGCTTCTATCGTTCACCCGATGAACGTCCATCCCGCCCGGGAACGCCGGTCCCTCAAATACATCAGGCTCGCCGCATTCCTAGCGGGGCAGGACGGAGATCGCATCGAGATGTCCCTCGACGAGATCCAGGACCTGGTGGGGGAGACCCTTCCTCCCGGATCTCGGTTCCCCTCGTGGTGGCGGAACGACGCCCGCAAGATGCACGCCCGCGCGTGGTTGACCGCCGGCTGGACGGTCGAGGAGTTCCTCGCAGGTGAGGGACGCGTCGTCTTCGCCCGCAGCGCGTCCTAGAGCCGTTCCCAACATCCGTTCGCCTTTACAATGAACTATGGCCACTTCTCCCGACGAATCCGGCACCGATCCCACCGGATCTGAGCCCCAGACGGGATCGAAAACTCCCGCCCGGGGGGTAAAGGGCGTGATCCAGAGGGTCCGGCCCGCCCGTTCGTCGACCTCACCTCTGCTGGACAAGATCCTCAAGGAAGTCCGCTCCCGGCGCCCCAAAGCTGATCTGAAGATCCTCGAGCGCGCCTTCGAGCTCGCGGATCACTGGCATGCGGGGCAATTGCGGAAGTCCGGGGACCCATTCATCACCCATCCGCTTGGGGTCGCACTGGTCCTTGCTCAGCTCGGGATGGATGAGGCGACCGTAGCCGCGGCACTTCTGCACGACGCGGTCGAGGACACGGACCTAACGCTGGCCGAGGTCGAAGAGGCCTTCGGTTTCGAGATCACGTCCTTGATCGACGGCGTTACCAAACTCGACAAGATCCGCTTCCGCTCTCCCGAACAGGGCCGGGCCGAGAACCTTCGCAAGATGATCGTTGCGACGGCTAAGGACGTCCGAGTGATCCTGATCAAGATCGCCGACCGCCTTCACAACATGCGCACCCTCGCCCCGCTCGCCTCTGAGAAGCGTGAGCTGATCGCGCGGGAGACGCTCGAGATCTACGCGCCGCTGGCTCACCGGCTCGGTATGTACGCGATCAAATGGGAGATGGAAGACCTGGCCTTCGCCACCCTCCACCCCAAACGTTTCGAGGAGATCGCCTCGCTCGTGCAGCAGCGGCAGCCCGAACGCGAGCGGATGCTCGATGAGGTGTGCCGGAAGATCACCTCCAAGCTCGCCGAGGTGAAGATCAAGTCCGACGTCTCGGGTCGGCCGAAGCACCTGTACTCGATCTACGAGAAGATCGTCCTCCGGGGAAAGCAGTTCGATGAGATCTTCGACCTCGTCGGCATCCGCGTGGTCGTCGAGTCGGTCAAGGATTGCTACGGCGCGCTCGGCGCGCTGCACACGATGTGGACGCCAGTTCCGGGACGGTTCAAGGACTACATCGCGATGCCCAAGTTCAACATGTACCAATCGCTCCACACCACCGTCATCGGGCCTGAGGGACGGCCCATGGAGATCCAGATCCGTACGCAGGAGATGCACCGCGCGGCCGAGTTCGGGATCGCGGCTCACTGGCTCTATAAGGAACGGAAGCAGGGGAAGGTCTCCGAGGAAGAGATCGCCTGGCTGCAACGCATGATGGACTGGCAGCGGGACTCGGCCGATCCCAAGGAGTTCCTGGATCATCTGAAGATCGATCTCTACTCGGACGAGATCTTCGTGTTCACTCCGAAGGGGGACGTCATGCCGCTGCCGCGGGGAGCGACATCGATCGACTTCGCCTACGCGATCCATACCGAGGTAGGACACAAGACGGTCGGTGCGCGCGTCAACGGTCGCCTGGTGGCCTTGACCTACGAACTGAGCTCGGGAGACACCGTCGAGGTCATCACCAGTAAGGGGCCCACGGGGCCGTCGCGAGACTGGCTCCAGGTGGTGAAGTCCCCGCGTGCCCGCAACAAGATCCGCCAGTGGTTCGCTCGGGAGCGTCGCGAGGATGCACTATCCCAAGGACGGGATCAGCTCGTAGCCGCGATCCGTAAGCAGGGTCTGCCGGTAGACAAGATCACCAAGGGTGATGTCCTGACCCAACTCGCCGACGAACTCAAGTACCCGGATCTCGACGCGATGTTCGTCGCCATCGGTGAGGGCCATCTGTCGCCGCAATCGGTCACCACCCGAGTGATCCGTATCTTCGAGCCGGAGGCCGCCGAGGAGGAGACCGAAACCATCGAGGTCACCCCGAAACGCCGGCCGTCGAAGCCCAGGGGCAAGGGAGTCATCGTCGAGGGGCTCGACGATCTCCTGGTCAGGCTGGCCCGGTGTTGCACGCCCGTACCAGGGGACAAGATCGTCGGTTTCCTGACACGCGGACGTGGGGTATCGGTTCATCGTGAGGATTGTCCGAACGCGAAGGCTCTTCAGCTGATCGACGAGAACCGGATGATCAAAGTTTGGTGGGACAACCGGCAGCAGGGGACCTTCATGGCGGCGATCCAGATCGAAGCGCTCGACCGAACGAAGCTGTTGCGCGACGTCACCACCTCAATCTCCGATGTCGGGGTCAATATCCTTACGTCGACCACGCGGTCGGGGAAGGATGGGATCGCGGTCCTCACGTTCAGCTTCGAGCTGGCGGATCCCAGCCACCTCGAGCATGTGATCCAGGCCGTTCGACGGGTCGACTCCGTCTTCGATGCCTATCGCGTCGTTCCCAACGCTGCACGGAACTGACTGCAGCCACCCCACCGATGAAACCCTGGCCCCGCAGACTCTTCGTCGTCTCGCTCGTTGCGAGCCTCTCGTTGTCGGCCTGCACCGGCGCCGAGGATCTCGACCCGTTGCCGTCGACGGCGGCCGCAGCCGACTCGTTCCTCGACGCGTTCAACGAGGGTGATTACGAGACGATGGCCTCGATGTTCGCCGAGGGTGTGGCCGCCGAGTGGTCCGAGGAGCGCTTGGCGCGCTGGCTCAACGGCCGGCTCGAGGAGGGAGCGATCGAGACGGTGATCGCCAGGCGATCCGCCACCCCACTCCAGCCGCGACCGACCCCCACCGAAGAGGACGGGGCAGCTCCCGTCTACGAACCCGTGTCGGTCGCGTACGAGGTGGCCTACAACTCGGGCGCGACGCCGCAGACGGTGTCCCTCGAGGGACGCTTCGAGCTGGTGTTCGATACGGCCGATCAGAGCTGGCTCGTCGACTGGTCCCCCGAGTTCGTCTGGCCGGGGGTTGAAGACGCCGCTGGATTCGCGATCCTGAGCAGATTCCCCAAGCGCGCTCCGATCAAGGACCGGGACGGCCGGATCCTGGCGACCGGTCACGCGGGCGAACGCCGTTATCCGTTCGGCTCCCTGGCCGGAAGCACCATCGGACACATCGAGACCACGACCACCGATGACGACGACACGCCGGCCGGCTCGCTGGTGGGCGGGTCGGGTCTCGAGGCGGCGTTCGAGGAGCAGCTCGCGGGAACGCCGACGATCCGGCTGGCGATCGTGGACGGCGATGACAAGCCGATCGAACGATTCGCCCCCTTTCCAGGGATAGCCGGCCGGACTCTTAAGACGACCCTTGATGTCGAGGTCCAGCAGGCCGCGGAGTCGGCCTACCCCTCGAGCCAGGTCGGGGGAGCGGTCGTGATCCAGCCCTCGACCGGCGATGTTCTCGCGGTAGTGGACTCGTCGGAGTTCGGTCCGGGCAACTACGTCGGAGCGACCGGCGTCTCACCCTTCAACCGCGCTCTCGTCGGTCGCTATCCACCGGGCTCGACGATGAAGGTGATCCCGACATCGGCCGCGCTCGATTCGGGTGTGATGACTCCCGGGACGATGCTGTCCGGACCCAAGGAGTACAAGGGCGTTCGCAACTTCGAATCGTCTGCCTACGCCTCGTTGTCACTGGCGGACGCGCTGAAGTTCAGCGTCAACACTGCTTTCGCTCAGGTGGCGGAGAGGCTGGGCGAGAACCGGATGACCAAGTACGCGGAGTTGTTCGGGTTCAACCGGGAACCTCGAGATGAACGGATCGTTGCCGGCTCCCAGTATCCGCCGCCCGCGGGGAGCCTCAGTGATCTGATGTGGAGTGCGATCGGCCAGGCGCAGGTTCTCGCGACGCCTCTGCAGATGGCCACCGTTGCCGCCACGATCGCCAACGACGGTCGCCGCATGGAACCACGCTTCTCGCTCGATCAACCGAAGAAGGGCAAGCGGGTCGTCTCGCAGCAGACCGCGGCTGAGGTCACCGCCATGATGGAAGCGGTCGTCCAGGGCGGCACCGGTGTCAATGCCAACATCTCGGGGCTGAGTCTGGCGGGGAAGACGGGAACAGCCGAGGTCGACGTTGCCGGTAAGCGTGAGAACCACGCATGGTTCATCTCGTTCGCCCCTTCGGGTGACCCTCGCATCGCGGTCGCGGTCGTCTCCGAGTACGGCGGCGTCGGGGGCCAGGTGGCGGCACCGATCGCGCGGCAGATCTATCTCAACGTGATGCCGGTCGCCCCGTGAGGTTGGTCGTCCAGCGGGTCAGCCGGGCGAAGGTGACCGTCGATGACCGCGTCACCGGGGAGATCGGCGCCGGCCTCGTTGTGTTGATCGGGATCTCTCCGGAAGACACCGCCGCCGAGGTCACGTGGGCGGCCGACAAGATCGTGAACCTGAGGATCTTCGAGGACGGGGACGGAAAGATGAACGCCTCGCTCCTCGAGAGCGGGGGAGAAGTCCTGCTCGTGAGCCAGTTCACCCTTTACGGAGATGCTCGCAAGGGACGGCGCCCGTCGTTCATCCGTGCCGCTCGCGGTGAGGTGGCGGAGGCTCTCTACGAAGGTGTCGAGACCGCGCTGACCGGCGCGGGGGTCACCTGCGCGACGGGCGAGTTCGGCGCCTCGATGGATGTCGAACTGATCAACCAGGGTCCGGTAACGATCCTGCTCGACTCCGAGAAGACGTTCTGAGTCCTAGTCCTTCAGGACTCGACGGGCGGCATCGAGGATCGCGTCCGGGGTCAAGCCGTACTGTTCCAGCAGTTGATCCGGGGTTCCCGAGGTCGCGTAGGTGTCGCCGACATCAACGAACGCCATCCTCGTTGGGCTTCGTTCCGCCGCCACCAGCGCGACCACCGAGCCCAGGCCCCCGTGCGCCAGGTGCTCCTCGGCTACGACGATCCCTCTCGTTTCGTTCGCCGCCTTCTCGATCGCGGCTGCGTCCACCGGCTTGACCGTGTGCATGTCGAGAACGCGCGCCTCGATCCCTTCTTCCTTCAAGCCTTCGGCGGCGTCGAGCGCCATCGCGACCATGATCCCGTTGGCGATGATCGTGACGTCATCCCCCTCGCGCATCGTGGTTGCCTTACCGATGTGGAACTTCGAGGGGTCCGTGTAGAGCAGGGGCACCTTCGGGCGGCCGCAACGGAGGAATGCGGGCCCCGGTCGCTCGATCAGGGCCTTGGTCGCCAACTTCGTGCTCGGGCCGTCGGCCGGTACGACGACGGTGAAACCGGGAAGGGCACAGGCGAGGGCGACGTCCTCGATCGCCATCTGCGACGGACCGTCCTCACCGATCGAGATGCCGGCATGCGTCCCAACCAGCTTGACGTTCTGGTTCGGGAAGGCGACCGACATCCGGATCTGGTCGAACGCGTTCGACATCAGGAAGGTCGAGAACGACGAGACCACGGGAACCTTCCCGGTCGCCGACAGTCCCGAGGCGATGCCGATCATGTTCGACTCGGCGATGCCGGCATTGAAGAAGCGCTCGGGGTACTTGTCCTTGAAGTGGTTCGTGTAGGTGGAGTTGTTGACGTCTCCATCGACCACGACCACGCGTTGGTCGGAGCCGGCCTCGGCCAAGGCCTCGCCGAACGCCTCTCGGGTGGCGGGGCCCTCTTCGAACTCGATCCTGGTCAACCCGAAGCTCATATGCTCGCTCCGATCTCCTCTAGTGCCTTAGCTTCCTCGTCTGCCGGGATCGGCTTGCCGTGCCAGCTCCCGGGGTTGGCTTCGAGCAGGGACACGCCCTTGCCCTTGACCGTATTCGCAACGATCGCCTGCGCTTTTCCCTTGACGCCCCGCGCCCAGTCGAAGGCCTTGGCGACTTCGTCCAGGGAATGGCCGTCGATCGTCGTTACCTCGAGACCGAACGAGGCGAGCTTGTCCTCGAGAGGATCGAGCGGCTGGACCTCGTTGACCGCCGCGGTCTGCTGGTATCCGTTGCGATCGACGATCAGGGTGAGGTTCTCGAGCCCGTGGTTGCCGGCGTACATCGCCGCCTCCCAGACCTGGCCCTGCTCGCTCTCACCGTCGCCGACCATCACGTAAACGCGGGCGTCCTTGCGGTCGAGCCTGAGGCCGAGCGCATGGCCGATCGCCAGCGAGAACCCCTGTCCGAGTGACCCGGTCGACGCCTCAACCCCCGGCAGCCGATTCATGTTCGGGTGTCCCTCGAGCGGCGAGCCCAGCTCCCGCAGCGTAAGAAGGTCGGCCCGCGGGAAATACCCGGCGGCGGCGAGGACGGCATAGAGACCAGGCGCCCCGTGACCCTTGGAGAGGATGAAGCGATCGCGGTCGGGATCCTTCGGGTTGGCCGGGTCGTAGCGGAGTACGCCACCGAAGTAGAGGGTCGTGATGATCTCGACCATCGAGAGCGAGGTCGAGGGATGTCCCGAGCCTGCCTTCGTGGTGGCGGTCACGATGTCGTGCCGGATCTGACGGGTGAGCTCTTCGAGCGTCGCCCTGTCTTCCGTGCGAGCCTGCGGCATCTGCTCCCCCTGGTCGGCGTGTGAGGCTCCCATCATAGGATGCGCTGCACGATGGCTAACGAGAGAGACTCCCTCCGCGCGCCCAAGGGGACCAACGACATCCTGCCTCCGGGCTCGTTCCGGTGGGAGGCCCTCGTGCGCCTGGCGCAGGACACCTTCGAGCAGGCCGGTTACGCGCCGGTCGAGACCCCGACGTTCGAGGACACCGCCCTGTTCGAGCGTGGTGTGGGTGAGACGAGCGAGGTCGTGACCAAGCAGATGTATTCGTTCGAGGATCTGGGGGGCCGATCCCTCACCCTTCGCCCCGAGGGGACCGCGGGGGTGGTGCGCGCGGTGATCGAACACAATCTCCACCGCGGGGCGTTGCCGGTCAAGCTCCATTACTCATCGTGGATGTTCCGCCAGGAGCGCCCTCAGAGGGGCCGCTACCGGCAGTTCTTCCAGGTGGGGATCGAGGCCATGGGCACCGACAGCCCGTCGGTCGACGCCGAGGTGATCGAGGTCGGTGACCGGTTCCTCCGCAGCGCCGGATCGACACCGACCCTATTGCTCAACTCGATCGGACACCCGGCCGCCGATTGCCGAGCCGGGTACAACCAGGTCCTGGTCGACTTCCTCCGTGCTCACGAGGGCGATCTCGCGCCCGAGGACGGCAAGCGGATCGACACCAACCCACTTCGGACGTTCGACTCCAAAGAAGAGGCGACGATCGCGGTGATGGCATCGGCCCCGGTGATCACCGACCACCTCTGCGGCGCGTGTGCCGAGCACTTCGAAGACGTCAAGGCTCACCTCGACGCGCTGGGCGTCGTCTACACACTCGAGCCGAGATTGGTGAGGGGGCTCGACTACTACACGCGCACCGCCTTCGAGTTCGTGTGGAGCGGGCTCGGATCGCAGAACGCGATGGGCGGTGGCGGTCGCTATGACGGACTCGCGGAGATGATCGGAGGAGATCCACTTCCCGGCATCGGCTTCGCGCTGGGCGTGGATCGCATCCTGCTCGCGCTGAACGATGCGGGTATCGAGGGAGGCCCCAAGGTGGACGTCTACATCGTCGCGCAAGGCGATGAGACGGCGGCCGAGGCCCTGGTGCTTGCGACGCGCCTGCGCCGTGCCGGGATCGGAGCGGATCTCGATCACACGATGCGCGGTATGAAGGGACAGATGAAAGAGGCGGCCCGCTCGGGGGCCAGGTTCGCGGCGATCCTGGGTTCGGATGAACTGGCCGCCGGCGAGATCACCCTTCGGGATCTCACGTCCGGGGACCAAGAGCGGGTCCCGGCAACCGATCTGGAATCCAAAGTGAGGGCGGGATGAGAGTTCCATGTTGAGATCGCACCGTGCCGGAGACCTGAGGTCGGAGCACACCGGCGAGAAGGTCGCTCTGTGCGGCTGGGTCCACACACGCCGCGATCATGGGGGCGTGATCTTCATCGACCTGAGGGACGTTGCGGGGCTCGTTCAGGTGGTGCTCGATCCGCAGTCGTTGCCACTGGCCGAGGATCTTCGGAGCGAGTACTGCATCCGGGTTGAAGGGGAGGTCACCGCTCGCAAAGAGGGGACCATCAACCCCAAGCTCGGGACCGGTGAGATCGAGGTCGCCGCCGGAAGCGTCGAGATCCTGTCCCGGAGTGAGACCCCTCCGTTCCAGCTCGACGAGTACCACGAGACCGACGAGTTGCTGCGTCTCAAGCACCGCTACCTCGATCTCAGGCGCGAGTCGATGCAACGCAACCTCAAGTTGCGCCACGAGTTGATCTCCGCGATCCGTCGGTTCTTCGATGCCGAGGGCTTCTACGAGATCGAGACTCCGATGTTGACCAGGGCGACCCCCGAGGGGGCCAGGGATTACCTCGTTCCGTCGCGCGTTCATCCCGGTCGTTTCTATGCGTTGCCGCAGTCACCGCAGCTCTTCAAGCAGCTGCTGATGGTCTCGGGGTTCGACCGCTACTACCAGATCGTTCGTTGCTTCCGTGATGAAGACCTCCGCGCCGACCGTCAGCCCGACTTCACGCAGCTCGATCTCGAGATGAGCTTCGTCGAACAGGACGATGTCCTCGAGGTCACCGAACGCATGTTCAAGAACGTGTGGAAGGAAGTCATGGGAGTGGACCTGGCCGACTTCCCGCGGATCCCGTTCTCGGAAGCGATGGAGCGATTCGGCTCCGACAAGCCGGATCTCCGCTACGGCCTCGAGCTGCGGGATCTGGGAGACGTGTTCTCGGACACCGAGGCGCGCGTCTTCCGTTCGGTGCTCGACGACGGGGGAGCGATCAAAGCGATCACGATCCCGGGCCAGGGTGAACTCCCGCGCAAGCAGCTCGACGCACTGGTCGACGATGCCAAGGCGCTGGGGGCGGGGGGCCTGGTGTACGTCGGGGTCACTGGGGACGGTTTGAAATCGCCGATGGACAAGTTCTTCTCCGATGCGGAGCGCAAGGGTCTCGTCGAGTCCGCCGGCGCGAGCGTCGGTGACCTGATCCTCATCGTGGCCGACAATCGCAAGTCTGTCGTGTACAAGGTGCTCGGTGGGTTGCGCACGCGCCTCGCCGAGCGGTTCGGGCACGTCCCCGAGTACGACCCGGCCAACCCCGACTACTGGAAGTTCGCGTGGGTGGTCGACTTCCCATGGTTCGACTGGAACGAGGACGAAGAACGCTGGGATCCGATCCACCACCCGTTCACCGGGGTGGTGGAGGAGACACTCGAGTTTCTGGAGACCGATCCCGCGAAAGTCATCTCGAAGTCGTACGACATCACCCTCAACGGGTGGGAGCTCGCCTCGGGAAGCATCCGTATCCACGACCGAGACATGCAGTCGGGGGTGTTCCGCGCGCTGGGGATCTCCGAGGAGGAGGCGAACGAGAAGTTCGGATTCCTCCTCGACGCTTTCAAGTACGGGGCGCCTCCGCACGGAGGTATCGCGCCCGGGATCGACCGGATCGTGGCTCTGGCCGCCGGCGAAACCAACATCCGCGAGGTGATCGCCTTCCCCAAGACCCAAACCGCGTTCGATCCCTTGACCGGCGCTCCCTCGACCGTCGACGAGGCGCAGCTCAAGATCCTCAACCTGAAGTCGACCGCCCCCGCCGTCGTGGAGGACTAACCTCCAGGGGTGGACCTGTTCGAGAGCGCCCTCGAGGATCGTTTCGGAGACTACGCGCCTCTCGCCGCGAGGATGCGGCCACGGTCGGTC
>WHTI01000196.1 GCA_009377815.1 Actinomycetota bacterium
GCAATCGATTGTAGGAGTAGGTACCCGACGGGTGGAGACCTGTTAGATGGTGACCGAGCCCCTGAGCGACAGCCAACCTGAACAAATGGCGAGGAGGACATCATGAAGAGAACGAGGTGGATTACCACCCTGATGGCGATGGTCTTGGTAGTGGCCGCCTGTGGCGGCACCGAAACGACAGACACCACCACCGCGGCTGACGCCGACACCACCGCAGCGGTCACCGAGACCACGACGGCGGCAACGGAGACCACGGCGGCGGCAACGGAGACCACGGCGGCAGCCACGGACACGACGGCGCCGGGTGGAACCGACACCACGGCAGCCGGCGGCGAGGGCGAGCCGATCGTCTTCGGGGCATCATTGCCACTGACCGGTGAGTTCTCGATCTCGGGGAGCAAGCACGCCAATGGATACCAGTTCTGTGTTGATGAGATCAACGCCCGAGGTGGGCTCCTGGGACGACCGGTGGAATTGCTCGTCGAGGACAACCGTAGCGACACCGAGGTCACGGTCACCCAAACCCAGCGCTTTATCAACGTGGAGAATGTCGACGCCCTCCTTGGGACCTTCTCCAGCCTTCTCGGCTTCCCGGCTTCGACGGTGGCCGAACAGAACGGAATGATCTATCCGATGCCCTCCAACGGTGCCCTCCGCATCTGGGAACGCGGATATCAGCACATCTTCTATTTCCAGCAGCTCCCCGCCGAGTACACCGGTAGGTCGGTCCTCAACATGGTCGACCACTACGAGGCGGAGGGCATCATCGGGGAGCGGCCCCAGACGGCCGCGGTCGTGTATGCCGACGACTTCTTCGCCGCGGCCATCGCCACTGGTTTGCTCGGAGGCACGGTTGAGATCCCCGACTCGGGTGAGATCATCGACCTTGCCCCTGGGTTCTTGGCCGACGCCGGAATGGAGGTGGCGTTCGAGGAGGTGTGGCCGATCGGATACACCGACTGGCTCACACTCGCCAACTCGATCCGGCAGGCCGACGCCGACTTCTTGGTGATATCGAGTGCCTCGACCGACGAGGTAATCGCCCTCCTCCAGGCGCTCCAGACGGTGGGATACCAGGCGCCACTGGTCTACACCGCCCAGGGTGCGCAGACGGAGTTCCAGGAGGCATTGGGCGAGGCCGCCGACGGAATCGTGGTCCATTCGGTATGGAGCCCTCTGGCCAACTTCCCGAGCACCCTGGCCGGTGAGCCCTATACCAACGAGGACTTCGTATCCGGCTACACCGAGTCGTTCGGTGAGCCCCCAGACGAAGACGAGGCGATCCCCTTCGCCGTGTGCCAGGGTGTGGAGCAGGCCATCATCGGGACCGGCGGCACGGACAACGCCGCTATGAGCGAGTGGATGCACACCCGCACCGCCGATACCGCCGTTGAGACCATCGTCGGCAACTTCGTGTGGGATGAAAAGGGCTTGGCCGAGGAGCGAAGCTTCCTGATCAACCAGTGGCAAGACGGTGGGTTGTCCTTTGTGTTCCCGGTCGGGGAGTTCCCCGGCACCGTCGACGTCACCTACCCCAAGCCCGAGTGGTAAAACGTCCCGCCAAGAGGGGAGCCCGACCCGTCGGGCTCCCCTAGAGTCGGGCAGAGACACGTGCGATCGGATCGCTCCTGATGCCACTCCTCCAACTACGCGACGTAACCAAGGCGTACGGCGGGATCATCGCGGTCAATGGGGCGTCGTTCGACGTTGCCGAGGGTGAGATCACGGCTCTGATCGGACCCAACGGCGCCGGGAAGACAACGGCGTTCGACACCATCTCGGGAGTGGTGGTACCAGACTCGGGCGCCATCACCTTCGACGGCGAGGACATAACCGGTCTGATGTCACATGTCATCACCAAACACGGATTGGGGCGCACCTTCCAGATCACCCGCGAGCTGAGCGACATGACCGTTCTCGAGAACATGGTCGTGTCGACGATCAGCAATGACCTGGGGAGCCTCCTCCGATCCAGGATCGCGGCCGACGAGCGTGACAGGGCGATGGAACTTCTCGCCTTCGTCGGGATAGAGCGGCTCGCCGATGAGCCGGCGAAGAGTCTCTCCTACGGGCAACGCAAGCTTCTCGAGTTTGCCGCCGTCCTCATGACCGAACCGAGGCTGATCCTCCTCGACGAGCCCGCGGGCGGGGTCAACCCGGCCCTCCTGGAACGCATCATGGACCGCATCGAGGAGATCAATCGGAAAGGCGTCAGCTTTCTCATCGTCGAGCACAACATGGACGTGGTGATGCGTCTCAGTCACTCGGTGGTGGTGATGGCCCACGGCCAGGTCATCCTCCAGGACACGCCCCAGGTGGTCCGGGAGGACCACCGGGTTCTCGACGCCTATCTGGGGGACGTGTGATGGCGCTGCTCGAACTCCATGGTGTCCGGGCCGGTTACGGCATCGGGCCCGACATCATCACCGACATATCGCTCGAGGTGGAGGAGGGCGGCACCTACTGCATCATCGGCCCCAACGGCGCCGGGAAGTCGACCCTCCTCAAGACCATCGCCGGGCTCATTCCACCCCGGGAGGGAAGCATCTTGTTCGAGGGCAACGAGATCGGCGGTCGTCGGCCCGACCAGATCCTCACCGCCGGTGTCTGCTTCGTTCCCCAGGATCGGACCCTATTCCCCGAGATGTCGGTTCGCGAGAACCTGGTCATGGGTGGCTATCTCGTACGCGACCGAGAGGTGCTCGAGGAGAGGATGGCATTCGTCCTCGGACTGTTCCCCCTTCTCGCCGAGCGGTCATCCCAAATGGCCCAGACCATGTCCGGCGGTGAGCAGCAGATGCTGGCGCTGGGGCGCGCCCTCATGATCGAGCCCCGGTTGATGATGATCGACGAGCCCAGCCTCGGAATCGCCCCCCAGGTCTCGGATCAGATCTTCGACACCATCGGTCACCTCAGCACCGACCTGGGGATAACCGTGCTGCTCATCGAACAGAACGTGAAGAAGGGGATCGAGGTGTCCGAGTGGGCCTTCGTCCTCGATCTGGGCACGAAACGCTTCGAGGCCCCCGCCGACGTCATCCTCGATGACCCCCGGATCCGTGACCTCTACCTGGGGAAGTTGGCGGCGGCGGCCAAGGAGGAATCATCGTGATAGCCAATGTCCAGATCCTCATCCTCGGGCTGATGCTGGGTGGGGTATACGCTCTGATGGCCTCCGGTCTGACACTCCTCTTCGGCGTGATGCGGGTGGTGAACCTCGCCCACGCCGCCTTCATCGTCCTTGCCGCATTCTTCAGCTTCTTCATGTGGGAGGGTTTGGGGATCGACCCGCTCATCTCCATGGTGATCGCCATCCCCGTGTTCTTCCTCTTCGGTGTGATCCTGTATCGACTGCTGTTCCCCCGCATCGAGGGTTCGCCGAGATTCGCCGAGATGACGGTTCTGATGACCTTCGGTCTCGCCTTCATTGCCGAGGGACTCATGTCCTACTTCTTCACCGGGATCTTCCGGTCGGCGAGCCCACCCTATGCCCGCGACGCCTTCATTCTCGGTGACCTCTTCATCCCCACGGGGCAGCTCTACGCATCCACCGCCAGCGCGGCACTGCTGGTGGCACTGTGGGCGTTCCTCAAGTTCACCCGCACCGGGTATGGGGTGCGGGCGACCATGCAAAACCGCGACGCCGCCCAGATCGTGGGAGTTGACGTCCGGCGGGTCTCGACCATCTCGTTCGGTATCGGGATGGCCGTGGCCGGGGCATCGGGCGCCCTGGTCAGCTTCCTGTTCCCCTTCTTCCCCTCACGTCATTGGCAGTGGATCGCCATCCTGCTGGCACTGATCGTTCTCGGGGGGATGGGAAGTCTCAAGGGTGCTGTGATCGGCGCCCTCGGGTTGGCCGTGATCTCGGCCTTCGTCAGCGACGGGATCGGGCCGGTCTGGGCGCCAATCACCTTCTTCGGCGCCCTCTTCCTCATCCTCCTCATCCGACCGCAGGGTCTGTTCGGGAAGAGAGCGAGAGCCTGATGGTCTCGATCCAGACATCGACCAGCGAAGAACTGGCGACCCCGCCCGTCGAATCGAAGGGACGCACCAGTCGTTGGGTTGTCCTCGTCGTTGTCCTCGTAGCGGTATTGGCCCTCCCCCTCATCCGAGGGTACGCCTCCTACAACTACGTGCTCCAGGTGGGGATGGTCGTCTTCATGTGGATCGCCATGACATCGAGTTGGAA
>WHTI01000144.1 GCA_009377815.1 Actinomycetota bacterium
GAGCCGAGCGGCGAGTTCCTGGCCCCCGAGGAATCGCGCCATCGACCAGCCGGTCAACGAGTCGACCGGAGGTCCCTCTCTCAGCTGCCGTCCGGTTCGGTCAACCTCTCCCCCACCGCTGAGCACGACGACCTGCTCGACTCCGCGCCCCCGAAGTTCATCGATCGTGGGTCTTCCGTAACGGCGCTCGAGCGGCCTCAGCATTAAGCCTGCGAACGATTGTGAGCCGAGCACCCAGAGCACCACAAGCACCACGATGCCTGCGATCCTGAGCCCTGCTCGATCGCCGGTCGCGATCCAGAGGACGGCCGCGAGGGCGATCCAAGTGAGCAGGACGACGTTGAGGAACAGGGTGGTGATCGCGTCGAAGGACCGGCGACGACGATTCACGATCTCAGAACGGTGTCGACCGCTCGACCATCTCCGTGAGGAAGTTGATCCCGGGAAGGAACGCCAGCAGCGCGACCGTGGCAACGGCCATCGCGGCATAGAGAACGTTGGTCACCTCGACCGGCTCCTGCGCCTCCGGTTGCTCGAAGAACATCCGCTTGACGACGGCAAGGTAGTACCACGCGGCGACGACCGCGTTGATGCCCATCACGATCGCGAGGATGTACGACTGTGCCTCGAGTGCGGCGAGGAAGACGAACAGCTTGGCCCACATCCCGGCCATCGGCGGAGCGCCGGCGAGCGAGATGAGGAAGCCGGCGAGCATCAGGGCCAGCGCCGGGTTCCGTTGGAACAAGCCCGAGTAATCGTCGATGAAGTAACTGCCACCCTTGCGGGCGAAGGCGACCGCAGCGGCGAACGCACCCAGATCCATGACTCCGTAGATCGCCAAGTAGATCAACGCCGACTGGAACGCCTGACGGGTGACATCGAGGTTGTTCGGATCGATCAAAGCGAAGGTCACCAGCACGTAACCGGACTGCGCGATCCCCGAGTACGCGAGCAGTCGGATGATGTTCCGCTGCCTCAGAGCGATCAGGTTGCCCACCGTCATCGTGAGGATCGCGAGCGCTGCGAACGCCGGCCGCCATGCTTCGGCGACCGAGGGGAACGCGGCGTACATCAGCACGAGGAGTCCGACGAAGCCACCGATCTTCGACGAGGTCGATAGGAACGCGGCGACCGGGGAGGGCGCTCCCTCGTACGTGTCCGGTGCCCAGAAGTGGAACGGGACCGCGGAGATCTTGAACGCGAAGCCCACCACGATGAAGAACACCGACAGGATGACGATGGGTTCGTCCGCCTTACCGGCCAGGGCCGTGGAGATCTCACCCAGGTTGGTGAGGCCCCCGGTGAAGCCGTAGATCAACGACATCCCGTAGAGCATCACCGCGGACGACAGGACGCCGAAGAGGAAGAACTTGAGTGCCGCCTCGTTCGAGCGCGAGTCCCGCTTCCGCAGCCCGGTCATGACGAACGCCGGGATGCTGATGAGCTCGATCGCGATGAACACCGAGATGAGGTCCCGGGAACTGGCGATGACGAATCCGCCGAGCAACGAGCACAGCATCAGGAAGTAGTACTCACCCTGGTAGTACTTGCCATCTCGGAAGTGATCGAGCGAGATCGCCAGCACGAACAGACCGATGATCGCGAACAGTCCCTTGAACAACAACGAGAACGAGTTGACCTCGAACGATCCGTCCAACGTGATCCGATGCTCGCCGAGGAGCGAGACGATCGCCGCCAGGGTGCCGATCAAGCCGGCGGCGGATAGCGGAACCGCCAGCCACTTGCCGTCCTCCGGCAGGAACAGGTCGGCGATCAGGACCAAGCAAGCCGTCCCCGCGAGCACGAGCTCGGGGGTGATGGCATGCAGGTCGATGGGAGAGTTCACTTAGCCGAACATCCCGACGAGGTTCTGGACCGCTCCATCGGTGACGCTGAGCACCAGCTTCGGGTAGACGCCGGCGGCGACGATGAGGATGAGCAGCGGAACCCAGGCCCACATCTCGAGCGGCCTGACGTCGAAGATACCCTTGCCGGCGGCGAACTTCTCCGGCACCCGTCCGAGGTTCACGCGCTGAACGGTCCACAGGAGGTAGCCGGCGGTCAGAACGGTGCCGATACCACCACCGACCATGAGGGCCCTGAACAGTTCCTCGGAGAGACCGGCCCCCGGGTTGTAGGAGCCGAGCAGCGCCAGCATCTCGCCCCAGAACCCGGCGAGACCGGGAAGACCCAGGGACGCGATCGCGGCGTAGGTGAAGATCGAACCGAACTTCGGAATCTGGGCCAGCATCCCGCCCAACTCGGAGATCTCCCTCGTGTGATAGCGCTCATGGATCGAGCCGGCGAGGAAGAACAACATCCCGGTGATGAGCCCGTGGGCAACCATCCCGAAGATCGCCCCGTTGATCCCGTTGTTGGTGAGGGTCGCGAGGCCGAGCATCACGAAGCCCATATGTCCGACCGAGGAGAACGCGATCAGTCGCTTGAGATCGGTCTGCGCGTAGCAACACAGCGCGCCGTAGATGATCGATATCACCGCCAGGATCCCGATCAAAGGAGCGAAGTCCTTGGCCGCCTCCGGCAGGATCGGGAACGCGATCCGGATGAACCCGTAGGTCCCCATCTTCAACATGATGGCCGCCAGCAACACGGAGCCCACGGTCGGTGCCTCGGTATGCGCATCCGGGAGCCAGGTGTGGAACGGCCACATCGGGACCTTGATGGCGAACCCGAGGAACAACCCTGCGAAGACGAGGTTCCGGAACATCGCCGACGCTTCGATGCCGCGTTGCTGGAGCTCGATCATGTCGAAGGTGCCACCGGCTGCTCCGCCGGTGTTGAACCACAGGGCAAGGAACGCCAGCAGCATGAAGATCGAGCCGAACAGCGTGTAGAGGAAGAACTTGACGGCCGCGTACTCGCGGCGTGGTCCACCCCAGATGCCGATCATGAAGTACATCGGAACAAGGACGATCTCCCAGAAGATGAAGAACAGAACGAGATCGAGGGCGATGAACGTCCCGGTCATCCCGGTCTCGAGCAGCAGCACCAGGGCCATCAGAGCCTTCGGCTTGCCCGGCTCGGGAACGTGGAACCACAGGTAGATCATGCACAGGAACGAGACGAGCAGCGACAGCACGAACAACGACAGCGACAATCCATCGACGCCGATGTGGTAGTTCGCGTTGATCTGCGGGATCCACTCCTTGAACACCTCGAACTGGACCTCGCCGGTGCGCCCGTAGTCGAATCTCAGGGCCACGAGGATCCCGAAGATGAGAGCGACCCCCGCGACCAGCGTCCCGAACCACTTGATCAGTGAATCTCGGGAGGAAGGGAGGAACATAAGGACGACCGCACCCACGACCGGAAGCAGGGTCGCAAGCGACAATCCCCAACCGTCTATCCACTCCACGATCTACTGCCCCCTTCTAGGTCAGCGCCAGCAGCGCTACGAATATCGCGACCGCGGCGAACAGCACCGCTGCATATCGCTGGATGTTCCCGGACTGTATGTACTTCAACAAACCTCCGGAGACCCCGGTCAGTCCGGCCGCTCCGTTGACGAGGTAGTCGATCCCCTTCTGGTCGAGCTTGTCGTAGGTCTGGTCGGCAACCGCGATCGTGCCGGCAGCAACCCCGTTAACCACCCCGTCGAGGATGTGCTGGTTGGTCCAGTAGGTGAACCGCGCGATCGGGTACTGCACGGGCCGGATGACGCCGCCCATGTAGATGTCGTCGAGGTAGTACTTGTTCTCAAGGAAGCGGTACGCCCATGCGAACGGGCTGCCGAGGATGTCGACTTTGATGCGGTCCTTGTAGAACATCAGATAGCCGAGCCAGCCGGCGAACCCGGCGAGGACCATCGTGACGGCCGGCAGGATGATGTTGTAGCCGAACGAGAACGCGTGATGCTCCTCGCCCGGCAGCGTGATCCAGTCCTGGAACACGCCGATCACCGGGATGCCGAGCAGTCCCACGGTCGCGCTCCCGATCGCGAGTATCCACAGCGGGGTGACCATTGACCCCGGGCTCTCGTGGGGCTCACCGTGGCCCCTGAAATCACCGAAGAACGTCTTGATGACCATCCGGGTCACGTACAGCGCAGTTAGGAACGCGGTCAGCATCCCGACAACGAACACGATCCAGCCCGCGGGCGAGCCGTCGACCGCGTGGTGCAGTGACGACGCCAGGATCTCGTCCTTCGAGAAGAACCCGGCGAACGGGAAGATCCCGGCCAGAGCCAGGGAGCCGATCATGAACGTCTTGTAGGTATGGGGCATGTACTTCCTGAGCCCGCCCATGTCGCTCATGTTGTTCGAGTGCACCGCATGGATCAGCGAACCGGCCCCGAGGAAGAGCAGCGCCTTGAAGACCGCGTGCGTGAACAGATGGAAGATGCCGGCCGTGTAAGCCCCGACCCCTAGGGCCGCCATCATGTAGCCCAGCTGACTGATCGTTGAGTAGGCGAGCACCCTCTTGATGTCGTCCTGGATCACCGCTAGACCGGCGGCGATCAGCATCGTGATGGCTGCAACGATGGCGACGACGTCGAGCGCGGCACCCGCCGCTTCGTACACCGGGAGCATCCTCGCCACGAGATAGATCCCCGCGACCACCATCGTCGCGGCGTGGATCAGGGCCGAGACCGGAGTGGGACCGGCCATGGCGTCCGGCAACCAGACGTGCAGGGGGAACTGCGCCGACTTACCGACCGGGCCGAGGAACAGGAGCAGGGCCGCGATCATCAGGGTTGTCCCGCCGATCGCACCATCCTCGGCGAGGTGGTTCAACTCGGGGATGTTGAAGGTACCGCCGATGATGAAGAGACCGAAGATCCCGAACAGGAAGCCGACGTCACCGATGCGCGTGGTGATGAATGCCTTGATCGCGGCCGACGAGTTCTCCTTCTCCTCCCAGTAGTGCCCGATCAGGAAGTAGGAGCAGACGCCGACGCCCTCCCACCCGACCAGGGCCTGCATCAGGTTGTTGGCGATCACGAGGAGGAGCATCGAGCCGGTGAACAGGGACAGCGCGGTGAAGAACCACGTGTAGCGCGAGTCGTCATGCATGTATCCGGTCGAGTAGATGTGCACCATCAGCGAGATCCCGGTTACGACCACGAACATGATCCCGGTCAGGAAGTCGTAGTTCATCCCGAACTGGAGGACCAGACCACCACTCTCGGCTCCGTGGCCGCCGGGGTCCCCGAGCTGGAACCAGGTCCACGCCTTCTCGACCGCGTGGGCGCCACTTGCCAGGTCGATGAAACCCAGCAAGGAGATGACGAACGCGGTTCCGACGGCGAAGATGCCGATCGTCGATCCGCCGCTCTTGGTCTTCTTGCCGAAGAAGCCGATGGCGATCGTTGAAACGAACGGAAGCAACGGGACGAGCCACATCAGCGACGTGATGAATCCATCGCGCGACGACGCGGCCGCTTCGGCCGCGAGAAAGAAGGATCCGTTCATCGACCGCTCACCACTTCATCAGCGACATCTCATCGACATCCACGTTCGAGCGGTTACGGAAGATGAGGATCACGATCGCGAGACCGACGCCGACCTCGGCGGCGGCGACCGCGATGATGAACAACGCAAAGACCTGGCCGGCGACGCCCTCGGCACCGAACATCGCCGAGAACGCAACTAGGTTGATGTTGACGGCGTTCAGCATCAGTTCGATCGAGAGAAGGATCAGAACCGCGTTCTGACGGGCCAGGACGCCATAGACACCGATCGAGAACAGCATCGAAGAGAGGATCAACAAGTATGTGATCGGCATCAGTCGCGCCTCGCGATGACAACCGCACCGATCAATGCCGCGAGCAGCAGCATCGAGATGACCTCGAACGGAAGGACGAACGACGAGAAGATGACATCCCCGATCGACTCCGCGCGGATCCCGGTCGCCTTCGACAGGGTGATCTTCTGGCCCTCGAACGCGTCGACGATGATCCATGTCGTGACGCCGAAGAGCGCACCTGCCGTGACGGCGGCTACCAAACGCTGATCGTTGTCGAACATCCCTTTGCCGATCGGCGCTCGGGTGAGCATCAGCCCAAAAAGCATCAGGACGATGATCGCTCCGACGTAGACCAGGACCTGGACCCAGGCCACGAACTCGGCCAGCAGCAGCACGTAGAGAGCGGCCGCTCCCATGAGCGTGACCACGAGATACAGCGCGGCGTGGACGACGTTACTGCTCGTAACGACACGGAGAGCGGACACGCCCATCATCGCGAACAGGGCCCAGAACACGACGAGCTGCCAGGTATCAACCATCGTTGTCTTCCTTGGCCTGCTCGGCCTTCGTCGGCGCCGAGGGAACCGGCTTATCGACGTCCACCGGGGTGGGCCCGCGCTTGATGCCGCGCTCGGCCTTGACCCTCGCCACCTTGGCGCGCGCCTCGGCCACCTGCGGTGACGACCCCTTGTCGAGCTGCTCCTTCAGGACCTGTTCGTAGACCGCCTCGGGGTCCTCGGTCTTCTCGAGGGCGACCGGATGGGCGGCCTCGACCGGCACCTGCACCTGGGGGACGCCGAGCTCGGGGGCGGGCCTCTTCTCGATCGGTTCCGCCTTGGCTGCAGGAGCCTCCGGCTCCGGAGTCGGTTCGGGCTCGGCGGGCTTGGGCTCGGCCTTGGCCTCGGCCTCGGGCACCTCAGTCTGGGCGGCCGGAGCCTCGGCCTTGGGCTCCTCCACTTTGGGGGCCGGGGCCTCGGCCTGGGGGGCAGGCGTGGGCTCGGGAGCCGGTGCGGGCTCGGCAAGGGTCTCCTTGAGTTGCGACGGCTCGCCGGGGATGTCGGCGCCGCGCTCGAGCGGCGGCGGCGGGAGGACGGTCGCCATCCAGTCCGAGAGCTTCTCCTTCTCGTGTGTGAGGTGACGGATGTCGAACTCCGCGTACTCGAACTCGCGGCTCCAGAACAGCGCGTCGTAAGGACAGACCTCGACGCAGATACCGCAGTACATGCACAAGGCGTAGTCGATCGCGAAGCGATCCAGGACGTTGCGCTTGCGAGCCCGGCCCCCTTCGCGCTTCGGAGGCAGTTCCTCTTTGTGTGAATCGATGTAGATGCACCAGTCCGGACACTCTCGTGCGCACAGCATGCAGACGGTGCAGTTCTCTTCCTTGAGGGCGATGACGCCACGGGTGCGCGACGGGAGATCCTGCTTCTCGTCTGGGTACTGGATGACGGCGGTCCTCTTGAAGAGGTGCTTGGCCGTG
Source organism: Actinomycetota bacterium (assembly GCA_009377815.1). Lineage (GTDB taxonomy): Bacteria > Actinomycetota > CADDZG01 > CADDZG01 > WHSQ01 > WHTI01. The sequence goes on from WHTI01000144.1 coordinate 7,187, forward strand.
ACCAGCATGCCCTTGAGCAGCCCGAGGCCGACGCCCGGCCGCCGTGCCTTTTCTAGTTTGCGATCGTCTACTACCACTGGTCCATCACCCTCTGATCGATTCCGGTGCGTA
>WHTI01000450.1 GCA_009377815.1 Actinomycetota bacterium
GATCGAGGCTGATACGCCGGGCCCGAATGGCGGCCCGGATGTCACGGTCCGAGAGGATCATCTGCGCTCCTGTGTTCGCCTTGTCGGAAGTGTAGTTGCGGCATCGCCGGGATCGGAGGCATCCCGGCCGCAAGAGACGGTGAAGTTGTTACGAGGCCGCCGACGCCGGGGGCCGCCTGTAGGCGGACATGTCCAGCTCGTGGTGCTCGGCGAACTCTCTCAAGGCTTGATGGAAGTCGTCCCTCGGGCGCTGGCTTCGGAACCTCTCCCGGGCGTGCCTGAGGTGGCCGTCGGCCAGCACGGGATCGGACGTCTTCATGAGTTCGTGTATCAGGGCGTGAGCCTGCCAATCCAGCTTGCCGGACTTGACCGAGCGCAGGATATCGACCGCGTGACGCTCCATCCCCGGGATGGAAGCCATGGTCGAACCGATCATCGCCAGTTGCTCGTCGCTTCCGACCCCGCCGAGCATGCTGTGCGCCCGTAGGGCGAGGGCTTGAGCATCCACGATCTTGCCGCGGAGCTGGGCGATCTCGCACTTGATGCACAAAGCTTCGGGACTCGAGCCGAGTTGGTCCTCGAGCCGATCGGCGACGCTCTGGGCTTCGTCCAGCAAACGCTCGTCCGGTCGATGCACGTAGGCGTGCAGCAACTGGGTGCCCAATTGCTTGGCGATCAGCGTCGAAGCGGGATTCAGCAGGTATCCGGCTCGCAGGATGGCGAAGTAGTCGCTGGGCCCGTCGATCCCCACCGAATGGTCGGCCCACCGCGTCCAGCCGATGTCGTTGCGAGGGAAGCGCCGCGTGTACCGGGCGTAAGCCTCGTACGCCTTGCGCTTGCGTCCGGCCCGAGAATGCCGCGCCGCGACCCACTCGACCAACAGTACCGATAGCCCCGGAACCAATGCGACCTCTCCCCTAATACCGGACAGAACACTTCCCCTATCGGCGGGAGGGGGCCGCTTCTATAATCCGAGGCCTTGCGGGTGTAGCTCAATGGCAGAGCACTGGCTTCCCAAGCCAGCTACGGGGGTTCGATTCCCCTCACCCGCTCCATCCGGCCCCCGAGCCTTCCGGGCCGGGCCCTGTTCGATGCACGGC
>WHTI01000247.1 GCA_009377815.1 Actinomycetota bacterium
CATCGGACATGAATCAGAGGCTCAACGCGAAAACCGCTAAAGAGCCTCTCGGCCGCGCGCTGGAAGCGTGGCGAGTTGTCCGCCCAGGGTCGATCGATGATCATGCCCTCGAGCTCACCCTTTGCAAAGAACGCGCGTTTCGCCGGATGCGATCTGGATAGAGGATACGCGTACTACCTCTGTTCGAACGGGTTGGTCGGCTCGAAGCTGCGTACGGTGACGTCGGGAACGAGCTGTTTGAAGCGTTCCATGTCCTTGGGCGTGCCCGCCACGAACCCGTAATGCATCGGGACGACGATCCTCGGACCGAGCTTGTGAACCGCGTCGACCGCTTCCTCGGCGGTCATCGTGTAGGTACCTCCGATGGGGAGGAACGCGATGTCGCAATCGATCGCTTCCATCTCCGGGATCGCGTCGGTGTCACCGGAGTGGTAGATCCGCGTCCCTTCCAGCGTGAACACGTAGCCGACCCAGCCGTTTGCCTTGGGATGCATGTTCTGCCGACCCGGCGCGCTGTTGTACGCGGGAACCACGTCCACCGAGATCCCCGCGAGCTCCAATGCGTCGCCCGGGGAGACGATCTCGACGCTGCCGGACAGTTCCTTGGCAACGTCGGCGGTTGTCGCGATGCGCGTGTGCTCGCCGCGCACCCTCTCGATGTCCTCCGCGGAGAAGTGGTCATAGTGCGCATGCGTGACGAGGATGACGTCGGCCTGCTGCGCGCCGTCCGGTACACCCCACGGGTCGAGGTAGACCGTTGTGTCGCCCTCGTATAAGAAGCTCGAGTTCTTGAGCCATGTGAATCGGTCGAGTACGTCCACGGCGCTCACTCCCCTGCTTCGACGAGATCGGCTTCGGTGAAATCGCTGAGTCCGATGAGGTCTGCAGTTCTCATGCGCACCGAATCAGTGTGGGTACCGGCGGCGAACACGATCCACTCCCTCGACCTGACCGTCGGGTCCACGAAGCCGCGCAGGTTGAGGAGGCCGGGAGCCGGGGGCGCGGCCCCGAGCTCGTAATCGGGAAAGGCGCTCTCCAGATCAGCTTCGGTCGCGAGGCGGGTGGTCTTGTCATCGGTCGCGTCGCGAACCTTGTGCATGTCGAGCCGATGACCCCCCGGGATGACGGCAAGCGCATAGCCCTCGCGACTCTTCAAGAGCAGCGATTTCGCGACCTCATCGGGATCGATCCCGAGAGCCCGCGCCTCGGCGACCGAAGAGAGCGCCTCGGTATGGGACAGCGGCTCCCATCGTTTGCCGGTGGAATCGAGATACTCGCTAAGCTTCTGGTTGACGGCCATCGGCATCCCCTGATTTCGTTCCCATCTAGAAAGCTAACGCTTCTGCGTGGATCGGATACCCGGGAATGGGCGGATCCAGGGTAGGCAGGCGTGCACTTCTTTCGGAGCGGGCGCCAGATTCGAACTGGCGACCCTCTCCTTGGCAAGGATGTTGCACGAGTCGAACACGTGACCTCACTGCCTGCGCAAACGCGTGAGGGACGCTTAGCGACCTGCGCTTTTCGTGCGGTTCCCCTTCTCTTTGCTTCCGGTTGTTTGGCGACGCTTTGTGACCTCCCACGCCCTACACGCGCCCTGGGACTGTAGGTCTGGTCTACCGAAGAGTCCGGCGTTCCCCTTTGAGAACCCCTAGCACGTTCGGGCGCAGACGGAGGTTCTCGAAGTCCGGATGGAGCCATAGGTCGCCCGTCGATCGCCCACCACCCATGCCGCCGGCGATGCCCGTTCCAACCGGTCGATGCTCGTAGTAGATGCGGCGCATGTCAGGGTCGTCCCAAGAGAATTGATCCAGGTCGGCCAGTAATTGGTCCCGGGCGGATTCCGAGCAAGCAATCTGAGAGACAGGAACGACTGCATAGATTTGCCCGCCGTCATCCCCCTCGAAGACGGCCACTGCATCTGGGTCTTTCCTTGCCTCCTCCAGGGTCTCGAATGCTTTGTACCCAGAGCCGTGCGCATCAGCCTTCATGCGCCTTAAACCACTCTCGTGATCAGGGAGTTGACTCGATGAACCGACGAGTCGCCCCCACGGTCGCTGAAGGTTCCGCTTTGTCATTCAGCTCCTCCCGAGGGACAACGTGGATCACCACACGCCTGATCTGGATCTCGGTCATCCCCATGTTCGTACTCAAAGTGGAAGCAGACCCAGTGCATGCGCTCGAAAGTCTCATAGCTGTCGGCATTGGCCCTGACATGGCGACCGCAACGAAGACAGATTCGGTTCTTCGCCAGGTCGCCAGTTGAAGTCAGTACAACCTCAACAGGTTGGTCGCGATCTCCCCTTTCGGTCAGTGTCGACACAAAACGCCAGAACCATTCCCCGAGTTCACGACTGGCTGCCTCGCTCCCATCGACAACGACCGTAAGCGACTCGGACAGGTCTCTCAGATCGTCGTGCAGACCATCGAGGTTCCAGTTCTGGCGGCCGCCGTTATCGGGAACCAAGCCCTGGGTCGCGTGGAAGAATTGCTCGTAGCAATCCTCTGGGTCCTCATCCGTCCGCCATCGAGCCAAACCCGAGCCATCTCATGCATTGTCTCTCGACTCAGTCTCGCTCGCACTTCTTCCAGGAGCCTTGCTCCAGGCGAAGGATAAGAAAAGGGGGGGGCGTCCAGTTGAGTGTTGCCGGGGCCGCTTCGGATCGCCTAGTTGGCCGCGCGTGTCAGGCATCGATTAGGAAAGAACGCCAGTCTCGCCCGACAAGGTCAACGCCCGCCAGTTCCAAGGGCGACCTCCCGTTCTCGGTCTTGCGGCACGAGTCGGTGAAACGCTTGAAGCGGTAGCAGCCCACGAGCAAGCGTACGTAGCGTTCGGCCGACTCCATGCTTTCGAAGCCCTCCA
>WHTI01000374.1 GCA_009377815.1 Actinomycetota bacterium
GATCTGGGGTCACATGACGGGATTGCGGGCTTCACCATTGGGCAGAGACGCGGGCTTGGTGTCAGTGTCGGTGAACCGCGATTCGTCAACGACATAGATCCGACCACGGCGACGGTGACGCTCGGCCGCCGCGAGGATCTACTGGTGACGGGTGTGGAAATCGATGACGCCACCGCGGTCGATGGTGGCGTCGTGTCGGGCCGAGTTCTCGCCCAGTACCGGGCGCACGGTTGGGCGGTGGTGGCGACCGTGTCGGCGGGATCGGTGATCTTCGATGAGCCCCAGGAGGCCATCGCCGCCGGTCAGACGATCGCCTTCTACGACGGTGACAGGGTGCTCGGTGGCGCCGTCATCACCGGCCGCCTCACTCCTCCGGTGCCCCGTCCTGCTCGGTGGCGATCTGGGCGTGGACCTCGTCCATGTCGAGTGCCTTGAGCTGGGAGATGAGGTCGTCGAGGGCGTCCTTGGGGATGGCACCCGGCTGGGAGTAGACGACCACATTGTCCCGCACGGCCATCAGTGTGGGGATGGAACGGATGTCGAAGGCCTGCGCCAGCTCCATCTGGTCCTCGGTGTCCACCTTGGCGAAGGTGATGTCGGGATGCTCCTCGGAGGCGGCGGCGAATGTCGGGGCGAACTGCTTGCAGGGGGGGCACCAGTCGGCCCAGAAATCGATGAGGACGGTGTCGTTCTCGACGATCGTCTCGTTGAAGGTTTCCTTGGTTACGTCGACTGTGGACACGGAATAATCCTCTACTTGTTGCATGCCTCTCTACCAACATAGACCCACCCCTCGGCTATTCCATTACCGATCGATGTCGACAGGGCCGTCGCCATGCCATCTTCGGCAACAGATGGCACACTGGTGGCATGTATGAGGTACGAGAGGTCGATATCGACGACGACGCCATCCTCTCCGACTGGTCGCGGGTGGTCGATGATGTGATGCGACACGATGTGCCCAATCAACCACCTTGGCGTCACGAGGAACTGAGAGGCTATCACCGCCTTCCGTGGCGGACACGGGCAGTGGCATTCTTCGCCGCATTCTCTGCCGGCGAGATGGTGGGTGTGGCCAACACCCGGTGTTCGCTGGTGGACACGCCCCACCTCCTCAACTTCGAGCTCCGGGTGCATCCCGATCATCGTCGCCGCCGGGTGGGGACCGCTCTATTGGAGAAGGTAATCGCCTCGGCTCGTGATCTGGGTCGCTCGACCCTCCTCGTCGAGGCGGAGTCACCGGCGCACGGAGGCGGCCCGGACGTCGATCCCGGTGGTGGCTTCGCCGCCCATCACGGATTCAAACCCGCATTGGTCAACCACCACCGCGTGCTACGTCTTCCTCTCACCGCCGACCTGATCGACGGTCTCACCCGACCCGACGACGATTACGAGATAGTGTCCTGGCGGGACCATCTCCCCGAGGAGTGGATCGAAGACCGGGCCCGTCTCGCCGCGAGGATGGTCACCGAC
>WHTI01000078.1 GCA_009377815.1 Actinomycetota bacterium
CCGAGACCCTTGTACGAGCGGATCGCACGTTCGTTGTCGGCGTTGACCGTGAGCCACACCCGCCGCATGTTCCGCAGGCGAAAGGCGAAGTCGAGCAGCAACGAGACCGCCTCTCGGCCGTAGCCTTTGCCGAGGTACTCGTCTCCGTGCAACGCGATCCCAAACGAGCAGGTGTGCGAATGCTCGACGAGATGATGGAGGCCGCAGTCTCCGATGACCTCGCCATCCGCCTCGATCACGAACGGGATCGCGGTTCCATCCTTGATCCACTCCTCCATCTCGGTCTGGACCTGCTTGCGGGTGCGAGGCGCGGGCGGGTCATCATCGGCCATCACCCAGATCTCGAAGTTGCTGTTGAACTCGGTCAGCCGGTCGTAGTCCGACTCACGGACTTCACGGAGGGTGACCTTCTCGCCTTTGAGCATCCGACCCCTTTCGTCTTTCGTACCAGCCTGCATCATGGATGCTCAGTCGAGCGTCGGCCACCGGACAGGCAAGGCCCGCTGGAAGGCGCGGGCGGCGATCATGGCGAGATCGTCTCGACCCGGGAGCGCGGTGAACTGGATGCCTACCGGGATATCGAGATCGTCGGTGCCCGCTCGAACCGTGACCGCGGGGAAGCCGGTCAAATCCTGAGGCACGGTGTAGGGCAGCACGAGATCCCGGAAGGCGATGTCCTCGCCCTCGAGAGTCCCGGTGTCGGGCCGCTCCACGGTCGACGGCGGTCCTCCGGCCACCGGCGTCACCAGCACATCGGCGTTCTGCAACAGCACCCTGAAGCGCGCTCGGATCCGATCACGCTCGGCGGTCGCCTCGATGTAGTCCGCATCGGTCACGTGGCCGGCGGCTTCGAGATGCCTCTGCAGCGACGGCGAATACTCGGACATGCGAGTCGGATAGGTCCCCAGAAGCTCGGAGTGGACCTCGTAAGCCTCGTGGCGCTGGAGCGTCGCGTAGCTCGGATAGATCGTCTCGGCATCCTTGTAGGGCCGCTCCTCGAGCACCGCTCCCAGTCCCTCGATCGTCCCGAGCGCCCCGTCGAAGACCGCGAGGTGATCGCTCTGCGGTCCGAAGACGTGGAGGCCGGGTGCGCACACGACGGTCATCCCGCCGAGGTCATCGCGCCATTCGGGCACCGCTATGTCCGACATCAGCGAGAGCGCAACGGCTGCATCCTCGACCGTGCGCGCCAGCGTCCCGACGTGATCGAGCGACGGCGCCAGCGGACACGCCCCGGAGCTGTCGATCGATCCGAAGGTCGGCTTCACCCCGGTGATGCCGCACAGCGCGGCGGGGATACGGATCGACCCACCGGTGTCGCTCCCTATGGCGAGCGGAGCCATCCCGGTCGCGACCGCGACCGCCGATCCCCCACTCGATCCACCGGCGACCCGATCGGTCGCGTACGGATTCTTGGCCGACCCCCGGGTCTCGTGCACGGTCGTGATGCCCCAGGCGAACTCGTGCGTCCGCGTCAGTCCGAGCACGATCGCCCCCGCGTCCCGAAGTGCGGCGACGGCGAAGGCGTCCCGTTCGGGGATGTGACCATCGAAGAGACCGGAGCCATAGGTCGTCTCGGCCCCGGCGACGTCGAACAATTCCTTGACCGCGACCGGGACGCCGTGGAGCGGACCCCGGACCTCCCCCGCCTCCAGTTCTGTCGTCCGCTCGACCGCCTCGGCCGATGCCCGCTCGGCGGTCATGACCGTGAACGCCCCGAGCCGATCGTTGAGAGCCTCGATCCGAGCGAGGCAGGCATCAACCGCATCGACCGGGGTCAGGGCGCCGTCCCGGTAGCCGCGGAGCAACTCGGCGGCGCTCATCTCCCAGATCTCTGTCACGATCTCACGGCCTACCCTCGAGGAGATCACTCAGGATCTCGACGTGCGCCGCGTCCTTCTCGCGCCCAGCTGCCTTCTTGGATCGAACGATGTCCGCGATTGAAGCGACGCGAAACTCGATCCCATTGATCTCGATGGGGAGAGCGTCCTTCGAGAGGTCTTCATATCCAGAAGTTCCCTCGGGCATGAAACAGAGATCGAGAGGGCCGTGTCTCGTCGCGAACGTCATCGTGGTCATCCCGGAAAACGTCCCTTCGTCGAGTGGGATCTTCATCGGGTCGGCCAGGCCCGGAGCGCGCAAGCGGGCCTCGACATCGACAAGGGCGAGCGCCAGTCGTTGCTTGTTCTCGGGATCGCCCGCCGGCGTCACGTCCACGTCGAGGGTCCTCACTAGAGGTGCTCCCTGCACAAGCGCGGCAACGCTGCCGATGACGACGTACTGCACCTCGCGGCGATTGAGGGCTTCAAGGATGAGCTCGAACTCGAGTCGGGCACCTTCGGACGCCATCATCGGCGACGTCGTCGGCCGGAAGCCGCCAGTTCCGCGTCTCGTCTCCGCCTCTCGTCCACCGTTTCTGGTGGCAACTCGGATTCGAACCGCCGGAGCCACGCGTCGTGGTCGTCGTACGGCTCGAGGCGTACACGCATTTCCAAGCCGGCTGCCCGGATGATCCGAACGAGCGTAGCGAATGTCGGCGTTCGGCCCCCCGACTCGTAGGCCGCGATCGCTGGCTGGGAGGTCGCGGCCCGCCGAGCCAGCTCCCGCTGAGAAAGCCCACCTTCTCGGCGCGCCCTGCGGATGAGGTTCCCTGCCCAAGTGGCCGTCATGAAGAACGACGACGATATCACTTTAGGTATCGGCAGAGGGGCACTTGACCTTGGAGCTCACTCCAAGGTTTAGCGTGCTCGCATGGCTCTCAAAGTGTCCGAGATAGCAGACCGGGGCGGGGTATCTCCCGACGCGGTCAGGTTCTACGAGCGGGAAGGCCTTCTGCCCACGCCCCCGCGCTCGCCGTCTGGCTACCGGGAGTACGACGATTCGACCGCCCACCGGATCCATTTCATCAAGGGTGCCCAGAGCCTGGGGCTCAAGCTGGCCGAGATCAAGGAACTGCTCGAGATCCAGGACCGTGGTGCCTGCCCGTGCGGACACACCAAGACTCTGGTCGAACGCCACCTCGGAGAGATCGACGCCGAGATGAAGCGTCTCTCGGAGCTGCGGGGCGAACTCGAGACGATGGCCGACCTCGAATGTCCCGCCACCGGCGGAAGTCCAACCTGGGCGTGCGAGGTCCAGTTCACTAAGAAGGGGGGTGGAAACATGGGCGACGCGACCTGCGACTGCGGCCCCGAGTGTCAGTGCGACCCCGACACCGGGTGCTGCTAGTGGCCGTGAGTCCGGTGTCGTTGCTAGCGCGGCACCGGACCCCCGGCCCCCCGGCTGCACAAAACTCAGAGCGCGGTCAGGCTGAAGAACGTCTTGGTTGGGTCGAGGGGGATCGTCGCTGACCGTCCGGTATCAGGATGGAACATGGACAAGTGACCTTCTCCGGTATCGAAGACGAGCCAGTCACCCGATGTCGACCAGGTCATGAGCTGGTAGACGGACAAGCCTGAGTTTGGAACCAGCCGAGCGGAGAGGGACTCGACGTCGATCACGGCCACCTGCTCCCCTTCCTCGTTTCGGACCGGGACCGCCAAGAATCGATCATCAGGCGAGAAGGCCCCGTTGTAAGTCTCCGAGAACGTAACTCCGACCGGAGGCTCGATCACCCTGTCGGTCCCATTAGCGACGTCGGTCAGATGGATCTCCGGGCAGCCCTTGTCGCACCAGGCCACCACATCACCCGACGTGTCGACCGGAAACACCCCATCGATCCGCGTCACGATCCGGTCGGTCCGCGGGTCCCAGACCTGAAGCCCGTCCTTCTGGACGATCAATCCCTGTCGTACCGCTCCGACGATGGAAGCGCGAGGCGGCGGTCCGGTTTCGGGAACCGTCACTTCACCATCAACCGTGACCTCCCGGACGCTCTCCAGGTCTCGCACGGTCGAAGGACTATCGGGGTCAAGGGTCGTCAGCCATACACGTCCAACGGTTGCCGAAGGCACGAAGTACCACGACTTACCCAACAGCACTGGATCGTTCTCGAGGTCGCGGTCGATAACGTACGCTCCGGCCTCGGTCCCCGAGGGTCCACGGAAAACGATCCTCCCCCCGATCGGCGCAATCGCGAACTGAGCATCTCCGGGTCCAAACTCAGGAACGACCAGGGTCCGCGTCTCACCGGTCTCGAGGTCGACAACTACAATGGGCGTCTCATCCACGGACCCCTCCACCTCTTCGTTGGAGGCAAGAAGCACGGAGCCACTCGGACGCGTTGCCTCAACGCGTCCGGTGCCCGGCTGAGATCTTCCTCGATCGAGGAGGGAGTCACCGAAACCACTGCCCACCAACGACCAGGAGAGCGCTGCGGCCACGAGGATGCTGCATGCAGCGAAGAAGAGCCTGGAGCGACGGCGAGAACGACCTCGTCGCCAAACCTCTTGTGGATCCAGAGTACGTGTGGGACTCGGCGCTGCGGCCCTCAATGCTTCGTGAAGATCTTGCATCTGACTATCCCTCCCCGATCAGGCCGGCATTCTGGCGGAGCCGCTCCACACCGCGACCCGCCAGGGACTTACTCGTCGAGACCGGCACTCCCATGACATCAGCAACCTCCCGAAAACGACATGTCGAGGTAGTAATGAAGGATCACCGCGGTTCTCATGCGCGATGGGAGAGTCGCCACAGCCTCACGAACCGCCAGAGCACCAACCGGATCTTCCAGAGCCGGTTCAACCACCTGTGCCTGGAGCCGCGACGTTGCCCTGCGTTCGGCCGCCTTCCTACGGAAGTACGAATTGGCGAGGTTGATGGCGACCCGCCGGCTCCATGCCGCGGGACTGTCCTTCCGGCGAACCCTGCGCCAGTCACGGCAGATCCGCTCCAGGGTTTCCTGCGCGAGATCCTCAGCCAGCAGCCGATCGCCACAGTAGAGACCTAGAAGCCCTACCAGCTGCGGATACTGCTCTTCGATAAAGGTCACGGCCTCATCCGGTACGTTCATCGCTCCCTCGCGTCGGTGTCTCCCATATATGACGCTTCAGACCCCACACACGGACGCGATCCATGGAGATGGCGTGCCGTTCGGCCCTTCCGCTCGGGAGGGGGCTCTGAGATGATGCCCCCCATGCCTGTCTCGAGAGCCGCCCTGGAGGCGCTGCCCAAGATCGAGCTCCACGTCCATCTGGAGGGCACGATCGCGGCCGAGACCGCCCGAGGGCTGGCAACCGCCCACTCCCTCGAACCTTCGGCCCTGCCGTTCGGGGAAGCCGGGTACCCGGTCAGGTTCGACTCGTTCCAGCACTTCATCGATACCTACCTCGGAGTCAGCGCCCTGATCCGGACGCCCGACGACCTCGGTGCGATCGCGGCGGCATTCGCCAAGGCGCAGGAGGCTCAGAACATCATCTACACCGAGGTCACGTTCACGGCTCTGACTCACGTTCGCAACGGGATGGAGCCGAAGGCGATGTGGCAGGCAGTGACCGATGGGTTCGCCGAGACCGACGTCCACATCCGCCTGATCGTGGATGCGGTGCGCGACATGGGACCGGGACACGGGACCGATACCGTCGCTCTCGTTGAGACCGCCGACGCCGATATCTGTGCACTCGGCCTGACCGGCATCGAGGGCTCGACCCCCGAGCGCGAGTTCCGGATGCTGTCGGATGCCGCGCAGGAGCTAGGCCTCGGCCTAACTATCCATGCCGGTGAAACCAAGGGTCCCGAGATCGTGCGGGCCGCGCTCGACGATCTCGGCGCCGAGCGGATCGGTCACGGCGTCGGCTCGATGCCGGACGACGAGCTCGTCGGCCGTTTGGTCAGAGACTTCGTACCGGTCGAGGTCTGCCCGACCTCGAACGTCGTGCTCGGCGTGTTTCCCACGCTCGAGGATCATCCGTTCCCTCAGATGTGGGAGCGCGGGATGAACGTGACCGTGAACTCCGACGATCCCCCGTTCTTCTCCACCACGTTGACCGACGAACTCGACAACGCATCGAGGCTCGCCGGGCTCGAGGTCGCCGACATCGCGGAGCTCCAGCGGCGAGCGGCGCATGCGGCGTTCTGCTCGCAGGACGTCCGGAACAACCTCCTCGCCGCGATCGGCGCGTGGGAACAAGAACACTCGGAGCTTCCGTGACTGCGGTCTGGTGGACCTTCTCAGCGTTCTACTGGACGTTCTTCGCCCTGATGCTCCCGATCCTGTTCGTGGGAGACCTGATCGTGTGGCTCCTCACCTTCTGGTGGGACCGCAAACGGAAGTGCATCAGCCTCTACACCGGCCTCTGCGGAGTCTTCTACATCTTCGTCAATCCTCTGTGGCGGTTGAAGGTGATCGGCAGACACAAACTCCCGAAGGACACCGCGGCGATCTACGTATCGAATCACTCCTCACTGGTCGACATCTTGGTGCTGTTCGGACTCCATCGTCCCTTCAAGTGTGTGTCCAAGAAGTCGAATTTCAAGCTCCCCATCATCGGCCTGTTCATGAAGCTCGCGCGCTATGTCGAGCTGGAGCGGGGGAACCGCGAGTCGGTCGAGCGCATGATGGCGACCTGCGAAGGCTTGCTGGACGAGGGTGTGCCGATCCAGATATACCCGGAGGGGACGCGCTCGCCGGACGGACGGCTGCTGCCCTTCAAGACCGGAGCCTTCTACCTCGCCAAGCGGACCGGCGCTCCGATCTATCCGATCGTCATTCGCGGCACGGGCGAGGCGCTCCCGAAGAAGGGGATGGTGCTCCGCAGGCACATCCGCGCGACCGTCGAGGTTCTCGATCCCCTCGACCCGAACGACTTCGCCACCCTGGAAGAGATGAAGGACGCGACCCGGAACATCTTCGAGCATGAACTGGCGTCCACGCCCATCCTTCCCTAGGTCGCAGCGTTCAGCAGCTCTCTGACGTCGAGCGGATCCGTGGTCATCAGGATCTCTCCATCGGGACCGAGCGGCCACTCCTCGCGCGGGCGGTCGCGGTAGATCTCGATGCCGTTGCCGTCGGGATCGTGCAGATAGATCGCCTCGCTGACCCCGTGGTCGGCCACCCCGTCGATCTCCACCCCGGCTTCGAGCAGGCGCTTGACGGCCGTGGCCAGGGCGGCGCGGGTGGGATACAGGATGGCGAAGTGGAACAGCCCGGTGGCGTTCGCCGCGGGGGGTGGGCCGCCCCGGCTCTGCCACGTGTTGAGCCCGATGTGGTGGTGATATCCGCCGGCGGACAGGAACGAGGCCGTATCCCCGAGGCGGGCGGTCACCTCGAATCCGAACGCGTCGGCGTAGAAGCGCTCGGCGCGCTCGAGGTCGGACACCTTGAGGTGTACGTGTCCGATCACGGTTCCGGGATCGATCGCGGTTTCCATGAACCCTCCTTGAGTCGTCGAAGTAGTGAACGCAGAGAGGGACACGGGATTCCCCGAGGGGGCCGGGCCACGATCACCCGGCCCCCAACTTCTCTCAGGTCTTCGAGCCGCGACCCTGCATCCGCGTCGCCGCCAGAGCGGTGGCCCCGAGCGCGATCCCGACGATCCCGAAGATCACGCCGAGGTTCGAGTCACCCTCCTCGCCTGCATCGTCGTCGGCGGCCATCATCTCGCCCATGTGCTGGTTCGCCTCGGCCACGTCGGTCTTGAGGTCCTCGATCTCGTCGAGCGCCTCCGCCAGGAGCGTCAGCTGCCCGCCCTCGGGCAGGGTCACGATGTGCGTCCGCGGCGAAGGGTTGTCGGAGTCCTCGGGTCCGGACCATGTCACGACCTCACCCCCGTCGTAGAACTGATCGGCGGCGAACTCCATCTCGCTCTCCTCCTCGGGGACCCGGGCGCTGAAGTAGAACTCCTCGAACTCGCCGGGCTCGATCACTCCCCCCGACCAGGTGACGGTGTCGACGACCTCATCGACCGTCGCGCCGAACGCCTCGATCGGCTCGTCGAGCGTCTTCATCGTCACCTTTCGGTTCCACCCCTCTTTGGGCTGGAAGCTGACGGAGATGAGGTTCTCGGGGAACGTGACAATGATCTTGGAGTTCGTCACGTTTCGTTCGTTGGGGACCCGGACGGCGAACCGGTAGAACGCGCCGGCCGGCGCCTCGCTCGGTTGGATCGTTACATGCGCCAGCGCAGGCGCGGCCATCAGGCCGATCATCAGAACCGCGCCGAGCGCGGCAAGAGTCTTACGCATCGTCGTTTACCTCCATTGAAGTAGTGGGTTGCTGACTACCTAACGGAGGACGGGAGGACCCCTTCGACTCGCGCCCCCGGCGGCCACGAGAGGGCGTGGCGCCGGGATACCAACGGGGATGGGGAAGGTGACCGAGCGAGGACGCTCCTCGGCGAGGCTGAGGTGGGCGACGAGGTATCGGATCCCAGCGGCGAGGGTCGACAGCAACCAGACCTCGAGCACCACCAGCGCGAGTTGGAGCGTCACGCCGATGATGACAGGAACCTCGGACACGACGCTCAGGACGTTGCCGCCCGACAGCAGGCGTTCCAGCGACTCCAGACCGAAGAACGCCCCGGTCTGGAAGACCGCAAGCCACAGAGCAACGAGGCGCCGGTCGAACGCTGCGTCCTCCGACGACTTCCTCCAGCGGTCGATCAACCCGCCGAGCGCCACGACGCCGAGACCGATCCCGACCGCCATGACCGCGGTCCACCACTTGTGCCCGGTGTGCTCGAGCAGCCCGTGGCGAGCGTGCGGATCCGGCTCCGCGAGCGCGTAGGCGAGCCCGTGCGCGGTCACCACGCCCAGCGCTGCGATACCGCCCATCATTAGCCGGATCCGTGCGTTCATCGTGCGAGCATCATCCTTCTTTCGCCCCGAGATGGAAACGGGGCCTTGGATCCGTGGATAGTAGGCCGTAGACGATAGCGTCGAGGAACCCTTCAGTCCCTTTCGACCCGTCCCTGAGGAGTCCTTCCTCCCTGAATCCGAGCTTCTCGGCCACGCGGCGGCTTCCCCGGTTCTCCACGGCGGCATGAAGCTCGAGACGATGGAAGCCGAGATCGTCGAACGCAAAGGCGGCGGCGGCCGAGGCCGCCTCGGTCATCAATCCCTGCCCGGCGAGATCGCTCCGGAGCCAGTACCCGATCTTGGCGCTCGAGTTGATCTCATCCGGCGTATCGATACCGACCGTCCCGCAAGCCTCATCCCTGTGGGTCACCGTAAAGGTCCAACGCTCGCCCGCGAGCCAGGCTTGTTCGGACCGGACCACGAACTCAGCCACCGTTACCGGAGATGAGTCGGCAGCCCACGACATCCACGGCCTCAGCTGTCCGAGTGAGGACTCGATCGAGCGCCACAGATCCTCGGCGTGCGCCTCGACCATCGGGACGAGCGCCAACCGCGGTGTGCGCAGGGGGCTAGCGATCATCCGCGGTAACTTCGATCTCCTCGAAGATCCTCGGAGAGAACTGGTGATGATCGGGGGACACGAACTCGGCCGTGATCACGTGGACCCCGCGCTCGAGTTCGATCTCACTGGTTTCCGTCGTCGGCATCGACACATTCACCCCGTCGACGTAGATGTGGAGGTGACCGCCGCCCTCGACCGTGGAGTTCGGATCGGTGACGAGTTGGCCTCCCTCGATATCGATGGTCACCTCGATGTCCTCACCCGACGGAACCGTGGCCTCGTTGCTGGGAGTGACGAACGTGAGCGCCACGTCGGGGGCCGGTGGGTTAACGCCCGACTCCGAGCCCCCCAGCGAGAATGCAGTGATCCCCAGCGCGACCGCAACCAGGAGCAGGACGACGCTCACCTGAGGCTTAACCGCCTTCTGCATGAAGAAGACGATCCCAAGGACTCCGGCGCCGAACGCGGCGATCAGGAGTTCGACGTCGGGACCACCACTGTTCGAGAGGATATGCGCCAGTGACACTTGGAACTTTCCTTCCCGCGATCACGCCGAGGCGAATCGCTGCTTTCTTCTAGGTGACGAGCGGTTGTGCGAGCAGAGCCAGCGTGGCGACCGTGTACAGGGTCATCAGACCCGTCAAGGCGTACTGGCTCCTTACCGCGGCTCCATGTGACGGTGCCAGCCTGACGGCGGTGCGGTGAGCCGACAGAACCCCCAGGATATGGCCGCCCACGATCAATGCGATCTCCAGGAACCACACGAACTGAGGTGAGGCCTGGAAGTCTGCGAACGCTCCCCCGGTCCCGAGGATGTTCCACCCGAGATCGAAGGGGTCGGACAGCAGGCGGATCAGCTGCGGGACCCCGGTGATCAGGAGCGGGGCGTTGTGCGAGAGGACGTAGGCGATGCCGATCGGCACGAGCGACCAACCGAACCGGCGGCCGGTCATCACGACCGACTCCTCGCGCCGCCGCGCCGTCATCATCGCCAGGAGGAAAGGGGCCAGGAACAGCAACGCGAAGACGGCGAAGGCCAGCGAATCCACGAGGCGAGGGGGAAAGGTGTCGAGCCCGGTCGAGTTGCGGAAGTCCGTCCAGGCGACCGTCTCGCGGATGTTGTCGAGCGTCGTCGAGGCGAGCACCACGAAGAGGGATGCGAACAGCGCCTTGGTCATCGGTTCGTGCTCGTCGATCCCGGCCAGTGGGCTGCGCGCGTAGATCCCGTCTCTCCCCAACCGCAAGGGAGCGACCCGGCCGGCGAAACCGTACAGGATCGACAACGGATCGGCGGTCTGCCAGTTCTCGGCGAACACCGCACGCAGGGAGAACGCGTAGATCGAGTAGCCGATGAGGACGGTTACGACCCAGAAGTCATCGAAGCCGACGCCGGAGACCAACTCGAACCAGAACAGGGCGTAGACGAGGGCCGGTCCGATCCACCACGGGGGTGTACGCCGGGCCGTCTCGACCCCTTCGATCCGGTAGAGCTCCTCCAAGGTCGCCCATGGATCTGCGGCCGCCCAGATACCGCCGGCGAGTGACGACAGGAACACCGTCCCGACGACGAGTCCGAGCCAGAACAGCAGCGATGTCGTCGTCAGGCCCTCGCTTCGAACCACGATCCCGGCGATCAGCATCAACGCCAACAGCGCCACGCCGCCGATCTTGAACACGATCCGGACCATCCCTGCGGCCCTGGCCCCCGAGATGCGGCGCTCGGTCAAGTCCGAGGGTGTCTTGCGGGTCAGCGCGCGCAAGATGAATGACAGGGCTACGACCAGACCCGCACCACCGAGGTAGAGCCACAGCGGGATCGGGCTTTCGTACACACGGCCCACACCGTGAGCGAGTGCCGGTAACTCGGGGCTCATCGGCTCCCGAAGCGGCGGCCGACGGCCCCCAAGGCGATGAGGACCACACCACCCAGCACCACGGGCACGAACGGGAACCCGTCATCGTCGGACTCCGCATCGGTCGCGCTGGTGTCGTCGGTGTCATCCTCGGGTCCGGTCTCCGGGGTGGTCGGTTCGGGGAGTGGTTCCTCCTCGGTGCAGTCGGCGTCGCCGGTCACCGAGAACTTGAAGGTGCCGGTCGTGCTGTGCCCGTCGACGGCCGAGATCGTCTCCCATTTGATCCGCCAGTCACCCGGGTGAGCCTCCGGAGACACGACCGCGATGATGTCGTTGTTGGACACCGAGACCGACTCGACCGTGTTCCCGCACGGGTCCTTGGCCACGATCGAGGAGTCCTTGGTCGGCGGCTCGCTGAGGGTGACGGTGATCTCGGCCGGCACCGCGTCGAGCACCTCGTCCGGCTTCGGCGAGGAATCGACGTAGTCCCCGTGGGCCAGGGCGCTAGAGGCACCCAGCAGGACCCACATCATGGTCACGAGCACTGCGATCAGCTTTCTCATCGGGCTCGATTCAACCATCTCTGTGTCTTTATCCGTGGAGCGGCGCCCTCAGCAGCTCCTCGTACCGGGCCCCCTTGGACGAGGTGTGGCTCCGGTAGAGGACGACATCCTCGACCGGGAACGGATCGGTGGCCGGAATCGCCAGTGGAGGGTCATCGAGCCGGACCGGGGCACGGAACCGGGCCAGGGTCAGGTGCGGAACGTAGCGGCGCCGCTCGCTCTCGAAGCCGAGTGCGGCGAAGTGGGGCTCGAGATCGGCGACCAGGCCCCCGAGGACCGCGTTCGGGTCGTCGATCCCGGCCCACAGGACGCTCGCTCGCTTGAGATCCGGGAACGCCCCTGCTCCCTCGATCGAGATGGCGCCGGGGGTCGCACCCGAGGCGGCTTCGACCATTGCCTTCCCCACGACCGGGACGAGATCGAGATCGGTGGAACCGAGGAACCTGAGCGTGACGTGCTGGTTCTCGATCGGGATCCACCGCGCCGTTGGCCACTTCTCGCGCAGCTCCGCGGTTGCGTCAGCCACCGCCGCAAGGTGAGGCTCCGGCACGTCGACCGCTACGAACAGGCGCCACCGCTCGCCGATGCTCATCCCCCGAGGATGCGGCGCCCGAGATCGATCGCCGAAGTGACCGCGATGCCGCGGATGTGATCGCGGGTCCCGTATCCCCTCGGGTTCCGGACCTCGGTTCTGCCCTTGTAGTGAGCCCCCACGAAGATGGTGCCCACGGGATGTCCGTCCTGAGCCGCCGGGCCGGCGACACCGGTGGCCGAGATACCG
>WHTI01000042.1 GCA_009377815.1 Actinomycetota bacterium
ACCACAAACCCACCGCCCAGCGGTCGAAGCGATGACCACAAACCCACCGCCCAGCGGTCGAAGCGATGACCACAAACCCACCGCCCAGCGGTCGAAGCGATGACCACAAACCCACCGCCCAGCGGTCGAAGCGATGACCACGCCGACCGCACCGACCACAGATTTTCGCCAATGCTGTGTGAGCCATCGCGTGTTCTGGGCCTAGGCGTAGCCGCCCATCGTGAGGGCCATCAGGGCCTTGCCCGTGTGTAGACGGTTCTCGGCCTCCTGGAACACGACCGACTGCTCGCCGTCGATGACCTCATCGGTTACCTCATTGCCGCGGTCGGCCGGTAGGCAGTGCATGTAGATGGAGTCCTTGGCGGCGATGCCCATGCGGCGGGAGTCGCAGATCCAGTCCTTATAGCGAGCGTTTAGGGCGAGCGCCTCCTGCTCCTTGCCGAAGAGGTGCTCGGCGCCCCACGACTTCGGATAGACGACGGTGGCTCCCTCGAAGCCGGCGTCCATATCCTCGACCTCGACGATGCTGCCGCCCCCCTCGGCCGCGAGTTCGTGAGCCTGTTCCATGACGCCGGTCTGCAGGCGGAACTCCGGGGGCCTGGCGATCGTGAGCTCGGCGCCGAAGCGGGGGAGCAGGAGAGCGAGGCCTTGCGGCACGCTCATCGGCTTGGCGTACGACGGCGCGAATGCCCACGACACGCATATCTTCATCCCGGATAGATCGCGGGTCCCGAAGTGCTCCTCGATCGTCATGAGGTCGGCGATCTGCTGCGTCGGATGGTCGATGTCGCACTGGAGGTTGATGATCGGCACCTCGGCGGCGGCAGCGACCTCGCGCATGTAGGCGTTGCCCTCGCCCGGAACCTTGTCGTGCCGGATCGCGATCCCGTGGCCGTACGAACCGAGGATGATGCCCATGTCGCGCGGAGCCTCACCGTGAGCGATCTGCGATGTACCCGCGTCGATGAAGTGCGCGTGCCCGCCGAGCTGTGTCATGCCGGCCTCGAACGCGTTGCGCGTCCTGGTGGAGAGGTCGAGGAAGATCATGAACAGTGTCTTGTCGGGAAGCAGGCGGTGCGGTTCGTTGTTCCTGAACGCCGCCTTCAGTTCTTTGCTGACATCGAGTGCCTCGCCGAGTTCTTCGACCGACCAATCTGCGGTCGAGATGTAGTCCTTACCTTTGAAGCTTGCGCGATCCACTAGTACTCCTCCATCCGGCTCCATAGCTTCGGGGCGGCCTCGCGGCACTTGGCCCGCAGCTCTTCCTCACCGATCTCGGTGTGTTTGCCATCGCGAACGATCCACCGGCCCCCAACCATCACGTCCCGGACGCGAGGGCGTCCGAAGATCAGATGCCCGGCGACGTTCCCAGCGTCGAAGGGTGTGGGGGCACCGTAGTCGAGCACGCACAGATCGGCCGGGGCGCCGGCCGACAGACGTCCCATCGCGGGTTCGCCGAACATCGAGCCCGCCAGCACCTGCCCCTGGACGAGCCTCTCGATCGGGAACCCCACTCCCGCCTCCCAGGAGGCCTCCCTGGCCTTCAGGTAGCAGGCTTTCGCCTCCGCCAGCATGTCGCCGTCGATCCCGTCGGTGCCGAGAGCGACGCGCTGCCCGAGGGCCGCGACCGGCGCGTAGCCGACCCCGTTGTTCATGTTCGAGCGGGGGTTGTGCGCCACGAAGACACCCGAGGTCCTGACCGACTGGATCTCCGACTCGTCGAGGTGAACGCCGTGGGCGATGAGATCTCCTTCGGCGAGCGCCCCGCGCTCCGAGAGCCGGTGGGCGGTACGTAGCCCGTACTTCTCGATCGAATCGGTCTCGTCGGACGCGTCCTCCGCGACGTGGATATGCAACGGGACACCAAGGTTGCGAGCGACCGTGACCATCTCGTCCATCGTCTGGTCGCCGATCGTGAACGATGCGTGCGCGCCCATCATGCCTTTGATCAGAGGACGGTCGTTAGCCTCGATGAAGCGCGCATTCTCCGCAACCCCCGCGCTGCCGCGCTCGGTACCATGCCGATCGGTCACCTCGTAACAGACCACCCCGCGCATCCCGGCCCCCGCGATCCCCTCGGCGATGCCATCGAGCGAGCCCTCGATCGACTCCGGAGAGGCGTGATGGTCCACGATCGTCGTGGTTCCCGCGAGCGCGCTCTCCAGAGCACCGATCTGGGCCGACAGCGAGATCGTCTCGGGATCGAGGGCGCGGTCGAGCCGCCACCACACGCGCTCCAGGATCTCGAGGAAGTTGCGGGGAGCGTCCCCTGGGCCGGGCATCCCGCGGGCCAGAGCCGAGTAGAGGTGATGGTGCGCGCACACGAATCCGCCGGTAACGAGACAACCGGAGACGTCGACCGTTTCTCCGCCGTCACCACCGATGCGCCCGTCGGAGATGTGGAGGTCGCGCGGCTCGACGGTTCCGTCGACGAGGTCGCAGACGACCCCGCCGGTCAGCGTGTGTGAGCTCACCCTCGGCGCGCTGCCCTCGGGTGTGCCGCCTTGGCCGCCGCGGTGTCCTTCATCGGCAGACTGGTGCGCCACACCCCGTCGAACTTCCGGCACGCGTCGGCCACGGCTGAGGCGGTCGGCACGAGCCCGATCTCGCCGACGCCCTTGGCCCCGTAGGGTCCCTCCGGCTGGGCCTCCTCGATGAAGATGCACTCCACCGGCGGCATCCCCTTGGCCGGGATGATCCCCTGGGACTTGAGCGTCGGCGTCTCGATGTGACCGTCCTTCATGAGGAACTCTTCGGTCAGGGTGTGCCCGAGGCCCATGTGAACTGCCCCTTCCATCTGTCCCTCGAGGAGGTTCCGGTTCATCACGCGGCCGACGTCGTGCGCCGCGATCATCTTGGCGATGCGCCCTTCGGCGTCGAGGATCGCAACCTGCACGCCCCACCCGAACGCGATGTGGCTGCGCTTCAGATCGGGATCATCCATCGGTTGGGTGAGCTTGAGTTCGAGTTCGCCGACGAACTCCTGGCCCGCGAGTTCGGTGAGGCTCCCGCCGTTGAGATGTTCCTTGAGGTTCTCGCACGCCTTCTTGACCGCCAGGCCCCCGAGGAACGTCCCGCGCGAAGCGGTCGTCTGACCGGTCTGGAACTCGCGGTCGGTGTCGACCGTCACGCGCACGTGCTTCAGCTCGATCCCCGCGGAGTGCAGTTCCTCGACCGCGACCTGCTGAAGGACGGTGTGGACGCCCTGGCCCATCTCGGTCCACGAGTGTCGCAACAGCAGCGAGCCGTCGTCCTGCACCTCGAGCGATGCACGCCCGTACTCGGGGAGTCCGTTTCCGACCCCGACGTTCTTGACCGCCCCTGCGATGCCGGCGAACTCCGCCGACTTGTACTGGTCCTTGACCGCTTCGAGGCACTGCTTGAAGCCGCACCCTTCCCCGATGACTTGCCCGGTGCCGAACACCTTGCCGGTCTCGAGTGCGTTGAGCCAGCGGATGTCCCAGCCGTCGATGCCGACCTTCTCGGCGAGCCGGTCGAGACAACCCTCCATCGCGAAGTTCGCCTGGTTCGAGCCGAAGCCGCGCATCGCTCCACACGGGACGTTGTTCGTGTAAACGGCGTGGGCCTCGACGTAGACATTGGGGACCTCGTATGCCGAACACGAATGCCCGCACGCGCGCTGGAGGACCTTGTCCCCGACAGAGGCATAGGCGCCGGAGTCTCCGATGATGCGCGCCTTGACCGCGGTCAGCACGCCGGACTCGTCGCACCCAACCGTGTAGGTCATCGTCAGTGGGTGCCGCTTGGAGTGCATCCGGATCGATTCCTCGCGCGACAGGGTCAGCTTCACCGGCTTCCCGGTCGCGTGCGCGAGCAGGGCCGCCTGGCCGTTGATCCCGAGGTCTTCCTTAGCCCCGAAGGCGCCGCCGTTGCTGACGAGCGTGACACGTACCTCATCGTCCGGGCGCCCCAGGATCCGGGCGATCTGCTTGCGGTCGTCCCACACCCCCTGGCCCCCGGAGTAGACGCGCATGATGCTGCCGTCATTCCCTTTGCTGCCGCCATTCCCTCCTCCGCCCTCGAGCCAGGCGAGCGATGACTCGGGCTCTAGGAACGCATGCTCGATGTACTGGGTCTTGAAGGTCTCGGTCACGACGTGGGCCGAAGCCGCGAGCGCTTCCTCGACATCGCCGCGATCGATAACGTGCGTCTTCAAGAGGTTCCCCTTGGCATGGACCTTCGGAGAGTCCTCTTTGAGGGCGGCTTCCGCATCGACGACGGGCTCGAGGGCCTCGTAGTCGATCTCGATCGCCGCGGCCGCGGCGCGTGCTGCCGACCTCGAGGTCGCCGCCACCGCCGCGAGCACGTCGCCGACGTAGCGGGTCGTCTCGCCCTCGGCCACCAGGACGGGCCAGTCGTTGTAGATCGCGCCGACATCACGCTCGCCGGGGACGTCGGTCGCGAGGACGATCTCGACCACTCCGTCGATCGCTTCGGCCCTCGAGATGTCGATCCGTTTGACCACGGCCCGCGGATGCTCCGAGAACCTCACGGCTCCGTGGAGCATCCCCTCCATCGTCATGTCGTTGATGAACGGTTTCTTGCCCAGCGCGAGCTCGAAGGCTTCGTACTTGGGCGTCCGGGTTCCGATGCGTCCCGAGTAGTCGAGACTTGGAACCGGGCCGCCCGCAAGGATGCGTCCGGCCTGTTCGACCGCGTCGATGACCTTCACGTACCCGGTGCAGCGGCAGAGGTTCCCGGCGAGTCCCTTGGCGATCTCGTCGCGGCTGGGGGCCGGGTTCTTGTCGAGGAGGTTCTTGGCCTTGACCACGATCCCGGGCGAGCAGAATCCACACTGGGATGCTCCGGTCGCTGCGAACGCCAGGGCGAACGCCTCGCGATCGTGATCGGTCAGGCCCTCGAGGGTGACGATCTCCTTACCTGCGAAGGTCGTCGCTGCGGCCGAGCACGACACCCGTGCCTTGCCGTCGACGATGACCGTGCATGCTCCGCAATAACCCTCCGGCTGGCAGCCGTCCTTGGCGGCCAAGAGGCCGAGCCGGTCACGCAACGCGTCCAGGAGAGTCTCGTCGTCGCGCACTTCTAGAGCGACGTCGGATCCGTTGACGTTGAGCTGTATCTCGCTCATCTCTTCACCCCTGCCTCGGCGATCGCCTTTGGCATCGCCGCGTAACCGGCGGCGGCTTTGACCAGGTGGTCGATCGGACACTGATCCTCGGTCGTGTGGGCGTGGATCTCGGTGCCGGGACCGAATCCCACGGTCGGGATGCCCAGGCGCCCCGCGGACGAGACCCCGTTCGTGGAGAAGACCCATTTCGAGATCGCCGGCGTCCGTCCGATGGCCGTCTCGATCGCCTCCGCCGCCGCAACGACGAGGGGATCGTCCTCCTCCATCAACCAGGTCGGGTAGTACTTCTCGATCGGCAAGGTGAGCCCGGTCCACGACGGCTCTGCGTATTGGAGGACCGACACCTGAGCCTCCGCCGCCGACGGCAATGCTTCGATCTCGGCGACCGCAGACTCGAGCGTTTCCCCGGCCGTTAGCCGGCGATCGAGGTAGATCGTGCACGAGGCAGGGATCGCATTGAGCGATGCGGTCTCGCATTCGACCTTGGTGACCGCAACCGTTCCCTTGCCGAGGAAGTCGTCGGGCTTGAGCCGATCGTTCAAAGCCGTGATCTCGGAGATCAGAGGCGCCATGTGAGCGATCGCGTTGTCGCCACGCTCCGGCGCGCTTGCGTGTGCCGATCGGCCCGTGATCGACACCTTGATCTCCATCCGTCCCCGGTGACCGCGGTAGATGTCGAGGTCGGTCGACTCGCCGATCACGACGCAGTCGGGGTTCGGGATCGTGTTCTCGAGGGCATAGCCGAGGGCCAGACCGTCGCAGTCCTCCTCCATGACCGTGCCGATCACGTAGACGGTGACGTCGGCTCCGTCGAGCTTCCTGTCGGCCATGATCTTTCCGCCGTAGACTATCGCCGCGAGGCATCCCTTGTCGTCGCCCGCCCCGCGCCCGTAGATGACGTCGTTCTCGACCTTGCCCTCGAACGGATCGAAGGTCCAGGCCAGCGGGTCACCGATACCAACGGTGTCGATGTGGGAATCCATGACGATCGTCGTTGCTCCATCGCCGATCCGCCCGACCGCGTTACCCATCGCATCGGTGAACGCCTCGTCGAAGCCGACCTTCTGCATCTCGAGAACGATGCGCTCCGACACCGCCTTCTCGCCTCCGGACGGGGAGGGGAGTGCCACGAGATCGCGCAGGAATCCGGCGACATCCTCACGATGTTTCTCCGCCGCCTTCAGGTAGTCACTCATTTTGCCGTCGCTCCTTCGATCGCGAACGCGTCGATCATCAGTTCGACGTCGTCGCCCAGGGGATAGAGGATCGGGCACGTCGCTCCGTGGGCGATGTACTCGTCGACCTTGGCTCGACATTCCTCTGCGGTGCCGGACGCGCTGACCGACTGGACGACCTCATCGGGGACGAGGGCGGCCGCCTTCTCGATCTGCTCGCCGGTCGCCGGCCAGTCGACGATCGCATTGACCTCGTCGATCAACGACTGGTCGACCCCCGATGCCTTCATGATGTGCGGCTGCTGGCCGAGGTACTGCGTCAGGAGCAGGCGGGCATTGTCGAGCGCCTTGCTCCGGTCCCTGTCGAGCGAGCACACCACCAGCTGTGGGCGGTCGATGTCATCGATGCTTCGCCCGGCCGACTCCGCTCCCGCGGTTAGCCGCTCCATCGCCTCATCGTTGTAGGTGGGCGAGACCATGTAGTTGAGCACCACGCCGTCGGCGATCGCCCCGGAGAGTTCGAGCATCTTCGGTCCGGTTGCTCCGATGTAGATCGGGATGTCGCGCGCCGAGGTGTCCCCGTGGACGACGTCGATGCGAACCCCGTCGAGGTTCACGAAGTCGCCCTGGTAGGTGACCTCGCCCAGACGGAAGAGGAGTCGGCAGGCCTCGACCGTTTCCTTCATGCAGCGCAGCGGCTTGGTGCGGGTGATGCCGACCTTCGAGGCCAGCGGATCCCACCACGCGCCGACCCCGAGGAGCACTCGGCCGGGCGCGAGGTCGTCCAAGGTCACGAAGGTCGAAGCGAGGAGGGCGGTATTCCGCGTCCAGGTGTTGACCACCCCGGAGCCGACCTTGATCCTCTCGGTCGAAGCTGCGAAGGCGGCCATCGGAACCGTCGCCTCCCTCACGAGACGAGACTCCGCCTGCCACACGGCCTCGAAGCCGGCGGCCTCGGCCCGTTGGACGTAGCGGATGCCGTCCCTTATGGGGTGTTTGTCCTGCAGGTAGAGAGCGACCCTGTCGATCGTTCGGCCTCCCGGTCTGACGGCGTGGACCCAGCTTCCGTCCATCCTCCCGCCGCCCACCCGGGCGCGTCAACAGTTTGTTGAATTTCGGCTACCGGCGCCGGGCCTCGGCCCGGAGTTCGCCGAAGACACGGGCGAGGTCGGGCACCTGGTAGTGGGCGTTCAGACCCGAGGGATTAGGCAGTAGCCAGACCCTGGACGCCCCGATCGTGTGTTCTTGAGGACCGACGACGGCATCCGGCCGGCCGAATGCCGTCCGGTACGAGGTGAGCCCGAGGATCGCCACGAAGCGTGGCCGGTATCGCTTCACTTTGCGCTCCAGCCCCACGGCACCCTTCCGTAGCTCGTCGCTCGTGATGCCGACCATCGTCGCGGTCGCCCGGTTCACGAAGTTGGTGATGCCGAGCCCGTACTCGAGCAGCACTTCCTCCTCGAATGGTCCGAGGACGCGGTCGGTGAAGCCCGACGCGTGGAGAGCCTTCCAGAGGCGATTCCCGGGGCGAGCGAAGTGATGACGGACCGCTCCGGAGTACAGACCCGGGTTGATCCCGCAGAACAACACGTCGAGGTCGGGGGCGATGACATCGGGGACCGGGGCGTCCTGGGCCGCTGCGATCTGTTCTTTGGTGGGACGCCATGGCTGCTGCATCCCTGGATGATGCCTCGATGTCGCCCCCGCGACACCTCCGCTCCCCATCGCCCGTATACGTTCCTCGCATGCAGATCGAACCCATCAAGGACGCGCACATCTCTGACGCGTCCACGTTGCTGGCCCAACGTCACCGCCGCGATCGCCGGGGGAGCCTCCTCTTGCCGGAGCGCTTCGAGAACGCCGCCGACTGCGCCGCGGAGATCTCTATCTGGTACCGCCGAGGATTCGACCCCGTCGCCTATCGGCTCCACCGGGTGATCGATCCTCGGATCCTGCCCTAGCTCTCGCCTTCTTCCCGCTTCCTGCGCCGCGCCGCTCTCTCGGTCGCGAGCATCTCGGCAGCGGCTTCGGCCGTCGGCGCGGTGCCGCCGAGGTGCGCGGGTAGCCACCACCGATCCGAGTCTCCGGCGGGGGACTGGGGATAGGCATCTCCGGCCCGCTTCACCAGGCCCGAGATCTCCCCCATGAGCCGGCCGGTCACATCGACCGGATCCTCGTCGGGGTCGTAGCCGATCGGGGCGCCGATATCCACGGTGATCGCCACCCTGCGTTGGAAGTTGCGCGGACGACCCTTGGTCATGATGCGTTGTGAGCCCCAGACCGCGCCGGGCAGCAATGGAGCCCCCGCTGCCATGGCCATGCGCGCGGCCCCCGACCGGCCTTCGCCGGGGACGAAGGATGGGTTGATGGTCGACTCGGGGAACATCCCGATGATCTCGCCTCGATTGAGCGCGGCGACCGACTCATCGACCGAATCTTTGGCCTTTCCGAACCGATCGACGGGGATGTGCTTCATGCCCCTCATAAGGGGGCCAGAGATCTTGTGATCGAAGACCTCTTGTTTGGCCAGAAAGCGGACGAGTCGGCCCTGAGGGCGCGCGGCGTATCCAACGAAGACGAAATCGAGGTAGCCGACATGGTTCGTCGCGATGACGGCGGGGCCACTCGTCGGGAGGTGCTCCTCGCCGGTGACGCGGATATCCCACGCCAGCGCCTTGAATACAGTGAGGGCGAGCCCGATGACGGGCCGGTAGACGAGCTCCACGGGTCTCCTTGGTCGTTTCGCCCAGATTAGCCTCCTCGGCGGATCTAGGAATCCTCGGTAGGGGCCCTACGTTAAGGGTAGTGAGGCAGACAAGGAACCTTGAGACAGGAGGCACCGTGGCAACGATCGAACTCAGCAAGGACAACTTCGAACAGACGGTCGCAGACAACGAGACCGTGTTCATCGATTTCTGGGCGGAATGGTGTGGACCGTGCAAGGCCTTCGGTCCCGTCTTCGAGGCGGCTTCGGAGAAGTACCCGGACGCGGTCTTCGCGAAGGTCGACACCGAGGATCAGCGGGAACTAGCTGGTGCATTCCAGATTATGTCGATCCCGACTTTGATGGCCTTCCGGGATAACGTCCTTCTGTACGCCGAGCCTGGAGCACTCCCTCCCGAAGCCCTGGAGGATCTGATCCAGCAGGTGAACGCACTCGATATGGATGAGGTCCGTAAGAAGGTCGCCGAACAGTCTGCGCAGGAGCCGGCCGACCGCTAACAAGAGGAGGCTTTCCAACGCGCGCAGCGGCGATCGTCCTGTGCGCAGCGCTCCTTCTCGGCGCAACGTGTGACAACGAGGAGAGCCCGGCCGATCCGGCCCCCAGCCCGACGCGGGCGAGCCCGATCCCGACCGCGTCACTCGAGGATGCCGTCACGGCGGAGGGGATCGGCGAGCATCTCGAGGCGCTGGGGGAGATCGCCGATGCCAACGGCGGGAACCGCGCGGCGGGCACCAACGGTCACTGGGAGTCCGTTCTTTACTTCAGCGAGCGCCTGAGGGACGCCGGCTACGACGTGTCACTCGATTACTTCTCGTTCCCGTACTTCGAGGTGATGGGCCCCGGACGTCTGAAACTCGAGGGCCGACCTCGCTTCGAAGAGGGAACCGATTACCGCGCGATGATCTATTCGGCGCCGGGCCGCGTTTCGGGACCTCTGGTGAGCGTCTCATTCGATCAGCCCGAGGACGCCTGCGGTTTCGAGGCGTTCGGAGCGGTTGCTCCCGGCGACATCGTGCTCGTGCGGCCCGGGCCATGTTTCTTCCGCGAGCTGGTGATCAACGCTCAGCGGGCGGGCGCGGGGGCGGTCCTCCTGAGCAACCCCGATTTCACAGAGGCCACCGGCGTGCTCCGGCCGAGCCTCATCTCGCCGGACGGCATCGAGATCCCGGCGTTCGTCTTGAGCAACGAGGCCGGCATCGAACTGAACGGATCGAGCGGGGCCATCACGATCAACTCGCCGGTTCGCACCGAGCAGCGGATGACGCCCAACCTGATCGCCGAGTCTCCGGAGGGTGACGTCGATCAGGTCGTGATGGCAGGGGGACATCTCGATTCGGTCATCGACGGCCCCGGCATCAACGACAACGGTTCGGGGACCGCGACCCTGCTGGAGATCGCGGAGGAGATGGCCGGGATGGACCTCGACAACAAGGTTCGGTTCGCGTTCTGGTCGGCCGAGGAAGTTGGCCTGCTCGGCTCCACGCACTACGTCGAGTCGCTCGGCCCGGACCTCGCCGATGTTGCCGCGTATCTCAACTTCGACATGATCGCGTCGCCCAACTTCGTGCGCTACGTCTATGACGACACCGGCGCCCCCGAAGGCTCCGACCAGATCCGCGACTTCTTCCGCGCCTACTTCGCGGCGGAGGATCTACCGCTCGAGGACCTCGACATCCAGGGACGCTCCGACCACGGACCGTTCCTGCGCAACGGGATCCCGGTGGGAGGGCTCTTCACAGGGGCGGACATGATCAAGACCGCCGCCGAGGTCGAGTCGTACGGCGGGGTCCAGGGTGCCAACGAGGACCCGTGTTACCACCGCGCGTGCGACGACACCGACAACATCAACACCGAAGTCCTCGATGAGATGGCCGATGCCATCGCCGCGCTACTGCTGGAGCTAACGATGAGATCCGACCCTCTGCACTAGCCGGGCCTAATACGCTGGGTGGGTGGAGCCCGGCGTTTTCGATCCCGACCGTTTCAGAGACGAGCCGAGCATGACCGCGCGCCAGGTGGCGGAGCGTGCGGGCGTCGATCTCGAAACCGCCAAACGTACGTGGCGAGCCCTGGGATTCCCTGACGCCGACGACGACGAGGTCGCCTTCGACGAGCGCGACCTGGACTCTCTCCGTTCGCTGTCGGCACTGGTGTCCTTCGGCTTTCCGATCGAGGACCTCATCACCATGGCGCGTACCTACGGTCAGGCGATGTCTCGTATCGCCGACGCCGAGACCCGACTGTTCCACGAACGCTTCCTCAAGGCGGACGAGCCGGCCGACGAAGCCACCCTCGACGCGATCGTGCCGCGGCTTCTAGATCTCGTCGGAGTAACGATCGAGAATATCCACCGCCGGCATCTGTCGTCGGCCCTGAGACAGTTGACCCAAGCTCATCCCGAAAATAGTGGCTCGCTGCTGGCGGTCGGGTTCGCGGACCTCGTCGACTTTTCGACGATCTCGGGCGACCTCCCGGGCGGCGAGCTGAGTTCTCTGGTCGGCCATTTCGAGGAACTTGCGATCGAGGTATGTACCGGCACGGGTGTCAGGTTGGTAAAGACCATCGGTGACGCCGTCATGTTCGTGTCTGCCGATGCGGAGGCGGCGCTGTCCGCCGCCATGGAGATCGTCACGACCGCGGCCAGTGACTCGGTGCTACCTCCTGCGCGCGCTGGTCTGGATATGGGCGACGCGTTACCGCTGGGGGGCGACTACTTCGGACGACCGGTCAACGTTGCGGCTCGGATCACCGCGTACGCCCTCCCTTCGACCGTCGTCGTCTCGAAGGATCTGCTCGAGCACGTGGGGCGAGAGATGGACGTCTCGCGCATCGGCAGGAGGAAACTCAAGGGTGTTGGTGAGATCCTGCTGTTCAAGGTCAAGGGCAAACGCGAGAGCGACTAGCGGATCGCTCTCGCCGTGGCCGTCACCGCGGCCGCGATGATCACCACGATGAGTGAGGGCACCTTGAATCTGAGAGCGATGCCCGCCCCGACCATCCCCAGGACGCGCTCGTCGAGGACCAGGGAACGATCGCCCTCGAAGGTCGACACCGCGATCAGCGCGGCGAGCAGGCTCGGACCCATCGACGCGACCACGGCGGTCGCTCTCGGGGGGAGCGGCCGACCTTCGAGCAGCACCGGACCGGTCGCCTTGAGCGCCATGGTCGCGAGACCCAGGAATACGACGACGATCAGTGCCGGAGCCACGAGAACCTCGCGATCAGGAGCGGCGGGATCACGGCGACCAGGATCGGGATCCCGGCCGGGGCGAGGGGGACCAAGGTGAGAGCGATCGCAGCTCCTCCGAGCGCGGCCCACCGTGCGTCACACTCGCGAAGCCTTGGAGCAACGAGGACTAGGAAGAGAGCCGGGAAGGCGGCATCGAGTCCGAGCCGTGCGGGATCGCCGAGGAATCCGCCGGCGACGACCCCCAGCGAGGTTCCGACGATCCACGACAGGTAGAGCGTAAGTCCAGCACCGATCAGGAGTCCTTTGTCGAAACGACCACCGCCGGTATGGGCGATCGCCCACGATTCATCGACCGCGAGTTGTGCGTGGAGGAACCGTTTCCACGTCGGTCCATCGAGAGCGGGGGACAGTGAGATCCCGATCGGCATGTACCGCGTGTTCAGGAGGATCCCTGCGATCAGGGCGGCTGCTGCGCCGCCTCCTTCGGTGAGGATCGACGTGGCAGCGAACTGCGCCGATCCGGCGAACGTGGTGGCGGACATCGCGATCGCGAGAAGAGGCTGGATCCCGGCCGCTTCGGCGAGCGCTCCGAACGAAACGCCGAAAGCGAACACCGGGGCGGCCAGAGGGATCGAGGCGCGGGCGCCGGCGGCTCGGCTGCTGGGCGGCGCGCCCTCGGGATTCGACATGGCGGCCAGGGTATCTGTGGGCGCGAGTGTGACGTGGCTCACGGATGTCGGCGACCGGACATCGCATGATCGGTCGGTGAGCGCGCATCCGAACAGGGGAGCAATGAGAGCGATCGTGGTCGCGGTCGTTACGGTCGTTGCGCTCGCAGGCATTCCTCCCGCCGCGGCATCGTCAGACCTCCCGCTGCTGAGCCCTCCGGTCGATGCACAGATCACGCGGCGCTTCGAGGAACCGCGCATGGACTGGGGGCCGGGTCATAGGGGGATCGACTACGGCGTCGCCGCCGGCACGGGGGTGCGAGCGGCAACTTTCGGAACGATCTCATTCGCAGGATCAGTGGCCGGCATCCTGGCCGTGACGATCGACCACGGTAGAGGACTCGAAACGACTTACTCACAGCTCGCCGAGGTCTCGGTCGACGCCGGCGAAGTCGTAGCCGCAGGGACATGGATCGGGGTCGCCGGAGAGGCGCACTCGGAACTGGAAGGCGGACTGCATCTCGGCGTGAAGCTGAATGGCGAGTACGTCGATCCCGAGGATCACCTTGGTCCCGTGGACGCGTCCCGCGCTATCCACCTCACGCGCTTGGTGCACTCGGTCTCGGAGGATTCGCTTCTGGCCGAGTACCTACCCCGCCTTCCCGGTTCCCCCTTCCGGCCGTGCGTCCCGACCCAGCCCTTGGACGAGACGCCGCCTCCTGCGAACGACAACCTCGCGGTCGTTATCGGTGGGATCGCGAGCAGCACCCAAGGGCATCCCGATGACATCTTCTCGGTCCCCGCCCGTCTCGGCTACGAAACCGCCGACATCTTTCACTTCTCCTATCGGGGAGGCGACGGCCATCGCTTGCACGAGCCCTACGGCCCCGAGGACACCTGGGGTGACCTCCGCGGCTATGCCGCCGATCTCGCCGAACAACTACGACGGGTCCGAGCGCAGCATCCCGGCCGGGCGATCGACCTGATCGCCCACTCCCAGGGCGGGATCGTGGCGCGCTACATGCTTGCGCTGGCGGCCACCGAGTGGGATGCCTCGATGCCTCCGATCGAGAACCTCATCACCTTCTCGACGCCTCACCGCGGCGCACCTCTCGCGGGGGCGGCAGGCGATCTACGGTCGTCGCCGGTAGGACGGGTCGCTCTCGAAGCGGGATCGTGGCTGGCGGAGCGCGGGAAGATCCGCATCGACCCCAGCGCCACCGCGGTGGATCAACTCGCTCCGGGCTCGCCGCTTTTGGATTCCCTCGCGTCCACCGACACCATGTTCGGGACGCGCGTACTTGCGCTCAATCTTCCGAACGATCCCATCGTGCCGGCCGATCGCGCGGTCTGGCCCGGTAAGGAGACCGTCACCGTTCCGCCGACCGGTTGGCTGGCGGGACATTCGGCGATCGTTCGCTCACCGTTCGCACTCGCTAGTGCGTACGACTTCCTGCGCGGAGGAGCACCCGCATGTACGAACAACTGGAGTGGAGTCGCGACGGGGGCCGGATGGTTGACCGGGCTCTTCGAGCGATCGCTGACCCGATGGATCGATCCCCTGTGACGGATCTGGACAAAGAGGAACCCCCTCCGTGGGGGGATGGGCGGATAACGGAGGGGGTTCCGAGGTCCCTTGATCGGGGCCTTCTTTATGTGGTCCCGGGGGGACGGGACTTTTGTGGGTGACTCACATTGTGAACCGATTCACAAGGCTCGGCAACCCGGATCTGTACCAGAGTAGGCCCGCCTTTTTGTACTTCCAGTACAAACGCCCCGCCTGCCCCCTCGGGCGCCTAGGATAGCCACATGCCCAACCGCCTCCCGCTCGATGTCCCCGGTCTCGAAGAGGAGTTCGAGCGGGTCGAGATCCGGCGCAGCTCCCGGCGGAAGAAGACCGTGTCGGCCGAGATCGTCGGGGACGTCCTGGTCGTGTCGATCCCGGAGCGCCTGTCCCGGGCCGAAGAGCACGAGTGGGTCACCCTCATGGCTGCCCGGATGGCCCAGCGTAAGAAGAAGGACCGTCTGAATGCATCGGGCGAGCTCGAGACCAAGGCTCGCGAGCTGGGGGATCGTTACGTCGACGGGGTGCGGGCTACCGACATCGCCTGGGTCCCGACCCAGAGATCTCGATGGGGATCGTGCAGCCCCGATGACGGGACGATCCGTCTGTCGTTAGAGCTCACCAAATATCCGGGCTGGGTGAGGGACTATGTGATCGTCCACGAGCTTGCGCACCTCGTCGTGCCCGATCACAGCGACGCGTTCTGGGCCATCGTGGATCGCTACCCGCTGACCGAACGAGCGCGAGGTTTCCTGATCGCGAAGGGGATGGAAGAGGGCGTCTAAGGCTTCCAGTAGGTGATCTCTGAGATGCCATGCCGTTCGAGGATCCCCACGCAGAGTGCGGCCCGCACTCCGTAGCCGGCGACGACGACCACCCGACCACCGTCCGCCGCCTCGACGACCTCGTCGACGCGGCTCCAGAGGCGGTCGGAGGTGATGCGAAGCGCTCCCTCGACGTGCGTGGCGCCGGGGTCCCCGACATCGAGCAACATCTTCCCGCCGGCTTCGTTGCCCTCGATCACTTCGGTCGAGACCGGAGTGCCCTTGTTCCTCGCCCATGCGTTGAGGGCATCCTCGACGTACCCGAGGACCGTGAAGCCCTTGCCTCTCAACGCCGCGGCGACATCGACGGGGGCCGGGCCCTCGGCGGCATCCATGAGGACGAAGGGGACCTCCAGCGGGATGCAGTCCCGCATGCGCCCCGCGAACCCTGGTCCGCTCTCGTGGAGGTTCCCGATCGATCCGGGGATGTGGACGTCGAGATAGTCCCGGACCTTACGGATGTCGACGAACGCAGCGCCAGCCTCAACGTGGTCCAGTGCGTCGACGAAGCTCAATTCCTTGATGGTGGTAGTGGTGGCGCTGGTGGTTGTAGGCATCGATCCGCTCCGGTCCTTGGTTCCTCACTAGATAGTCGGGGGCACCATACTTATCTTATGGCCGCCATCCTCTTCTTCCTCTTGATCGGGCTTCCCATCGCGGAGCTATACGTGATCGTTCAGGTCTCTCAGGGGATCGGGGTGATCAACACGCTCGTCATCCTGTTAGCGGTGTCGATCGCGGGGGCCTGGCTTCTCAAGCAGCAGGGGATGGCGACGTGGATGAGGCTCCAGGAGACGCTGGCGCGCGGCGAGATGCCGGGCAAGGAGGTGACCGACGGGGCGATGATCCTGTTCGGGGGCGCGTTGCTGCTGACCCCCGGGTTCGTCACCGACGCGGTCGGACTCGTCCTCCTGCTTCCCCCCACGAGGGCGGCACTCAAGGGCGCGACGAGACGGTTGTTCCGGAGATGGGCGGAGAACAAGGTCCCTCCCGGCGTGCGCATCTATCGCGCCGGGGTCGTGAGAACGCAGCGGAAGCCGGGCCCTACTGAGCCTCGGGTGGTTCCTCCGGGCTCGCCTCGGCTGCCGTCGGAACCTCGTCCGAACGAGGGCGATTCTCCGGATAGGGGATGACCGGACCTACCGCACCCTGCTCCGGATAAGCGCCGCGCTCGAATTCGCTCGCAGGACGCTGCCGGGCGTTCATCCGGACACGAAGGGCTTCGGGGTACTCGTCCTCGTGAACCTCGACACCGAGCGAGTTGGCCACGGCCAGGGCTTCGTCCTTGCTGTGGAAGACCCAGTGGTCCCAGGCCCCCTCGCTATCGACCAGGACCACCATCGTGTCGTTGGCTCCGATCCGCACCACCACCGCATCCGTGCCTTCGCGGTTCGCGGCGACGAAGTCCTGCGGTGACTTGAACCGCCCGGGCAGCTTGCCCGCCTCCGGTGTCTTCTCGAAGGGCCACGCTCGCGTCATATGACTAGGCCTCCGTCGACGCACAGGATCTGACCGGTGATGTAATCGGACTCCTTCGAGGCAAGGAACACGAAGCTCGGCGCGATCTCCTCGGGGTCTCCGTAACGGCCGAGCGCGAATCGAGCCAGGCGCACCGCCTTCTGCGCCGGGTCCTGGATCAGAGGCTCGGTCATGGCGGTCAAGGCGGTCGGGGAGACCGCGTTCACGTTGATCGAAAGGCTCCCGAGTTCCTTGGCCCACGTTTTCGTGAGCCCGACGATGCCCATCTTCGCGGCGGCGTAGTTCGACTGGCCGACCGCTCCCAGCAGACCCGAAGGCGACGTGACGTTGACGATCTTGCGATGGGGCCGCCCCTCCGCGGTCTCCTCTTTTGCGAGAGGTCTCCACAGCTTGATGACCTCGCGCCCGCAGGCCCACGTTCCCTTGAGGTGGACCTGGATGACCTGATCGAAGTCCTCCTCGGACATCTTGTGGGTCATCTTGTCTCTCAGGATGCCGGCGTTGTTCACGAGGATGTCGACCTGGCCCCAGGTATCGAGGGCGGTCCCCACGACAGATCCGGCTGCGGCCACCGTGCCGATGGCGGAGTTCTCCGCGACCGCGCCGTCTCCGAGTTCCTTCACGAGGAGGTTGGCGGCGTCGGCATCGACATCGTTCACGACGACCCGGGCACCCTCGGCGACAAAGGCCTCGGCGATCGCCTTTCCGATCCCGCGCCCCGCCCCGGTGACGATCGCGACCTTGCCTTCCAGTCTGCCGGCCATGGGTCCGCATCCTAAGCGGCTGTAGGATTCCCCGATGGCCGAACAGAAGACGATCCACCTGACCAAGAACGCATACATCAAGCTGAAGACCGAGCTGGACGAGCTCGAGGGTCCGTTGCGGACCCAGATCATCGAGGCGATCGCAACCGCTCGGGCGCACGGTGACCTCTCCGAGAACGCCGAGTATCACGCGGCGAAGGACCAGCAGGGACTGCAGGAATCGCGCGTTCGCCAGATCCGTCAGATGCTCGAGAACGCCGAGATCGTCGAGGCCGAGGACGACGGCGTCATCTCCCCGGGGATGGTGGTGACCATCAGGCACGACGGCGACACCGAGACCGAGACCTACCTCCTGGGCCTGCGCGAGGAGAAGGGTGGCGAGCACGACATCCTCACGCCCACATCTCCGCTCGGCGCGGCCCTCTTAGGGCACTCGGCCGGCGAGACGGTCGTCGCTCAGGCACCCGCAGGCGCGTTGAAGGTCGAAGTCATCGAGGTTCACCCGGCCTAGCCGAGCAGCCGACCTCCGTCGACGATGAGCGTCGTGCCCGTCACGTAGCTCGCGGCCTCGGACGCAAGGAACACCGCGGCGCTCCCGATCTCTTCGGGGCGGCCGAACCTCTTCATCGGGACCATCTCCGTGAACTTGGCCATCATCGCCTCGGTCTCCTCGGGCGACATCTTGCTCTCGGCCAACGGCTTCGAGGTTCCCGGTGTCGTGATCCCTCCGGGAGCGATTATGTTTACTCGGACCCCGTGAGGGGCGACCTCGAGTGCGAGTCCCTTGGTGAACATCAGCACGCCGCCCTTAGAGGTGTCGTAGGCGGTGAGTCCGACCATCGACGGGTGGTAGCTGTCGATCGATCCGATGTTGATGATGGAGCCTCCGGTACCAACCTCGATCATCCTGGCCGCCGCCGCTCGAGACGCGAAGGCGAGGGCCTTCACGTTGAGCTGGTAGACGCGATCGAAGGTCTCGGGGGTGATCTCGAGCATCGGAACCTGGGGGTAGATCCCCGCATTGTTAACGAGTATGTCGATCGAGCCGAACTCCTCGACGCACCTTCCAACAACTTCTTCGGGAGAGCCCTCGTCGGTCAGGTCGGTCTGCATCCAGGCTACCTTTGTGCCGCGGCCCTCGAGCTCGGCCGCTGCGGTCCGGGCCGCGTCCCCGTCGATGTCGACGATCAGGACGTTGGCCCCGGCTTCGACGAACGAGGTGGCGATACCCAGCCCAATCCCCATCGCCCCTCCGGTGACGACTGCATTCTTCTCGTCCAAACGAAAGATCATCGATGCCGGCATGACGCACCTCCATTGAGCGGGTTCTTTCCGTCATGGTCCCGCCTTCGGGGGGCGCGTAACAGGACCGATGTGGCCCCTACCGAGGGGCCATTCGGCTCGGTCTAGCGGGCTCGCCGCCGAGTCTTTCCTAGCGGGCCCGCCGCCCGCGTCTCCACACCATCTGGACGTCGGTGAGGTCGCCGGGATCCGCGAGGGGCGCTCCACCCAGGGCGACGATGTCGGCGGCCATGCCCTCGCTGAGGGTCCCGACGCCATCCAGTCCCAGCAACGCGCCGGCATCGACGGTCGCGGAGACGAGGATGTCGTGCAGGCTCATCCCCGCGGCGGTCATCGCGGCGACCTCGGTCGGATCGATGCCCGGTCGGGGACCGGCGTTGCCGAGGTCGGTGCCGTAGACCACGCTTCCTCCGGCCGCGCGGAAGCGGGCGAGGTTGTCGACCGCGGCTTCGAGCTCGGGACCCGCGAGGATCGAGAGCGTTGGGACGACGGTCATCCCGGCGCGGACCATCCGTTCGATCCCCTCGTCGGGGATCCTCTCGCCGCCGAGCAGCATGTGAGCGAGTTCTGTCATGCCCGCGTCGAGGGCCTTCTCGAGTTGTTCGATGTTGTCGACGTGCCCGGTGACCGCCAGGTCCCGTGTGTTCGCGGCGTCGACTATCGCTCTCAGGGTTTCGAGATCCAGAGTCGGTCCCACCGCGGAGTTGAGGCCGACCTTGATCACGCTCGCGCCCGCATCCGCCTGGGCATCGACGGCCGCGGCGGCATCCTCCGGGGCGGCCACGACCAGACCGGTGCCCTCCGGGGCCCATCCGGCCCGGGTGGGGTAACCGCCCTCGGTGGTGAGCATCTGACCGGCCGCGACGATCAGGGGGCCTTCGAAACCGGGATCCCTCGAGCGCTCGGCCAGGGGCCAGATCGACTCCGGGGGCCAGGCGAGGTCGCGCACGGTCGTGACGCCGCCGGCAAGGACCTCGGCGGGATCGGCGAACTCGATGTGCACGTGCGCGTCGATGAAGCCGGGCACGAGCGTCATCCCACTCGCGTCCACGATCACTGCTCCCTCGGGGATCGCCACGCTGGATGCTGCGCCGAGCTCGGCGATCAGGCCGTCCTCGATGATCAGAACGGCATCCTCGAGCGGGCGGAGGGTCGGTCCGACGAGCGCTGTGCCTCCTCGGATAACCACGATCTCAACTCTCACTTTCGTCATCTCCACGGAAGTCCCTCCGGTCCCGTACTCTAGAGCGGCGACCGAACGCGTCCCCGGGCGCTTGCCTGGGTAGGACGCGGAGTCCACTCCGAGATGGACCTGAGAAGGAAGGAACAACCATGGAACCAGGAGATCAGATCTGGGAAGGAAGGATCGGCTCGATCCCGCTCAGGGTCGGGGTACCCCATGCCGGCCGGATCATCGCCGAATGGGATACGCCCGCCGGTTCGAGGCACAAAGTCTCTGACTCGCTCGAGGAGTTCGAACGTGCGGTCCTCTTCCAGTTGCTGCTGAAGGCGGGCGAGACCGGAGAGACCGACGCCACGAGGGAAGTGATCGCGGCGGTCCAGAAGGCCGAGTCCGAGCGCCCTCGCCGGGCCCCGGCCGCCGAATCTCGCCGCCGCAAGCCTAGGGCCCGGCAGCACCGCCGCTCGCGTCGCCCACCGCGCCGGAGATAGCCGTCACACCGCTTTACGCGTGACGATGGCCTTATCGTCCTGGGGGTTGTAGAACCTCTGCATGGAGAGAACGAATGGATAGGGCCAAGGAAGCGCCCCGAGTCATTCCCGTGCTCGCCGCTCTCGCCCGAGGTGCCCTGGGGGATGGGTACATCGTCG
>WHTI01000234.1 GCA_009377815.1 Actinomycetota bacterium
CGTAGGTCATCGCCCGACCCGCCTCGATGCGCGTGGCGATATCTGCGAACCGATGCCGCCACACCTGGAACTTCCCGACCGGGCGACCGAACGCGGTTCGCTCGAGGGCGTACTTCTTGGCGATCTCGTAGATGTGCTGGGCGCCGGCCGACTGACCCAGAGCCATAGACAACCGTTCCCAGGCGAAGTTCTGCATGATGGCGTAGAAGCCGGCGCCAACCTCACCGAGCCGGTGCGAGTCTTGGACCCGTACCGATGACAGCGTGAGCTCGCCGGTCTGGCTCGGGCGCCAGCCAAGCATCCGGATCCTCTTCTGCTCGAACCCTGCCGTCCCCCGCTCTACGACGAAGAGGGTCAGTCCGTTATGGCCCGCGTCGGGATCGGTCTTCGCGGCAACGACCACGAAGTCCGCCCACGCGCCGTCGGTGATGAACGTCTTGGCACCGTCGATCACCCAGTCGTCCCCGTCGCGAACCGCCTTCGTCTTGAGTCCGGCGACATCGGAGCCGGCGTCCGGCTCGGTGACCGCGAAGGCGCCGATCGATCGGCCCTCGATGGCCGGAGTCAGCCATTTCTTGTGTTGCTCGGCGGTGCCGAAGTTCGCCAGGTATAGACATGCGAGATCCTTGTGCGCCCCGAGCGCGGCGGCCACGCCGCCCGAGCCGCAGCGGGCGAACTCTTCGGTCACGACCGCATCCGCGATCAGATCGGGGCCCGATCCCCCGACCTCGGGCGCGAACTTCATCCCGAAGAACCCCAGCTCGCCGACCCGCTCGAAGACCTCTCGTGGGAATGCTTCGGCCTTCTCCCATTCCTGGGCGTTCGGAGCCAACTCCTTCTCGACGAAGGCGCGCACCGACTTCCTCAGGGCCTCGTGCTCCTCGGAGAACAGCGCGTCGCGCCCGTCGCTCGGAGGAGCCGCGCCGAAACGATCGTGGCTCACAGACCCTCCATCCGACCGATCACCTCTCGCATCACTTCATCGGTACCGCCACCGATGCGGAGCAGGCGGGAATCGCGCCACGCGCGCTGGACCGGGAACTCCATCGAGTAGCCGAAGCCTCCGAAGACCTGGAGCGCGCCGTCGGAGACCTTCCAGGAGACTTCACCGGTCAGCAGCTTGGCCATGGAGATCTCCCGCACCGGGTACTCGCCCCGATTGACCTTCCACGCCGCGAGATAGACGAGTTGTTGTGCCGCGTGGACCTCGGTCGCCATGTCGGCGAGGGAGTGACGCACGGCCTGGTGCTTCGAGATCGGCTTGCCGAAGGTGTGGCGTTCCTTGGCGTACGCGATCGCGGCGTCGAGCGTTCGCTGAGCACCGACGATGGTGCCGGCCGCACCGATGAGGCGTTCCCCCTGCAGCTCCCACGAGATGTTGTAGAAGCCCTCGCCCTCGTTGCCGAGAAGCGCATCGTCGGGCAGCAGCATGTCGGTGAAAGAGATCTCGGCGGTATCCGAGGAGTGCATCCCAAGCTTGTCGAGCGTGCGCCGAACCTCGAACCCGGGCGTGTCGGTATCGACGATGAATAGCGAGATGCCCTGGTGGCCGGCCTCGCGATCGGTCTTGGCTACCAACGTCATGCAATCGGCGCGCCGACCGTTGGTGATCCACAGTTTCGATCCGTTGACGAGCCAGCCGCCGTCAACCTTTTTGGCGGTGGTCTTGATACCGGCAACATCAGACCCGGCATCGGGCTCGGAGATACCCAGGCAGAAGATCTTCTCGCCCGCGATCGCAGCGGTCAGGTACTTCTTCTTCTGCTCCTCGGTCCCGAACTTGTAGAGCGGAGGAACCGCCATATCGGTCTGGACCGCGACCGCCATCGCCAGCCCGCCCGAGTTGCAGCGACTCATCTCTTCGGCGAGCACGATGTTGCAGAGATAGTCGCCTCCGCCACCCCCATACTCCTCGGGGTACGAGAGACCGAGGAATCCGAGCTCACCCATCCGGGAGAAGACCGAGTCGGGGAAATCGCCGTTCGCTTCCCACTCATCTGCGTACGGAGCCAGCTCGCCTTCAACGAACGCGCGGATAGAAGCGCGGAGCTCGTCGTGGTGAGGCTCGAAGGGCCAGGCCATCCTCGGCGCAGCGTATTACGCGAGCGTGTACCCGGCACAGAACACGCGTCAACGCCTAAGTTCCCGGCTCTGCCACCATTGAACGATGAAGCCGACAAGGATCATCGTCCCACTCATCCTGCTCGCGCTGTTCGGCGCGGCCTGTGCGGGGGAGGGAGGCGGCTCGCCGCTCCGGGTCGAGGATCGGGACACAGGCGCTCCCGCCTCCGGCGGCGGAGGCGGAGGCGGAGGGGACGACAAGGCTGCCGCGGGATCGAAGCCGGACTCGGGGCACGACTTCACGGTCGAGACCTTCGACGGCAAGACGTTCACCATGTCCGATCACCGCGGAAGTCCCGTGGTCCTGAACTTCTGGGAATCCTGGTGCCCGCAATGCCAGGCCGAACAGCCCGA
This sequence comes from Actinomycetota bacterium, assembly GCA_009377815.1. Taxonomy (GTDB): domain Bacteria; phylum Actinomycetota; class CADDZG01; order CADDZG01; family WHSQ01; genus WHTI01. Next base: position 2,476 of record WHTI01000234.1, read on the forward strand.
CCTCAACGAGGTGTTCGAGAGATACGGGGGGGAAGTCGTGTTCATCGGGGTGTCCAACAACGACACCGTCGCCGATGGCGAGGCGTACCAGGTGGAGTACGGAGTGCCCTATCCACTCGCGCACGCACCCAAGGTCTGGGAGCAGTTCGAGGTTCCCTACCAGCCGGTGACGGCGGTATTCGATGGAGCCGGCGAGGTCGTCGGCTCGATCGATGGACCGATCAGCGAAGCCACGCTCGTGGAATTGATCGAGAAGGCGTTGGATGCCACGGGGACCGGCGGCTAGGCTCCGTCCCATGTCCGCTCCCGAAGGTCCCCTCGCATTCCTCCTCGGAACGTGGCGCGGATCGGGCCGTGGTCACTATCCGACGATCGAGGATTTCACCTACGAAGAAGAGGTCACGTTCGCCTCGAACGGCAAGCCCTTCCTGATCTACCGGCAGAGCACCAAGGGCCCGGAGGGCAACCCCCTGCACGGTGAGGCGGGTTACCTTCGCCCGGCCCCCGACGGCCGGGCCGAGTTCGTCCTCGCGCATCCCTTCGGGGTGGTTGAGATCTGCGAGGGGATCCTCGACGGCGGACGACTCGATCTCGCCAGTTCCGCCGTCACCGGCACGGCAACGGCCAAGGAGATCCTCGCCACCCGGAGGGTCATCGAGGTCGTCGGAGACGAGCTTCACTACGACTTCTACATGGCCGCGGTCGGGAACCCTCTCGAGCATCACCTCGAGGCAACCTTGAGGC
>WHTI01000074.1 GCA_009377815.1 Actinomycetota bacterium
AGATCGGGAGGCAGCAGCAACGATTGATCTCGTTCCACCGGGACAAAGCCGTGAGCCATGGAACCTCCTTGGGGTCCCCTCAAGTCTGCCGGTTCGAGGCCCAGAACGCGAGCCTTTCCGCCCATTTCGCGACAGGCTCTCAACGGCGCGTGAGGGACTTGAGAGGTCCTAGGGGGTGGGGTCGTGGGGGGTCAGGGCCCCGGAGCGGATCTCCTCGGAGTAGTGGCAAGCCACGAGGTTGCCCTCGGGGAGGGGGCGAAGGGCGGGGTCCTCGGTGTCGCAGCGCTCGGGCTGGCGGAAGGGGCACCGGGTGTGGAAGCGGCACCCGAACGGTGGATCGACCGGGGACGGAAGGTCGCCCTTCAGGATGATCCGCTCGCGCTGAAGCTCGATCTCGGGGTCCGGGATCGGGACCGCGGACAGGAGCGCCATCGTGTACGGGTGCGCGGGCGACGTGTAGAGCTCATCGGCCGAGGCGACCTCGACGATCTTCCCGAGGTACATGACCGCGATGCGATCGGAGATGTGACGCACGACGGCGAGATCGTGGGCGATGAACAGGTAGGTGAGGTCGAACTCCTTCTGGAGGTCCTCGAGGAGGTTGATCATCTGCGCCTGGATCGAGACGTCGAGCGCAGAGACCGGCTCGTCGGCAACGATCAGGTCCGGGTTCAACGACAACGAGCGGGCGAGTCCGATGCGCTGGCGCTGGCCTCCGGAGAACTCGTGCGGATACCGGTTGGCCGCGCCGGCCGGCAACCCGACGATGTCGAGCAACTCGGCGACCTTCTTCTCCATGTCGCGCCCGCTGGCGATGCCGTGGATCTGCAGGGGCTCACCGACGATGTTGCCGACGTTCTGCCGCGGATTGAGCGACGAGTACGGATCCTGGAAGACCATCTGCATCCGCCGGCGGAGCTTCCTGAGACCCGCCGGGTTCAACGATCCGACGTCGACCCCGTCGAAGACGATGCGGCCCTCGGTCGGTTCGTACAGTCGCAGGATCGTACGTCCGACCGTTGTCTTGCCGCAGCCGGACTCCCCCACCAGCCCGAGGGTCTCACCGCGCTCGATCTCGAACGAGACTCCATCGACCGCCTTGACGTCACCGATGTGCCGGTCGATCAGCACCCCCGACCGGATCGGGAAGTAGACCTTCAGGTCCTCGACCTCGAGCAGGGGCTTCGATGGCTGGGCGGCGGCGGCTTGGGTCATGACGCGCCCGGGTCCTCGAGCGAGTGGCGCTCCGGGATATCGGCGTCGGGCACCGGGTTCCAACAGGCGACCAGGTGATCGTCCGAATCGATCGTGTGCAACTCGGGGGTCTCGGCGCGCGACCGATCGGTCGCGTAGAGGCATCGAGGAGCGAACGAGCAACCGGGCGGCAGCGTCCGGAGATCGCGTGGTAGTCCCGCGATCGGCTCGAGGCGTTCCTTGCGCGCGGCGTCGAGGCGCGGGACCGACTTGAGCAGCCCGAGGGTGTACGGATGGCGAGGCTTAGAGAACAGCTTCGCGGTAGGGGCGGTCTCGACGAACTTCCCTGCGTACATCACGTTGGTGCGTTCGCATACACCGGCCACGACCCCGAGGTCGTGGGTGATCAGGATCAGGGCCATGTGCTCTTCGGCGGTGAGGTTCTTCAGTACTTCGAGGATCTGTGCCTGGATCGTGACGTCGAGCGCGGTGGTCGGCTCGTCCGCGATCAAGAGCTTAGGTTTGCATGAGATCGCCATCGCGATCATCACGCGCTGGCGCATCCCGCCGGAGAACTGGTGGGGGTAGTCGCCCAATCGATCTGCGGCCCGGGGGATGCCCACGCGCTCGAGAAGTTCGGCAGCCTCCTTCTTGGCGACATCCTTGTCCATGTCCAGATGCTTCTCGAGCGTCTCGGTCAACTGTCGCCCGATCGTCAACACGGGGTTCAGCGACGTCATGGGGTCCTGGAAGATCATCGCGATGTCCTTGCCGCGGATCTGCCTCAGCTTCTGATCGGGCAGCTTGAGGAGATCGACGCCTCCGAACTCGACCGAACCGCCGGTCACGCGCCCCGCCTTCGGCAGGATCCCGAGCATCGCCAGAGCCGAAACCGATTTGCCGCAACCGGACTCCCCCACGATGCCGAGGCTCTCGCCGGACTCCAGGTCGAATCCGATCTGGTTCACGGCATGGACCGTTGCCTTACGGGTCGAGAACCTGACCTCGAGATCGCGCACCGAGAGGAGGGCCATCAGGACTTCAGCCTCGGGTCAAGTGCCTCACGCAGGCCGTCCCCGATGAGATTGAGGCCGAGAACGCTGAGGACGATGGCGAAGCCCGGGAACAGGACCAGGTGCGTACCGGTTTCGAGGCGAGCGGCCGAGTCGGCGAGCATCTTGCCCCACTCCGGCAGGCTCGGATCGTTCGGCCCGAGCCCGACGTAGCTGAGACCGGCGACATCGATGATCGCGGTCGCCATCGCCAGCGTCGCCTGCACGATCACCGGCGCAAGGCTATTGGGGAGGACATGACGGAGCAGCAGCCGCCTCCCGCGCGCCCCGAGCGACCGCGCGGCGAGGACGTAGTCCGATTCGCGCTGCGCGATCACGGAGCTCCTGAGGACGCGCGCGAACTGAGGGACATTGGTGATCCCGACTGCGAGCATGATCTGCCACAGTCCCGGCCCCAAGGCCGTCACGAGACCGATGGCTAAGAGGAAGCCGGGGAACGCGAGGAGGATGTCCATCACGCGCATGATCGCCGTGTCCAGCCAGCCCCCGAAGTAGCCCGCCATCGCACCGAACAAGAGCCCGAGCGATAGGCCGACGGCCACCGAGACGATCCCGACGAGCAGCGAGAGTCGGGCCCCAAAGATGATGCGGCTGAGGTAGTCGCGGCCCTGTTTGTCGACCCCGAACCTGTGCTCGGAACTCGGCCCGTCGGGCGTCGAGGTCGGGGCCGTGACGCGCTCGTTCTGACCGAAAGGAGCCGCAACCGACGCGAACACCGCCAGGAACAGGAACAGCGCCACGATCACCGCGCCGATGATCGCTCCGGGGTTGCGTCGCAGGCGATCGAACGCGTCTCTCCACAGCCCAGACGGGTGCTCGATCTCGAGTTCGAGCGCTTCGGCCTCGAGGATGCTCACGAGAACCTCACTGGTACCGGATCCGTGGGTTGAGGAAGGCGTACGAGATGTCGACCAGAAGGCTCGAGAAGATCGTGATGAGGGCGAAGAACAAGATGCCGCCCTGGAGCACCGCGTAGTCCGCGTTACGGATCGCGTTGAGCATCCACGAACCGACCCCGGGCCACGCGAACACGGTCTCGGTAAGCACCGCTCCGGTCAGGATCAGTCCGGTCTGGAGTCCGATCACAGTGACAACCGGCAGCATCGCGTTCTTCATCACGTGACGCCGGTCGACCACCGATGGATCGAGCCCCTTGGCGCGCGCGGTGCGGACGTAGTCTTCGTTGGTCACCTCGAGCACCGCGGCGCGCGTGATGCGAGCGATGATCGCCAGCGGGATGGTAGCGAGAGCGATCGCCGGGAGGATCAGGTGCTTTAGGACGTCGACGAACGCCTTCCAGTTGGTATCGATGATCGCGTCGAGGAGATAGAAGTTCGTCGGATGCGGGAGATCGATCGTCGCGTCGATCCTCCCGAAGCTGGGTAACCACCCCAGCTTCACTGCGAATATCCATTTGAGGATCAACGCGAGGAAGAAGATCGGGAAGCTGATCCCGATCAGGGACGCGCCGAGGCTCGCATGATCGAGGAACCCTTGATATCGCTTCGCGGCGAGGAATCCGAGAGGGATGCCTAAGATCAGGGCGATCAGGATCGCGGTGATGCCGAGCTCGACGGTCGCGGGGAACCGTTGTTTCAGCTCGTCCATAACCGGCTGCCGCGTGATGATGCTCGATCCGAAGTTGCCCGAGGCCAGGTTCTTCAGATACCGCCCGTACTGGACGGGCAAGGGCTGGTCGAGCCCAAGGTCCTTCCTGATCGCCTCACTCGACTGCTCGGTCGCCCGTTCGCCCAGGAGAGCGATCTCCGGGCCCCCGGGCAGCGACCTCACGTAAACGAACACGAGGAGCGATAGCCCGAAGAGGATCGGGACGAGGAGCACGAGCCGCCTAACGATGTACTTGATCATCGTCCGGAGTGACTAAGGCGGAGCGGGGATCGATCCCCGCTCCGCCCTCGTCTTGAAGCTCTACTCGACCGTTACCAGCGAGAACGGCTCGAGCGAAACCGGGCTCGGCACGTAGCCGGTGACGTTCGCCGTGAAGGCGAGGCCCGGCTTGGTGTGCACGTAAGGCATACCCGGGATGAAGTCCATGATGAGGTTGTTGCACTCCTCGTATAGCGCGGTTCGAGCGGCCTCATCGGTCTCGATCTCGGCCGCATCCAGGCAGTCGGAGATCTCGGGGTTGTCGAAACCCCACGCCTTCTGCTCGTTCTGGAAGAACGTGCCGATGAAGTTGTCCGGGTCACCGAAGTCACCCGTCCACCCGAGTAGATACGCGCCGTAGCGGCCGTTGTCAGCGTTGTCGAGGTAGTTCGGACTCCAGGTCGCGGAGTCCGTGTTGACCTTGAAACAGCAGTCCTCGAGCTGCGCCACCATGGCCTCGAAGTTGTCCTGCGGTGTCGGCATGTAGGGACGCGACACGTCGGTCGGGAAGGCGAAGTCGATCTCGACCGGAAGCGTGTAGCCCGCGTCCTCGAGGACCTGCTTGGCACCCTCGGGATCGAAGTCGTAGGTCGTCACCGCGTCCGACCAGCCGAACAGCTCCGGCGGCATGAACTGCGTGGCGACCTCACCCTGGCCCGCATAGAACGCGTCCACGACTTCCTGGCGATTGACCGCCATGGTGAATGCCTGACGGACTGCGATGTCGCCGAACGGCTCGTGTTTCTGGTTGAAGCCGACGTACGCAACGTTGAACGCCGGGCGGTTGAGGAGTTGGAGACCGGAGGACTCGATCGTCTCGTAGTCCTGCGGCTCGACGAGGTCGTAACCCTGGATGTCGCCGGCCTGAAGCGCCTGGAGACGGGCCGCGTTGTCCGGGATCGGACGGAAGATCAGCTCATCGACGTTGCCTGGAAAGTCGCCCCAGTAGTCGGGGTTACGGACGAACGTCAAGTGATCGTTGCGGACCCACTCCTCGAACATGAAGGGTCCGGTGCCGATCGGGTGCTCGGTTCCGAAGGTGCCGGTGGCGTGGAAGATGCCGTCGGCGTCGACCTCGCCCTCATCGGCCTGGTACTCCTCGAGCGCCGTCGGACTTGCGATCGTGAAGTTGGTCAACGCGAGGGCCGCCAGGAACGACGACGACGGGGTGGTGAGGTTCAAGACCACGGTCAGGTCGTCGGTCACCTCGCACGAGTCGTACAGCGAGTCCTCAGGCGCCCCGGAGTCGGGGTCGGTCTCGGCGAAGCCGCCGAACACGGTCTGCCAGTAGTACGACGCCGCCGGGTTCTGGAAGGAGCCCGTGAAGTTGTACCAGCGGTCGAAGTTGTAACAAACAGCGTCGGCATTGAACTCGGTGCCGTCGTGGAACGTCACACCCTCTTGAAGGTTGAACGTCCATTGGGTTCCGTCCTCGTTCGCGGTCCAGTCGGTCGCGAGGCCGGGGACGACTTCGGTACCACCGGGAGCAAGGGTGACCAATCCCTCGAACATCTGGTCGATAGCGCGCAGCGACTCTCCGTCGGATACGAGAGCGCCGTCGAGCACGACCGGATCGGCCGAAGTTGCAAAGATCAGCGATGCACCGGCAGGCGCCTCGTCGCCACCGCCGCCGTCGGCGTCATCATCGTCGCCACCACAGGCGACAGCCATAAGCGCGAGTACGGTCAACAACGCCATCAGGCGCAGCAACCGCCGCGAGGTCGAAAGACCCATACGTTCCCCCCTTGATCGGCCGGATCCACTCCGGCTACTTAGTGGTGCTCTCCCCTGTTGCGCACTTCGACTGACGAGTATAGTCAGCTTCCTACTACAGCTGTAGGAGTCATCCTTGATCTTCTTTGAGTCCTTCAACGAAACGGTGGAACGCCAGATGGTCGGAGGTGCACTCGGCGGTCTCGTCGCCCTTGGCGAGTTTCACCGTGTCCGACGGGCCCCCGGCCGCGTTCGGGTCCTCGGTGATCTCGGTGACCCCCCACCCGTCGGCCAACAGGCCCCGAAGTCGTTCGAGCTCCGGATCGTCGCCCCAACCCGCCATGTACTGGATCCCCCTGTGATCGATAGCCAGATAAGAGTTATAGGGCCGAAGCCTACGCCGAACCACTTACAAAATCAGCACGCTGCTAACCTGATAATCCGATCGCTTGCCAAGGGAGGGCGGGGATGACCGATGCACCCCCGAACGACTACAACCATTTCCAGACCGTTTTCGAACGGATCGCGGAGAACATAGAGCGGACCATCCAGGGCAAGGGCAACGTGATCCGCCTCGCACTGATCGCCCTCCTCTCCGAGGGACATGTCCTGCTCGAGGATGTCCCGGGCGTCGGCAAGACGATGCTCGCCAAGTCCCTCGCCCGTTCGATCGACTGCACCTGGCAGCGGATCCAGTTCACCCCCGACCTCCTGCCCACCGACGTCACCGGCGTCAACTTCTGGGACCAGCGGACGCACGAGTTCGAGTTCAAGCCGGGAGCCGTCTTCGCCAACATCTGCCTCGGTGACGAGATCAACCGCGCGTCTCCCAAGACCCAGTCGGCCCTCCTCGAGTGCATGGAGGAGCGACAGGTCACGATCGACGGCACGACCCACCACCTCGATCCCCCCTTCATGGTGATCGCGACCCAGAACCCGCTCGAGCACGAAGGCACCTATCCCCTGCCCGAGTCCCAGCTCGACCGCTTCATGATGCGGTTGTCGGTCGGGTATCCGTCGCGAGTCTCGGAGCTCGAGATCCTCGACCTCCACGGAACGCACTCACGCCTCGACGAGCTCGAGCCGGTGGCCAATGCCGGAGAGGTCAGCGTGCTCGTCAAGATGGCACAGGGTGTCCACGTCGCACCGACTCTGAAGCGCTACATCGTCGAGATCACCGAGTCGACCCGCGGTCACCCCGACGTCCATCTCGGAGCCAGCCCGAGGGCGTCGCTCTACATGCTGCGCTCGTCGCGAGCTCTGGCCGCCAGCCGGGGACGCGACTACGTCGTTCCCGACGACATCCAACAGCTCTCCATCCATGTGCTCGCCCACCGCGTGATCCTGTCGCCCGAAGCGCAGATGCGCGGGGCGACCGCCGAGGACGTCCTAGGCGACCTCGTCGAGCGTGTCCCGATCCCGGCACGGGGTCAGGCCTAACAGCCCGGTGCCGTCGCTGCGGGGTTGGGCGACCGTCGCCCTCGGGATCGCTCTGTGGGTGGTCGGCCGTGGGTTCGGTGCCGGCGGCCTCGAGCAGGTCGGCTTCGCCCTCGTCGCGCTGGTCGGCATCGCGGTCGTCATCGTGTCCGCGCGTCGACACGATCTCATCATCACGCGCGCGCTCTCGCCGCCGAGGGCGCGTGCAGGCCAGCCCGTTCGGGTCCACCTTCGGATCGAGAACGAGGGCCGCGGTTCCGCGCCACTGTTGTTGTTGGACGATGCCCTGCCGATCGAGCTATCGGGACAAGCGCGGTTCGCGCTCAACGGGGTCGAGCCCGGCGGCACCCGGGAGGTCGAGTACGAGGTCCGAGGGCCTCGCCGGGGGCGCTATGAGGTGGGGCCTCTGCGCACCTCGATCGTCGATCCCTTCGGTCTCGCACGCACCCGTAACCTCGCGGTCGAGGTCGACACGCTCATCGTGTACCCGCGGATCGAACGTCTGGCGCTGCCACGGGACCTCGGCCAGCAGAGGAGCATGGCGGTGTCGGCCCTGAGGCAACTCTCGGGAGCGCGCGGCGAGGACTTCTACACGATGCGCGAATACGCCCAGGGAGACGACCTGAGAAAGATCCACTGGCCCTCCACCGCCAAACGCGCAAAGCCGATGATCCGGCAGGAGGAGACGCCGTGGCACACGCGGGCCACGATCCTGCTCGACGATCGGTTCTCGGCCCACGAGGGTCACGGTGACGGCTCTTCTTTCGAACGTGCGATCGAGGGTGCGGCGTCCCTAGCCGATCTCTACCACCGATCCGGCTACACCTACCGTTTGATGAGCGGACATCACCCGGGCCGTCCGACGTCCCGCGGTACGGACCACTACCACCAGATCCTCGATGCCCTGGCGATCCTCGAGCCGGGCCACGACGCCCCGGACCACGACTCGTTGGTGCTCCGGTTGGCCGAACTGGAATCCGGAACCTCGGCCGAGGGAACGCTCGTGTGCGTGACCGGCGAGTTGTCCGACGCCGTCGCGGTTGGCATCACGCGCTGCCGGCGGCGCTTCCGTCAGGTCGCGGTCATCGTCTACCCCGGCCACCGCTTCGGTGGAGCGACCACCAAGTCGCGCTGGGAGGGCGAGCAGCAGACCCGTGCCGCCGTAACGCTCCTTACGCGCTCGGCGGTGCCGTCGCTCGTGCTGGGTCCGGGCGAAGGATTGGGAGCAGCCTGGACGTCCCTCTCGGTCGGCGGACGACGAGGGGGTGACGCATGGGCTCGGAAGCCAGAACTCGCCTAGCACTCATCGGCCTCCTCGCGGTCACGCTGTTCTCGTTCTCGCAATTGTTCGCCGACGGCGACTACCCGGGTCCGGCCGCCCTCGGCATGCTGATCGCGGCCGGGATCGCGATCCTCGCGCGGCGTTTCGGAGTCTCTATCCTGCTGACGACGATCGCATCATTCGTCGCGATGACCACCTACCTCGCGTTCATCTTCCAGACCAAGAACACGTTCTACGGACTCCCGACCCCGGGCGCAGTGCGCGGTCTGGTGGATGCGGTGAGGGGAGCGTTGGACCAGGCCGAGATCGACTTCGCCCCCGTCCCCGTGCGGCCCGGTTACGTGATCATGGTCGTCGCCGGCCTGTGGATCGCCGCGGCCCTCGGTGAGGTCGCGACCTTCAGATGGCGGAAACCGTTGATCGCCTCGGTGACCCCGGTCGTGCTGTTCTCGGTCGTGATGGTCGTCGGGACCGGGGCCGGCACTCCCCTCTTCGTCGCGCTGTTCCTGATCGCGTTGCTCGCGTACTGGGGGGTCGAGTCCTCCCATCGCCTCCGCTCCTGGGGTCGCTGGGTTCCGACCTGGGCGGATCACGATGCCGAAGAGGAACCCGATTCGATCACCGGAGAGATCGCTCGAAAGATGGGCGCGACCTGCGTCGCCCTCGCGTTGATCGCTCCGATCTTCCTTCCGGCGTTGGGTGACGGACTGCTCTCATGGCGCAACCCGTCCGGGCAGGGTGGTGGCCCGGGGGTCGGCGGGAGTGGGGACGGAGAGGGCGGTGGCCGGATCGATCCCCTCGTCTCGATCGCCCCAACCTTGATCAGCCAGACGGAGACAGATCTCTTCCGCGTGCAAGCCGAGACGAACACCTACTGGCGCCTGATCACGCTGCCCGACTTCGACGGAGCGACGTGGAGACCATCGAGCGCCGACCTCGTTCCGATCGAGGACGGTGCCATCGACGGTCCTACCCCCGTTTCGACCGCGTCCCGCACACTCGAGCAGAGGATCACGATCACCGGGCTCGTCTCCGATTCACTTCCGGCCGCCGTGCAGGCGACGAACATCCAGCTCATCACGCAACAGAACCTCGACGGTCTCCGCTACGACCCGGAAAGTGGGGATATCCGGAGCACCACCGAGCTCGGCGGAAGCCTGGTCTACGACGTGACCTCCGACGTCCCCGAGGAGAGCTACACCGAACTGGTCAACGCTCACATCGGTGACCCTGGGATACCGGGGGACGACATCTACACGCAGCTGCCTGACGAGTTGTCTCCCGAGGTCAAGGACCTCCTCGCCGGATGGGTAAGCACCGGGGGCACCGAGTTCGAGCAGCTGGTCGCGGTCCAGGACCACCTTCGCAACCCCGAGGAGTTCACCTACTCGATCATCCCCGAGGAGATCAGGGCCGAGCAGGAGGCCTCGACCGACGATCTCACGAACTTCCTGATCAACTCCAAGACCGGTTACTGCCAGCAGTTCTCCACCGCCTTCGCGGTGCTGGCCCGGGAGCTCGGTTACCCGTCACGCCTCGTGGTCGGCTTCCTCCCCGGCGAGGCCATCGGTGAGGGCGAGAACGTGGTCAAAGGCACCGACGCCCACGCCTGGCCCGAGGTGTACTTCAACCACATCGGCTGGATCGCGTTCGAGCCCACGCCACGTGTCGATGCCACCCGATCCACCAACGTCCCGCACTACACCACCCCCCAGAACCCCGGTACGGAGGGGCCGATCGGGGTCGACGGTGCCAACTCGGGCCCGAACCCGGGGGATGTTGACCCACGGCTAGAGGACGCCGGCATCAACCCCGGAGGGGACCTGAGCCCTGAGGAACTGCAGAACCTGATCAACAGCGGCGCCATCCCGGGAGGCGCTGAGCTCCCCGAGACGCAACCGTGGGAGCGGACCTTCCGCATCGTCTCGATCGTCCTTCTCGCGGGCGCGCTGATGTTCATCCTCTCGATCCCCGCGCTGAAGGAATGGCGCATCAAGAGGGCCTACGCGGGGGCGAAGGGAACGCGCGATCTGGCGTCCGCCGCGTTCCTCGACTTCTGTCTCAACGCGCGCGAGCTCGCTACCAACCGAGGGATCGCCGAATCTCCGACGTCCTACGTCACGAGGGTCGCCGAGCTGAAGGGCATCCCCGAGCGCGCCGCTATCCGTCTCGCGGCGATCTACGAAGCGGCCGAATACTCGTCGCGCGATGTCTCCGCTCTCGATGCCGGAGAGGCCAGGAAACTCGCGCGCGGACTCCGAAAGAACATGTGGTCCCGGTCGACGGTGTGGCAGCGCGCGGTCCGGCTGTTCTCCCCGAGGAACCTCTCGCAGGGTCTGCCGGAGCTGAGGTTGCCGTGGATCAGTGGGCGGCGCGCAGCCGCCTGATCACCTTGTCGTCGAGGTCCTCTTCGGCCTTGGACTCGACTCTCTTCAGTGCGGTAACGAATTCCTCACGATCGTAGAGGTACTCGGAGACCTTCCCGTCGACGCTTTGAGCGATCTCGTTGATCGCCAGGAAGAACGACATCTGTCCTTCCTTCAGGGCATCGAGCACCTCGCCGTCGTCGTGGCAGACCTTGAAGATGCTGACGCCGTCGGTAACGAGCCGGACCTCGGACAGGTGATCCTCGAGCCCGGCCTTCTTGCGGAGGTAGTCGTAGGCCTTCCTGACCCGCTGAAGGCTCATGCCTCCGTCGAGGAGTGACTTCACGACCTTGAGTGCCACCAGGTCGCGGAATGAGTAGAGACGTCTGACGCCCGGCCGACCCCCGGTCTGCTGAACCCCGGGCTTTACGAGAGCGATGCGATCCCAATAACGAAGCTGATGTGGCGTGCACCCAGTGAAACGACATGCCTGCTCTGCAGTGAAACCGTCCATGAGTGCGCGCGAACCTCCCGCCTTTTCAGTTACAACCTCGACAGAAACGTGTACAAGACTTCCCCGAACAAGATCCCGATGGGTTCCGAAGACTACATCCCCTCGCCTCAGGATCCCCTCGCTTTGTGAACTCCCTGCGAATCTAGCGCGTCAGGTCGCGGCGCGGCAAGGGGAAATCGGCGATACGGAGGATTGTTCTTGAAGTTTGGTCCTCAGGAACCTTTATCGCGCTTTCGAACGCGCGACTCCCACTGCTCGAAGGTCTTGAGAAGGCGGTCCCTAGGGCCGGTTCCCGGACCACCTCGGCCCAGGGTCAAGCCGGTTATGGAGCCCGCGACCAGAACGATCCCGGCGACCATCGTCCCGAATGCGACGACGCCGATGATGATGTTGCTGGTGATGAAGAAACCGATGAGGATCCCGAAGCCGATGAAGAACAGGACCGCACCGAGTTTGACGCGTCGCCGCTCGCCCATCTGAGGGGATCGCCGCTTCACATCGCGCGCGAACTTAGGGTCCTCTTGGTAGAGGCTCTTCTCGATCTCTTCGAGGATCTTCTGTTCGTGGTCTGAGAGGGGCACTGTGCCTTCGATTATATGGATGGAGCGCCTTTAGTCAGCCCCTTTTGGGCATGCAACATTTCAGCGGTCGTCGCCATCGAGCAAGGCGGCGGGTCCCACAGCCTCGTCCCCGAAGCGCTCGCGGATGCTGTCGATCGCCTCGGTCGCCTCGGTCCACCCCGGCCCTCCCGCCCCCGACAAAAGAGACATCTGCCGGCGTGGAGGCCCCGGGGTGACCCCGCTGACGCTGACGCCGAGGAGCCGGATCCGAGGACGGACGGGGTCGAGCTTCTCGTACAGCGATCGGGCGGCGTCGTAGATCTCGTGGGTGTTGTCCACTTCCTCCTCGAGGGTCCGCGATCTGGTGATCGTCTTGAAGTTGGAGAACCGAACCTTCAAGGTCACCGTCCTGCCGCAGAGACCGGCACCGCGGAGCCTCCCCGCGGTCCTCTCGCTGAGCCGCAGGATCTCGCGGATGATCTCGGGGGTCGAGTCGAGATCGTGGGAAAAGGTCTCCTCCGAACCAACCGACTTGGTCGGTTCGTGCGGGGTGACCACCCGCTCGTCGACTCCGGTAGCCAGATCGAACAGGTGCGCCCCCAGGGAGTCGCCCACGGCTCGCTGAAGCGTTCTCCGGGGCATCGCAGCTACATCTGCCACCGTCTTCAACCCGAGCCTCCTGAGGGCCTCTCCGGTCTTCTCCCCCACACCCCACAGCGCGGTGATCGGGAGCGGATGGAGGAAGCCCTCGATGTCGTGGGCGGGAACCAGGAGGAGCCCATCCGGCTTCGCCTTCTGCGACGCGAGCTTGGCGAGGAACTTGTTG
>WHTI01000424.1 GCA_009377815.1 Actinomycetota bacterium
ACGCGAGTGCTGGCGCCTCACCACTCGGAGCGGCCGGACCATCGTCGCGACCGACAACCATCCCTTCCTGAAGGTTGGGGGCTGGACCCCGCTTTCGGAGCTCGAGGTCGGAGATCGCATCGCCGTGCCCCGGGAGGTTCCGGTCTTCGGCGAGTGTGACTGGAGCAGCGAGCGGATCCGCCTCTTGGCCTATTTCATCGCCGAGGGAGGCCTCACAGGAAGGATGCCTCGGTTCACGAACGCGGATCCGGTGATCGTCGATGACTTCGAGCGCTGCGTCTATGAGGAGTTCGAGTCATGCGCGGTTACTAACATCGGTATCACCTACACGGTTCGGTACATCGGGGATCGATTCCGCGGCTGTAACGACGTGACCGCGTGGCTGAAGTCTCTGGAACTGATGGGCAAGTCGGCTCTCGAGAAGCGATTCCCGGATGTCGTCTGGACCTTCAGTCGCGAACAACTCGTCGACTTCGTTCGCGTCGTGATGAGCTGCGATGGCACCGTCTACCCGCTTCGCGGATATGCACGCATCGAATTCGCCGTCGCGTCCGAGAATCTGGCCCGGGACATGCACCACGCCTTGATTCGGCTCGGGATCGTCAGCAAGTTCTGGTTCAAGAAGGAGCGCTGTTGGCGGGTCGAGATAACCGAGCCGGCATCGGTCGATCGCTATCAACGTGAGATCGGCTGGCTGGGCGAGAAAACCCAGCGGCGATTCTCAGAACGGCCGGGCGGCCGTGCGCTTCGAAGCAACATCGGCGCTCCACCGGCCGAGGTTTGGGAGTTGGTTCGGAAGGCTCTCGACAACGCGGGCATGTCGTTCGCCGAGCTCTCGCGTCGCTGCGGGGAGAACAGTTCCAACCCCCACACTCGGCGCTCTCTCCCACAACGCCGACTGGCGATGTATGCGGAAGTGCTGGACGACGACGACCTGAGGTTCCTGGCTAAGCCCGATCTCTACTGGGATGAGGTCGTTTCGATCGGATACGACGGCGAACGCGACGTGTACGACCTCACCGTCCCCATGGGCAGCAACTTCATCGCCGACGACATCTGCGTCCACAACAGCTCTCTGCTGTCGGACTTCGCCCTCGCCGCAGGCAAACGTACGCAACCCGTCGTCTTGTTCAGCCTCGAGATGTCGCGACAGGAGGTGGTGCAACGTTTCCTCTCGTCCGAAG
>WHTI01000195.1 GCA_009377815.1 Actinomycetota bacterium
TACCAACCTCACTGCCGACCTTAACAACGTCGGTACCACCGGAGCCGATGGCACCTTCACGTTCACTCGCGGCGCCACCGAAGGTGAGGACGGTCCTGTCGAGATCTGCTTCTGGGCCGACTTTGACGACGACGCGGTGTTCGATCCCACCGGTGGGGCTGAGGAAGACGGCGGCGAGTGTGACGACGAGTCCACCACCCTCAACCAGGGCGAGAACGGCTCTGCGGACGTCGAGGGCGACGATCTGACCGACGTCATCTTGACGTCGTTCGAGACCAGGGTTCCCGACAGGGTGGATCTCGACCCTGAGATCCAGAACAAGGCCGAGGGCACCAACGTCGTGTTCAACGGCCTGATCGTCGACCAGTTCCTCGACCCGATCCAGGGGACCGTCGACGTCGACGTCGAGGATCGCAACGACAACCCCGCTGACCCTCTATCCGAGCCCGAGGTTGAGTTCAACAACGTCCTTTCGAATGCAGACGGCACGTTCTCGGTGAACTACACCGACACTGGCGACGACATCGTCCCGCCCGCCGGTCCCGACGACGACACGGTTACCGCGTGTCTCGACACCGCCGGCACGGTGCAGAACTGCGCCGACGAAACGCTCGGCGACCCAGAGCTGGACAACGACGTCGACTCTGTCGTAGTCCACTGGTACGACGCCGCCAGCCTGCCCGTACCGGCTGAGGTCATCCTCGACATGGACGACGCAGCCACGTCTTGCGAGACCCCGCAGACGGCTGCGGAGCTGGAGGTCACGGAGGACGTCGCTGTCAGCACGTCGATCTGTGCCTCGGTCGAGACCGCAACCGACGCAGACGTCGCGGGCCAGGAAGTCACCTTCACGTACACCGGACCTGGTGGGATCATGGACGGCGACGACCTGGTGAGCTCGTTCACCGGCACGACCGATGCTTCCGGAGAGATCGAGGTGAACATCGCCTCGCTCGAGTCCGGAGTTGCTGAGGTCGTTGCTTCCGCCGATGGAGTCGACTCCGAGACGGGGACGGCGACATGGCTCGCGAGCCACGCACGTAACATCACGCTCGACTGCCCCGACACCTCGCCTCCCGCCACGCCTGCTCAGTGCTCGGCGTTGGCGACCGACCGGTACGGCAACCCCGCCGGTCCGGGCGTTGATGTCAGCTTCATGGAATCGGGTCCTGCTTTCGTCACGGCGGCCGACGCCACAACGGCTGCCGATGGCACCGCGGACGTCCAGCTTGAGTCGGCTGTCGAGGGTATGTCGTCAGTGACCGTAACGATCACCGACGATGAGCCAGGTGGTGCCGGGTCGGATACGGCCGACTGCAGCGCGGAGGCGGATGAGGGCCTCGACGGAGTCGGTACTGAAGCCGGCACGCCGGAGGGCAACTGCGCCGATTCCGACGAGATCGAGTGGACGACCGAAGAGCCTCCGGTTGACGGACCTACCACTGGTCCTTGTGCCGGATTCGAGTACGGCTCGACCAACCCAGGAGCCGGCCCGAGCGGGCAGACCGTCATCGTCGGTACCGAAGGCAATGACAGCATCACCGGCACCGCCGGCGACGACATCATCTGTGGTCTCAATGGTGATGACACGCTCGCCGGTGAAGGCGGGAACGACGACATCTATGGCAATGCCGGCATCGACGGCATTACCGGTGGCGGCGGATCCGACTGGATCAGGGCCGGTGGCGGCAACGACGTAGCTGCCGGCGGCGCTGGCCACGACGCGATCTGGGGTCAGGGTGGCGCCGACAACCTCCGGGGTAACAGGGGATCCGACAGCCTCTTCGGAGGCCAGGGTCCGGATGACCTCAGAGGTGGCAGGGGCCACGACACCCTCAGGGGCGGCAACGGCAACGACACCCTCAAGGGTGGCCGGGGCAACGACACCCTCAACGGTGGTAAGGGCAACGACACCTGTGGTGGCGGCCCTGGTAGCGACAGCTTCAAGAGCTGCTAGCAGTAGCAACAGGGAGGCTCCTGTCCCCTAGGGGATAGAAGGAGCCTCGAGGAAGGGGCCGGTCTTCGGACCGGCCCCTTTTCTCATCCCCCAGTAGCGAATCCGATCTGAGACCAGAGGTGAAAGGCTGAGTATGTTGGGACGACAGGTAGGCGCCATCTCACGATGGATCATCGTGGCGGTAGTGGTCGCGGCAGTTGCCGCCGGTGGGGGCTTCGCCCTCCTGGGTGGCGACGATGATGACCAAGGAGAGGACGGGAACGTCGCGGTGGAGGCTTCTCCGACTCCGACACCGACACCGGAGAGCACCGCGGTCGCGACCCTGCCGGATCCCGAGCGCCTCCCGTCCGATCAGCTGTTCGCCAAGAAGATGATCGAGCAGAGGGTCGTCCTCAACCACGAGGGTGACAAGGAGGTCCGGATCTTCTTCGTCAATCCGGACGTCACCAGCGACGCGTTCAAAGCGACCCGGATATGCGTGCGCCAGGCGCTGAAGGACGACCGATTCTATGCCGCGACCTGCTACGGGTTCGTGTCCCAGGAGGCCTTCGACGCTTCGGGGATCGATCCCGATACGGGGAAGATGGAGACGCCGTGCTGGTGGGGTCATTTCGGCAAGACCACCAAGACCGACGGCTCTGGGTCGTTCGTCAATACCCGCTACGAGGAGCTTGACTGCCCGCCGCCTCCTGGCTGATCTGACGGCGGTCTGATCGCTTAGGGGCAGTCCTCGGGTCCGGCGCAGGTGCGGGCCTGGAACAGCCTCAGCGCCAGCTCCCCTCGCTTCTTCGGGTCGTTGGAGGTGTCGCGGTCGCCGAGGAGATTGCTCATCTGGTAGGGGTCGTCCTTGAGATCGTAGTACTCGAGGAACTCGGCGATGAAGTTGTTCTCCTCGTAGTAGGTGACGTAGGACCTGCGGGGCGAGATCAAGCCGGACCACGCCGGGATGTGGGGCGAATCCTTCCATGCCTCGATCAGGATCTCCCGGCGCGACCACGAGTCGTCGAGCAGCGAGCGTCCGTCGACCGGCAGCTCGTCCTGGGCGAGGCCTGCGGCATCGAGGATCGTCGGGGTGATGTCGATCGTTCCCACGATGCGCCCGTCCTTGCCTACCGGGAGGCCCGCGGGCCACGAGATGAACGCCGGGATGCGGACCGACTCTACGTAGGGCACGAACTTCTTGATCAGGCCGTGCTGGCCCCACAGGAACCCGTTGTCCGAGATGTAGATGACGACGGTGTTCTCGAGTTCCCCGGTCAGCTCGAGCGTTTCTCTCAGGTCCCCCATGACGTCGTCGAGCGAACGCAGGGTCACGAGCTGCTGGCGACGGGTCTTCTTGCCCTCGGCGACGGACTTGTTGGCCCGCTGGACGTACCAGGGCATATCCGCGGTCCGCCGATCGAAATTGGACGGATCACCCTTCCACTTCGAGACCTTGAGGTCGAGGTAGCGGCGCTCGGGCTCGAACGGGGGATGCGGGGCGGGCGGCGCCAGGTACATGAACCACGGCTCCTCGGTGGTCCGCTCGATGAAGTCGGTGGCCTGGTCGCCGACGTAGGTGGTGCCGTAGGTGCCGACCCGGGTGACCACGCCCTGGGTGTTCCAGATGCCACCGGAGTAGGCCTTGGCCGACTTCGGGATGATCGCCCATTCGTCGAAGTGGGGCGGCGGCTCGAAGACGTCCCAGGCGTTGAGGTACTTGCCGAAGGCTGCGGTGCGGTATCCGTTGTCGCCCAGGACCCGCTGGATCGTGGCCTCGTGGTCGAGGTTACCGACCCCCTGCTGGCCGTTGGTGGTGACCCCGTGGTTGTGGGCGTAGCGTCCGGTCATCAGGGTCGTCCGGGACGG
Source organism: Actinomycetota bacterium (assembly GCA_009377815.1). Classification (GTDB taxonomy): domain Bacteria; phylum Actinomycetota; class CADDZG01; order CADDZG01; family WHSQ01; genus WHTI01. Next base: position 3,806 of record WHTI01000195.1, read on the forward strand.
ACAGCACACCGGCGTCGTGGCGTAGGCGTGGGGATACCGCACCCCGGTCTCCCCCATCCACGCCCGGGTGATCGGCATCGTCTCCATCGTCCGCAGCGGCTGATCGTCGGCGACCACGAGGAGGATGTTGGGCTTCTCGGAGGTGAGCTTGACCTCCGCCTTGGCGTTTTGCTGTATCGGTGACCCGGTGGCAATCAGCAATACCGCGCTGATCACGACACAGATGATGGTCCCTGGACGGGGACGTAGGACGGCACGGGACGACTCAGGGTTCATACGATCCTTAGTTTGCAGGAAGGGTGCGGTACCAGCATGGAATCAGGAGACGCCCGCCGGGTCAACCCTTTTGCGCCGAACTGATCACCTTTATCCCACCCATTTCCCTA
>WHTI01000187.1 GCA_009377815.1 Actinomycetota bacterium
CGCGACATCTCCTCCAGCTCGGCCACCGGAAGATCAAACCGCACACCAGTCGATCACCGCGTGATCGACACGCCCTGTCGCCGACCGCTGGACCAGCACGCCAACCCGATGCGTGTCAGCCCACGGGCTGAATGTTTACGGGTGACCGGCTGGCCGACCTCGAGGAGGCCACCTCGACCTGGGTGCACTGGTACAACACACAGCGGCTCATGCACAGCCTCGGCCGTGTCCCACCCGCCGAAGCTGAGGCCGACCACTACGCTACAACCGACCCGGCCAACCCGGCCGGACACACAAACTGTAGGGGGTACGAAACCCCGGGCGGTTCAACCCGGGCGGTACCAGGTCATCACCGCAGTCACAGCGGCCCTGGGGGAACCGGTCGCGGCGGTCATCGGGGTTCTCGGTCCACGCCAGATGCGATCCCGGCGCGCAGGGCTGCTTGCCCCGCGCCCGCTTCGGCCCACCCGTGCCGCGCCCCTTCGTCTCCGGCGGTGCGGGCTTGCCCGGATGTCGTCGCGCGACGGCGGGTTCGAGGAGTTGCCCGAGTTGCGCGAGAGCAGATGCTCGAGTCTGGCCAGCTTGCCCGCCAGCGCCTCGTTCGCCTCCACCAGCTCGGAGATCTGCTCGGCCTCAGACCTCCGGAAGTGGCCTGAGACGCTGCCCACGACCCCCCGAGGATCATGAAAACCGACCCACGGAAACGGCAGGAGGTCAATATCCCCTATTGATGACGAGATGGGGGATACCCTCCTACATCCCGCACCGCTACACTTCAGTTTTTCCTGTTCAGGGCTGGTATGGGTGGCAGCCCCGGGGCAGCCGACGATTGTGTCGCGGAGTGCGGCGAGGGTGTTGATGCCGTGTTTGCGGGCGGTGGACAGGTAGCCGCGGACTCGGAGCCAGCACCGGGCGCTGGCCCCGGCGCGGGCGCAGCCAGAGACCTTGACCTTGACCTGGGTCTTGGCCGGGCGCAGGTCTCTTTCGGCCTGAGTGTTCGTGAACGGCACCGTCAGGTCGCGGGCGAAGCGCAGCACCTGCTCGTCGCGGCCGCGGAGGCGGCCGAGCAGGTTGCGGGTCTTGGTCTGCTTTCGCCCCTCGACGCGGGGGTGGGTGGCCAGTCCCCACAGCAGCGCGTGGTGCCAGTCGCGGTGCAGCGGGTCGGCAATCTCGGCGGGGCGGGCCGGCAGGCCCGCCCCGCGGGCTGCCTCGGCCAGCCCGAACAAGGCATCGAACGCAGCGGGCGGCCACACCTGGTGGGGGTGGGCAGCGGCGGCGGTCAGCTCCCGGGCAAGGTGCGCGCCGCACCGCGCGTGGGTGGCGAGGTAGGTGTCATAGCTCGACAGGGCGTCGTGCACGGCGATGCCGGTGAACTCCGGCAGGATCGCGAACTCCTCCACCGCGACCCGGCCGCGGCAGCGGTGCAGGTGATACGCGGTCACGCGATAGGTTGCGGCCACGTGCAGCCACCAGCGGGCGCTGGCGATGTTGGTGCTGGTCTCATCGACGTGGACCGGATGCGCCAGAGTGATCAGCGTCTTGGTCTCGGCGGTGCGGGTCAGCACGCCACACATCCACCCGGTCGACGGGGCCGCGCTGGTCAATGGTTACGCAAGCTCACGACATACGGCTGGAGTATTTGCGCTGAGACTCGTAGCTGGGAGTATGGACCTCGATATGTGGGAGGACCGTATGGTCGGCCAACAGCTTCAAAATAGCCAGAAATTCGCACAGATTACTCGATCAGCGCCCCATGCGGGGCGCCTTAGCGAAGATCGTCGCCGGACCAAGGCAGCCTGGGAGCATTTTGTCTCCGGCGACAACGACGTGCAGGGAGTCTCCTCGTCAGTACTATTGTCGTGGTATCGATGCCGGGACCTCCATAAGGTCGACCCACGCCTGGTGAGTGCTCCAAGAGCGGCGGGCCAAGGCTGTTCAACGTTCTTGCATAACAGCGTTTTCGTCCAACTTGGCGGGATTGCTGCTGCGCTCGTTGAGCGCAGCAGAGATTGTTTGACGACGGTTACCGACGGCGATGGAAGAATTCTTGCTTCATGGGGATCCGGTGAGACCATGAGAAAGGCAACGGATAATAATCTAGCGCCCTTGTTTGCCTGGTCGGAATCAGCTGTCGGCACTAATGGAATGGGCACCGCAATTAGTCAACGTAGGCCGATGTCGGTACGAGGACCGGAGCACTGGTGCGAAGCCCTGCACGGTTGGGACTGTATGGGGGTCGCGATATATGACTCAGTGACTCAGGACCCGGTTGCTGCGCTTAACATTTCCACCTGGGAGCACGAGGTTCCGATGCGTCCAAAGGCACTGACTCGGGAGACCGAAATCGTCCGTCAAGGACTCCGCGAGCGGGCCCGCCAGGATGCTGCAGAGGTAGGAAACGCATTCGTTGCAGCCGAAGCCGACCGAAATGTGCGGAGCATCTTGATGGCTATCGATATCGGCGGAAGTATCATTGCGGCCAATGACAGGGCACGAGATTTGCTTGGCGGACTTCCGGAAGGCCCATTGCTGGATCCAGCCGATCGCTGGCAGGCAGAGCGTTCGGAATTGCGAGAGATAGCGAGGAGATCGGCGCAGCGCGCCTGGAGCGAGCCACGATGGGCGGGCGTGGCAGACCTCGGGTTCCTCTTCGGTGGCCACGATCAGATATTTTGCATCACTCCCCTTGCGTCGCCAGATGGGATAATCGGTCTGCTTCTTTCGGACGAGCGCTCCCATGACGACGCAGAGATGATATTTCCTGAAACCGACGCGCGAGGCACTCTCGACCTTCCAAGGCGAATTCCAGCCGTGCGCGACGGACGCATCTTGCTGTTGGCGCCAGAAGAGATCCGGTATGCGGAGGCAGCCCGTCATGATGTCTGGCTTATGACGGATCAGGGGCGCGTACGGGCGGCGACACAAGGGATAGACAACATAGAGCGAGAGCTTGCACCGTTGGGATTCATGCGCATCCATAGGAGCTATGTCGTCAATTTAGCGAGAATCCGCGAAGTTAGGCACAGTGGCAAGGGGATGTTGACGCTGAGCACCACGAGTCAGAAAGATGAGGCGATTGCGGTGTCGCGGCGTTGTGCGGTGAAGCTGAGGCAACGGCTCGGGTTGTAGTATAATTTAATCTGATATTGCTGCGCGAAGCCGGCATCGCCGGGTCGGTCAGCTCGGTCGGCGACGCCCTGGACAACGCCCTGATGGAGTCAACGACCGGGCTGTACAAGACCGAACTCGTCGAATGCCACCCGCGATCGTGGACCGGGCGAGCCGAACTCGAGCGGGAGACCGCCGCCTGGGTGCACTGGTCGCCGCCACCCGGTGGCTGAGCTCATCCGCATCACCACAGTAGCATCCGTGTCCACCTGGGGCACTCCTCGATCCTCGTGATCTCTTTGCAAATGATCACAGATCGTGAAGGCCCCAGGCCTGTCTTCAGGGGAGCTTGACAGCGCCTGTCGCCCGCTCACCTCCCAGCTTCAGGACGGAGAGTCACATATCACTCTCGCGATGCTCGCATCGCCTACCTCGCCGTCAGTCGCGCCGAGGAGGCCAAAAAATGGGGATCCGCTGCCGGCGCCGACGAGCTGATCCGGTTCACTGCCAACGAGATCCGCCGCTTGCTCGCGGCCGCCGTCCTGGCACCCGCACCGTCTCGCCCACATCCTGGGCTGGTCAGACTTGGCGCCGACGACGCCAGCACCAGGCCCGCATCTGCCACTACCGCCGACGCGGCCACCGACCCCATACCTGCCGTTGCGTACTGATCTCAGCCTCCACTGGATCCAGGGCGGTTCATCCTCCTACCTGGCCAGCGCCCGCGGTCATCACATCCGCGCCATCGACGCCGTCCGCGACGCCCTCACGGGCAGCCCCTGGCTCCCCACGCCGGCACCGGGGTGACATCAGGGCACGACACGTGGATGGACACCTTCCCGGGTCCTCCTGCCCGACAGAATCGCGCGACCTTCGGACAACCCGTCCGCGATTACGGCACCCATCACAGGGGCGGTCAAGGTGGCTTGTTGCCGTCCCGTGATCAGCTCTCGGCTGCTGTGATCGTGTCGCTGCTGTGGGCGTCTCCGTTCGTTGGTAAGGAAGCACCCTTCGTGCTCGATCCCGCACCGTTGGTGCAACAGCTGTTGCTCGTGGACACCCCGATGGGCGAACCTGGGATGCGTTGGTGGCACGGGTTCGTCGCGCAGCATTGCGATGACGACGAACCCGGGCGCCGCGGCTCGCTTCTACCCGCACACTACCGTGCAGCAGGCTGTCGGAAAGGGGTTGATCGCGGTGTCCAGGATGACGGTCGTCGGGCCAGCAGCTTGGTAGCAGCGGGACCTGTACTACGGCTGGATCCAGACCGCCGCTCGGTTGGTCTGCGTCCTACTCTGCTGGGTTCACCGAGCCGCGCTCAGGAATAGATCGAAAATAGGGAGCACCCATGGCAGGAAATCGTGTGGTCGTCTATCAGGGACCGGGGCGGGTGAGCGTCGAGAGCATTGATTACCCGAAGCTGGAACTCCCTGCCGACGTGGTGCAGGGCCTGGGTGTCCCGAAGCAGGCCCCCCACGCCGCCATTCTC
>WHTI01000004.1 GCA_009377815.1 Actinomycetota bacterium
CGAGATGGGTTACCAGACGAAAGGAATCATCATGGCCCCCACCGTTATCGCTTCTACCGCTCGCACCGCGATCGGCCGGTTCGGCGGCGCGGTCTCCGGCGTTCCCGCGGTCGACCTCGGTGCTCACGCGATCAAGGCGGCACTCGAGCGCGCCGGGATCACCGGCGATCAGGTCGACTACGTGATCATGGGCCAGGTGCTCCAAGCCGGAGCCGGGCAGATCACCGCCCGCCAGGCCTCGATCAAGGCCGGGATCCCGACCAGCGTGTCGGCCATCACGATCAACAAGGTCTGTCTCTCCGGCCTCAACGCGATCGCGATGGCGGATCAGATGATCCGCGCGGGCGAGGCGTCGGTCGTGGTTGCCGGTGGGATGGAGTCGATGGACATGGCTCCCTACCTGCTTCCGAAGGCGCGCACCGGTTATCGGATGGGCGATGGCAAGCTCATCGACTCGATGATCTACGACGGTCTGTGGGACGCGTTCAACCACGTGCACATGGGTGACCAGTCCGACGACGTCAACACCGAGTTCAAGATCTCCCGCGGGGCGCAGGACGAATGGTCGGCCCGCTCCCACGAGCGCGCGCAGAAGGCCAGCGAGGGAGGTCTCTTCAAAGACGAGATCGCTCCCATGGAGATCCCTCAGCGCAAGGGCGACCCCGTCGCCTTCGACACCGACGAGGGCATCCGCGCGGGAACGACCGTCGAATCGCTCGGGAAGCTAAAGCCGGCGTTCAAGTCCGACGGCACCATCACCGCCGGGAATGCATCGCAGATCTCCGATGGGGGAGCGGCGGTCGTGGTGATGAGCGCGGAGCGCGCCTCGGAACTGCGCGTAACCCCGATGGCCGAGATCCTGGCCCACGGGATCTCCGCCGACCGACCCCCGTACCTGCACACGGTGCCTGCGATGGCGATCCAGAGCGCCCTCAAGAAGGCCGGGATGTCGGCCAACGACCTCGACCTGCTCGAGATCAACGAAGCGTTCGCCGCCGTTGCACTGCATGCGACCGGCATGCTCTACAACGGTGACAAGAGCGCCGAGGACAAGGTCAACGTAAACGGCGGCGCGGTTGCGCTAGGTCACCCGATCGGCTGCACCGGCGCGCGCATCACGGTCACGCTGCTCAACGAGCTCAGGCGCCGTGGCGGTGGCGTAGGAGCCGCCGCTCTGTGCGGCGGCGGGGGCCAGGGCGACGCGATCGTGTACCGCGTTCCGGGGGCCTGATCCTCAAGGTTCTTCATCGGTAGGGCGTCGCATGATGATGAGGTCGTCGCGCCACACACCCAAAGGAACGTTCTCCTTACGCTCGATCTCGACGAAGCCTCGGTGTTGCCAGAAGCGCAGGCCCTCTGGATTCTTAGACGCGACGGCGAGTCGGATCGCGCGACCCCCGTTTTCGGCGACCCAGTTCGAGAACGCCTCCAGGATGTCGCTCCCTAGGCCCATCGAGCGGATCGAAGGGTCCAGGAGTAGGACGCCGAGCCACCACTCGCCAGATTCCGGGTAATCCCGGATGAGATCGAGGTCTCCCACAACCTTGCTTTCGAAGATGAAGACGAACGTGAACTTGTCGTCGTAGGTCTTTCCCTCCGGAAGAGCGATGAAGGTGCTCTGCCGCTCCGCTGGACCCGGCGGATGGCCCAGGACGGTCTCGAAGTAATCGGTGCAGCGCTCGAAGTGTTCGACGAGTGCGTCGGCGTGCTTGGCGTCCAAGGTCTCGATCTCGAGCTCCGCGACGCGCTCTGGAGGTGCCGTGGTCATCTCGAGGCGTCAGTGCGAGAATTGTTTGAAGATCTCGATCTCGGTGAGGTGCTGCGCGCGTAGTTCCTCGTTGGAGACTCCGAGGCCGTCTTCGGGGGCCAGAACGCGGATCCCGATCTTGCCGGCGTGCAGGTTCTTGTGGACCTGGGACGCCGCCTCGCCGGTCTCCGCCAGCGGATAGGTCTTCGACAGGATCGGGTGGATCATCCCGAGCGCCGCGAGCCGGTTCGACTCCCACGCTTCTTTGTAATTGGCGAAGTGCGAACCGATGATCGACTTGAGGTTCATCCAGAGGTAGCGGTTGTCGTACTCGTGCCGGTAGCCGGAGGTGGACGCGCAGGTGACGATCTTGCCGCCCCTCTTGGCAACGAAGACGCTGGCACCGAAGGTAGCGCGACCGGGATGCTCGAACACGATGTCGGGGTCTTCGCCGGTCATCGAGCGGACCTGCTTGCCGAAGCGCTTCATCTCGCCGTAGTCAGGCTCGTCCCCATCCCAGAAGTTGTAACCCTGGGCCCTGCGGTCGATCACGTGCTCGACGCCGATCCGCTGCAGGATCTCGGCCTTCTCGGACGACGACACCACGCCGACGGGGATGCCGCCGCCGTTGAGCACGTACTGACAGGCGAATCCACCGAGCCCGCCGGTCGCGCCCCAGATCAGCACCACGTCGCCCTGTTTCATGTTCGCACCGTTGTCGGAGACAAGCATGCGGTAGGAGGTCGACGACACGAGGCCGAGGCACGCGGCCTCTTCCCAGGTGAGGTGCTTGGGCTTGGGCATCAACTGGTTGGCCTTGACCATGGCGATCTCGGCGAGGCCCCCGAAGTTGGTCTCGAACCCCCAGATCTTCTGGCCCGGGTCCATCATCGAGTCGTTGTGACCCTCATGGGCCTCGAGGTCGACGTAGTTGCAGTGGATCGTGACCTGGTCGCCCGGCTTCCAACTGGTGACCCCGGGACCGACCCGAAGGACAACGGCGGAGGCATCGGAACCGACGATGTGGTGATCGAGATCGTGTCTCGCTCCGTACTCGGAGGTCTTCCCGAAACGCTCGAGGAACTTGAAGGTCGAGATCGGCTCGAAGATCGACGTCCATACGGTATTGAAGTTGATCGCCGACGCCATCACGCCGACGAGGACCTCGTTCGGTCCCAGCGGGGGGATCGGGACCTCGTCTACGTGCAGGGACTTGCTGGGGTCCTTGTCCTTGGACTCGAGGCCCTCGAACATGTCCTGTTCGTCCTTGCGGGTGAACGCGGCCCGCATGGTCTCGGGAAGCTCGATGGCGGCCAGCTCATCGCCGCCCGCCCCCTCGAGGATCGCTTGTCTGATCTGGTCGATCGAACCCATCGGCGTACCTTACCGGGCCTCGTAGGGCCCGGGCCGCGAGTACGATTCGGGCCATGAGCCAAGGACTGAATTTCTCGTTAACCGACGAGCAGGAGGCGTTCCGGGGGAGCGTGCGGCAGTTCGTCGAGGACAAGGTTGCCCCCCGAGCAGCGGAGGTCGACGAAACCGACGAGTTCCCCTGGGATCTCGACGAGCTGTTCGTCAAGAACGGCTTCACCGGGGTCTCCTATCCGGAGGAGTTCGGCGGTTACGGCGGCGGCGCACTCGAGCTGGCGCTGCTGATCGAGGAGGTCTCGCGCTGGTCGGCCGGCATCGCACTGGTGCCCGCGGTCAACAAGCTCGGCGCGATCCCAGTACTCCTTGCCGGCACGGACGAGCAGAAGCGTGAGGTCTGCGAGGGCATCAGCACCGGGGCGCATCGCATGTCGTACTGCCTCACCGAGCCGAGCTCGGGCTCGGACGCCGGCGCGATGAAGAGCAAGGCGGTCAAGGACGGCGACGACTGGATCCTCAGCGGCACCAAGCGCTTCATCACCAACGCGGGTGCTTCAGATCTCTACACCTACTTCGCGGTCAGCGATCCCGACGCCGAGAAGGGTCGCAACATCACCTGCTTCCTCGTGTCCAAGGACATGAAGGGTTTCGAGATCGGCAAGAAGGAAGACAAGATGGGCATCCGCGGATCGCCCACCCGTGAGGTCATCCTCAACGATGTACGCGTTCCTGCTGAGAACGTCGTGGGAGAGGTCAACCAGGGCTTCCCCATCGCGATGAGAACGCTCGACTTCTCGCGTCCCTCGGTCGCAGCTCAGGCTCTCGGGATCGCCCAGGGAGCGTTCGACTTCGCGGTCGACTACGTCAAGGAGCGCCAGCAGTTCGGTAAGCCGATCGCAGCCTTCCAGGGGATGCAGTTCATGTTCGCCGACATGGCGATGAAGATCGAGACTGCCCGCCTCGCCGTCTACCAGGCCGCTACTGCGATCGACAACAGCAACTGGGATCTCAAGCCCGACCCGAGGGTGTCGTACCTCGCGGCGATCGCCAAGTGCTACGCGTCGGATATCGCGATGTCGGTGACCACCGACTGCGTGCAGGCTCTGGGTGGCTACGGATACGTCAAGGAGTATCCGGTCGAGCGTTTGATGCGCGACGCGAAGATCACTCAGATCTACGAAGGCACCAACCAGATCCAACGGATGGTCATCGCCCGGAGCATCTTCGGAGGTAGGTAACACGGTGGAGCACTAAATGCGGGCCGGCGTGGACGTTCCGATCCTCCCTCCTCACGACGAGATCGAGGATCTCGGCGGGGGCTCCGGATGGGTCGCCCTCGCTCGCGCTCGGGACGATATCGATGCCCATCTGATGACCGGCCGGCTGAACGCGGCCGGGGTCGAGACGAACCGGGTGAAGGAGTCCGGGGACGGCGGCTGGCTGCACGGCGGGTGGGACCCGCGAGCGCCGGTCACCATCATGGTCAGGCGGGCCCAGATCGACGACGCCCGCCTGGTCATGGCCGAGATCTCGTTCGAGGCCCCCGCAGCCGAGCCCTGGAGGCGGAGCGACCGGCCCCGGTGGATCGTTCCGATGGTGTGGTGGATGGCCGCCCTGGCCCTCGGGCTCATCCTGACGACCCTGTCGTTCGTGGGAGCGGCTTCCAGCGACATCGGCGACCGCTGTGAGATCCCCATCATCTGCGCCCGGGACTGAACCTATTTGTTGTGTGATTGTGGAGATTCGGCACGGTCGCGCCGCGCATGCAACCTTTTGGCACCGCCCGCACTCATAATCACTACTTCATGAGAAACCCCTTCAAGAAGAAAGACCCACTCCAGAGCGAGCGCATGATCGGCATGATCCGGGGCGCAGCCACGCGCGACCGCTTCCGGCGGCGGTTCCGCTTCCTCCGCCACCTTAAGAAGAAATGGGTCGTGATCCCGCTCGTGCTCCTCATCATCCTGGGGGGCATCGGGGGGTATGCGGCCTGGTACTACTACTCGCTGCAGGGCGACGTCCAGGTCGAGATCCCCGAGATCGAGCCGCCGGAGGAGGAGCAGGATCCCTTCAACCTCTTGTTGGTCGGTTCCGACTCGCGCGAAGGCCTCACCGAAGAAGAGCAGCACGAATTGGGCGCCGATGACATCGATGAAAGCGGCAACCCGATCACCGGCGAACGTGCCGACACTTTGATCGTCGCCCACATCGACCCCGAGTCCGATCACGTGACGATGGTGCAGTTCCCGCGCGACTACTTCGTCGAGCACGCCGACGGCGAGCTGGCGAAGATCAACGAGGCCCTGCAGGACGGCCGCAGCGAATTGGTCAGGACGGTCGAGAAGGTCACCGGCATCGACATCCACAAGTACGCGCAGGTGAACATCGCCGGGTTCCGCGACCTCGTCGATGCCGTGGAGGGGGTCGACATCTGCATCGCCGAGTCGATCCCATTCGACACGGCCACCGGCATCGAAGTCACCGAGGACGAGGTCGGGATGGTTCACTTCGACGGGGACCGCGCGATTCGATTCGTGCGCTCGCGGAAGGTGTTCGGAGGCGGCGATTTCGACCGCATCCAGAACCAGCAGAAGTTCCTCTCGGCGGCCCTTAGCAAGATCACCTCGCCGGGCACGTTCCTCGACTTCGGCAAGCTCGCCAAGCTCAAGCGGGTCGCGGGGGACAACGTCGTGATCGACGACCACACGACCCTGCTGGGCATGCTCGACGTCCTCAAGCGGTTCCGGTCGTTCGATCCCCAGAACTACGAGGCCTACACGGCTCCCAATTTCGGGACGGACACGACCGACACGGGTCTCAGCATCGTGGCCCCCGACTTCGACACCCTCGAGGTCATGTTCGATGCCATACGCGCCAACGAATCGCCCAAGGACGCCGACAACGTTCCCGACATCGACCCCGCAACCATCAGGGTCGGTCTTTACAACGGCACCGGTGAGGACGGGGTCGCGGCGGCCGCAGAGCCGGAACTCGTGGAGGCGACGAGGAGCGACTCTTCCTCCGGCGTGCAGATCGTTGATCTCGACACCGCCAGCCGGACCAACTACAAGCGCACGATCATCTTGTACGAGGCCGAGCAAGAGAGCATGGCCCAATTCGTCGCGGCCGCCATCCCCGGCGCCGTCCTCAGGGTGGGGGACACCCGCTCGGGGGTCGATGTCGAGGTGATCATCGGCCGACAAGAGTTCGTCACCGAGCGCGTCGTCCAGATCCGACCGCTCCCACTCCCGGTCCCGGGCGAACTCCCCGCCGTCTGCCGCTAGAGAACTAGACCTCCAGGGCTCCTTCGAGGTCGAGGAGGAATTCCTTCTTCGACAGACCGCCGGTGTAGCCGCCGAGGCCGCCTCCGGTTCTGATGACCCGGTGACAAGGGACGATGATCGGGATGCTGTTGGAGCCGAGGGCGTTGCCGGCCGCCCGGCTTGCCCATTCGTTGCCGGCCTTGCGTGCGACGTCTCGGTAAGTGAGCAACTTGCCGTAGGGGATGCGTGCGGTTGCTCGCAGGATCTTGCGAGCGAAGCCGGACGACAGGCTCCAGTCGATGTCGAGGTCGAAGTCCTTGCGCACCCCCTCGAAGTACTGATCGAGCTGGCGACGAACGGTATCGATCCGCTCGGGAGCTTCCATGATCCGTGGTGAGACTCGCTCCGAGAGCCGTTCGAGTACATCCTCGATCCGGCCCTCGGTGTAAGCGAGGGTAACCAGACCCTTCGGGGTCGAGGCGGCGAGGAGCTGGCCGACCGGCGAGTCGACGGTCGCGTATGCGACGTCGACGAGATCCTCGGTCATGGCTCGGTCGAGCAGAGCGGTGATGTCCGGCGCAGGTGCGTTCATGTTCCTGAGTTCCTCCTCGATCGTCTTCTTCATGTTCATGACCCCCATACCTCTCTGAGTTTCTTGATCCCTTCGTGGACGCTTCTTCGGGCCGCTTCCGGACTGCACCCCATGATGTCGGCGACATCCTTGAACGGCAGGTCGGTCACGTACCGCAGCGCCACTGCACTGCGTTGCTTCTCCGGCAATGACGCCACGGCTTGGATCAGCGCCGGGTCGATCGCCGGCGGATCGTGATGGGGGAGTTCGGGGACGGCGCCGACGCTCACCCTCTTGGTCACCCGGAAATGATCGATCGCCTTGTTGCGCGCGATGGTTAGGAGCCACCCCCTGAGATTGTCGGTTCGCTTGAGGCCCGGGTAGGCCCTCAGAGCGGCGATGAAGGTCTCCTGGAAACAGTCCTCGGCCTCGGTCGGCCCGACAGACGCCGTCAGGAACCGCTTCACGGCGGCGGAATGGTCGTCGATGAGGCGCTGGAATGGTGGTTTCACTGAAAGATAAACGTACGGGACCCACTGGGGCGTGAGAGCGAAAGAGGGATACTGCCAAGATGTGTAGAAAAGAGTCCAAACTTGGGCATCTCGCCTCAGCCTAGACGCAGGGGGTATCTGTGAAGTCGAGACGCATCGTGCCGCTCATCGCGGCGGCACTTCTGGTTCTAACTGGGGTCGCGATCGCGGCACCGAGCAACGGGAAGGTCGTCCGGGCCGAAGGAGCCGAACTGGCGGCCGGTCGGTACGTGGTCGTTCTCGAGGACTCCGCAGTAGCAGGGACGGTAGCGGCCGCGCAGGCGGCGACCTTTGGATTCGACGTGCTCCACGTCTACAGCCACACACTCCAAGGGTACGCGGCCAAGATGCCGGCTTCGGTCGCGCAGGCCGTGGCAGCTCTGCCCGGGGTGAAATGGGTCGAGCAGGACCGCATCTTCCGCGCTACCGCGCAGAGCCTTCCTTCCGGGATCGATCGGGTCGACGCAGATCTCAGCACGACGGCGGGCATCAACAACGTCGACACCCGCGTGAACGTCGATGTCGCGGTGATCGACACCGGGGTCGACCTCAACCACCCAGATCTCAATGTCTACACGGCCGGTCAGAAGAACTGCACGTTCTTCGGACTCTTTGCGAACGCCGATGACGACAACGGTCACGGATCGCATGTGGCCGGCACGATCGGCGCGCTCGACAACAACGACGGGGTCGTTGGCGTGGCCCCCGGTGCGCGCATCTGGCCGGTGAAGGTGCTCAACGCGGCAGGCGTTGGATTCGGCTCGGACATCATCTGTGGGATCGACTACGTCGCCTCCCGCTCGTCAGAGATCGAGGTCGCCAACATGAGTCTCGGCGGTGGCGGCACCGACAGGGGTGCGTGTGGGGCCGGCGGCGACTCCCAGCACGCCGCTATCTGCGACGCGGTCAACAGTGGCGTGACGTTCGTCGTTGCTGCGGGCAACGATTCCTCGGACGCTGCCGGCTTCACTCCGGCTGCCTACGACGAGGTCATCACGGTGTCCGCCCTGGCCGACTTCAACGGGCAGCCGGGCGGCGGAGCCCCATCGACGTGCACTGCAGACGTCGATGACACGTTCGCCAACTTCTCGAACTACGGTGCCGACGTCGACATCATCGCTCCGGGTGTGTGCATCAACTCGACGGTGCCGGGCGGTGGATACGACAACACCTACTCGGGAACGTCGATGGCGAGTCCGCACGTCGCGGGTGGGGCCGCCCTCTACAAAGCGGTCAACCCGAGCGCCACTCCGGCTCAGGTGCGAGCTGCGCTTATCGCGGCTGGGACCCTGAACTGGAACTCGAGCGATGATCCGGACGGGGTTCAGGAACGTCTCCTGAACGTCGCGTCCTTCTGAAACTCAGGCGGGGGGCGCTTCGGCGCCCCTCGCCTGCTCTCTGATTCCTGCTCGCCGGTCTGCGCGCGTCTCGCCGGGTCGACAGGGTGTTGCCGGCTCGTCTCATGACTCCAGCCGCCTCTCTCCGGAGACGCTTCCTCAGAGCGAAGGTGGCGGCGACCAGGGTTGCTACGCCCGAGAGGGCCAGGGCCGCTCGGGTTCCCATGTGCTCGGCGACGTAGCCCATCAGGGGCCCGCCGACCGGAGTGCTCCCCAGGAACACCACTGCGTAGAGCGCCATGACGCGCCCTCTCATCGCCGGGGCCGCCTCCATCTGCAGGGTTGAATTGGCGGTCGCCGCGAACAGGATGCTCGCAGCACCCATCGGGACGATGATGACCATCGCCCACGTGAGGGTCGGAGCCAGTCCCAGTGCGACCAGGAACGCTCCGAAGGTCAGGGCGGAGGCCAGAAGTAGCTTCCGGGTTGGCCTGGAGGTTGCCGCCGAAGCGAGCGCCCCGAAGATCGTCCCGACGCCCATCATCGCCGAGAGCAATCCGAAGGTTGCGGCGTTGCCCGAGAAGACCTTGTCGGCGAGCAGCGGCACGAACATCCTGAAGTTGAACGCCAGGGTTCCGACCACGGCCATGAGTAACAGGGTCGAACGCAGCACGGGGTTGGCCCAGATGTAGCGGAAGCCCTCGCGCAGCTGCCCCTTCCCTCGCGGCACGAGCTCGGTCTGGTGAAGTTCGTCCACGTCCATCTTTGCGAGCGCACCCACAACGACGATGTACGACAGCGCGTTCAGGAGGAAACAGATCCCGATTCCGACCGTCGAGATGAGGATCCCGGCGATCGCCGGTCCCGCGGTGCGGGCCGCGGTGAGAACCGTCGAGTTGAGTCCGACGGCGTTGGACAGATGCTCTGGATCGACGAGTTCCGAGACGAAGCTCTGCCTGGTCGGGTTGTCGATCATGATCACCACGCCCCACAAGGCGGTGAGGACGTAGACCATCCACAGGGTGACGATCCCGGTAACGGTCAGGATCCCAAGGGCCAGCGCGATGACCGCGGCGAGGACCTGCGTGATCATCAGGATGCGGCGTTTGTCGAACCGATCCGCGATGACTCCGCCCCACGCGCCGAACAGAAGCATGGGAGCGAACTGCAATGCGCTCGTGATCCCCAGCGCGACCGGGCTACCCGTGATGCTCAGGACCAACCAGATCTGTGCGACCGCCTGGAGCCAGGTGCCGGTCATCGAGACGGTCTGCGCGATGAAGTAGCGGCGGTAGTTGGGGATGTGGAGTGAACGGAACATGCGTCCCGCGGTCAATCGGATCGTTTCGGTCATCGATGCATCAGTCCTCGTTCAGGATGGATTCGAGCAAGGCGACCGCAGCGGCCAGCTCTCGTTCTTCGGTTCCCGTGGCCCTCAGCCGCTTGGCCAGATAGGCGTTCTTCTTCGAGCGGTTGCGGGCGATCAGCTTCTTGCCCTCGTTCGACAGGCTCACCCGCGCTACGCGCTTGTCCTCCGGGTCCGCATCCCGGGTGATCAGACCGACCTCCTCGAGCCGGGCGACCACCCTGGTCATCGTCGGCGGCTGCACCCGTTCGGCCTCGGCCAGCTCCCCGATCGTCAGGGGACCGCGCTCGATGACCGCCAGCGCCGAAAGCATGGAGGGGCTGGCGTCTGGCTCGGCCTGCTGCCGGAGCCTCCGCGCAAGCCGCATGACCACCAGCCGCAGTCGGGTGGCGGTGTCGAGATCGATCTCGGCGGGGGCGTTCGCAGTCTTAGTCATGCCCTTAGCATAACTAATTAGCAGGACTAATTATTTCAATCCTGCTCGGCAGGTCGTCGAGACGACCTGCTTCTGAGCTCAAAGCGGTCGTCGTGCCGGCGAGTACTAGACAGATCTTGGATTCAGGGTCCCGAACAATTCTTCGTAGGCCCGTGCAACCGCGGCCGGGGAGGCCCACGATTCGACGAACCCCCGCCCGCTCGCACCCATCGAGGCGGTCCGGGCGGGGTCGTCGAGGAGCGTGCGGATCGCCTTGGTGAAGGCCTCGGAGTCTTCCGGCGGGACCGCGAGCCCGGCATCGGCGCTCGCGAGGATCCGGGCTACCTCGCTGCCGGCGTCGACGCTCGCGACGACCGGACGACCGGCGGCAAGGATCGAATAGGTCTTGGACGGAACGCTCGACCGTGCCAAGCCGCGCTTCAACGGCACGAGGTGGATGTCGGCGGCGGCCAGGACCTCACTCAGGCGTTCGACCGGCTGCATCGGCGCGAAGACCACGTTGGCAAGTCCGGCCGCCTTCTCCTTGAGCTCATCGAGTGCTGAGCCGCCCCCGTTGATGACGAACGCGAGGTCTTCCTCATAGGAGAGGGCGGTGGCGGCCGCCAGGATCAGCTCGAAGGACTGCGAGAGTCCGACGTTGCCGGCGTACATGACGACCGTCTTCCCGGTGAGCCCGTGCTCCGCCCGGTATGAGTTCTCCCGGTCGCCGGGCCGGATCGCCTCGGTGTCCACGAAGTTCGGGATGACGTGGACCTTCGCAGGATCGTCGAGCTTCGCGGTCAGGTTGTCCTTGAGGTCGTTCGACAGCACGGTGATCGCGTCTGAACGCGCGTAGCAGAGGCGCTCAAGTCGGTACGCCGCCGCGATGGCGCGCTTGCCCTTTAGAGCGCCGACCTCGATGGCAACGTCTGGGTAGACATCCTGGATGTTGAAGACGAGAGGCGCCTTGCGCTTCTTGGCTACCGCCCAGCCGGTCAGACCGAGGGTGAGTGGTGGCGACATGGCGAGGACTCCGTCGACCGGATCCCCACGCATCCCTTGGGCCGCGGCCAGCGCGCTGAACCCGCCGAACGCGGCTGCTCGGCGGAGGATGTTCCGCTTGTCCTGGGTGGGAAAGGGATTCATCCGCGTGATGCGTCCCCAGGGAACGTCCTCGTGACGGGTCCACTTCCCCTCGTAGCCGGGCTCGATGCTGTGGTCGCGGTACCAGGGAAGCGATGTCAAGACCTCGATCGTGTGACCCCGTCCGGCAAGTTCGTGAACGATCCTCGTGATGACCGCGCCGGTGGGGGCCAGGTCCGGTTCGAAGTGGGGACAGACAACCGCCAGTTTCACAGCGTGGTTTCCAGCGCGTGACGGTAGGAGCTCTCGAGGATGTTGGCCGCCTGATCCCAGGTGAACGCGCCGGCGCGTTCGATCCCTTTCTTGACGAGGATCGAGCGCAGGTTGTCGTCATCGAGCAGCTCGGTCATCGCCTGGGACCATTGCTCGGGATTGTCGGGGGACACCATCAAGCCGGCCTCGTCCACGACCTCGGGCAGCGCGGTGGCGTCCGCGGCGATCACCGGGCACCCCCGGGCCATCGCTTCCAGCACCGGAGCGCCGAAGCCCTCGAAGCGTGACGGGAAGGTCATCGCGACGGCCTCTCGGTAGAGAGCATCGAGATCGTGCGACGGGATGTAGCCGAGCCGCTTCACCCGTCCGGCGATCCCTTGCTCCTTGATCTCCTGCGCGAGACGCACCTCCATCGAGCCCTTCGCTCCGGTGAACACCAGGGTGGTGTCGGGATACATCTTCGCGACGCGGGCGAACGCTTCGATGAGGACGAGATGGTTCTTGTGCGGATAGGTGATCGCCGGATAGAGGAAGAACCGGCCCTCGATCCCGTATCGCTTTCTGACGCTCGAATCGTCTTCCGACGACACACGCGGTGAGATCCCGTGCGGGACGACGACGACGATGCTCGGGTCGATGTTGAGTCGTTCGATCACCGTGCGGCGGGAGTATTCACTTGGGGTTAGTACGAGACGGGCCGCCTCGGCCGAGCGCGGCACCATGCGCTTGAGGTAGGCGAGCTTCGTCGTCGAGAAGTACTCGGGGTAATAGAGGTACTGAAGGTCATGGATCGTGAGCACCGGGCGCGCCGTCCGAACGATGGGAACCACACCACCGGCGTGATGGACGAGGTCGATCTTCCGCTTCCGGCACTGGGCCGCGAGCCATGAGTTCTCGCCGGCGACGCGGAACGACTTGAACTGTCCCGACACCGGCGCGAAGGCGATCTTGAAGGTTTTCGAGAGGTCGGGGTAGGCCTCGGCGAACTGAGGCAGGGCGAAGATCGTGTAGTCGAACTCGGTGGGACGCTCCGCCAGGCCCTGGAGAAGGCGCGTGGTGTAGGTCTCGGAGCCACCCACGACCCCGGGAACCATCCACAACATGTTGATGCCGACCTTCTCCATTTTCCTCCTGCCGGTCGTCGAGACGACCGGCTTCTGTGTCCTCAACGCCTGATCCGCCGTGGAGTCTCTCTCCTATCGCTCTGCCTAGTTCTTCTCGGCGAGTTCTTGGTAGACCTCACCCAAGAGCTCGGCGGTGCGGTCCCATGAGAAGTGCGCCGCGCGCTCCTTACCTCGGGCCCCCAGCTCGGCGGCGAACGAGTCATTCTCCAGCACCTTGGCAAGACCCTTTGCGATCGAGCCGGGATCGGTCGGATCGATCAAGACCACCGCGTCCCCACCGATCTCTTCAGTCGATGTGCCCCGAGAGGTTACGACGGGCGTGCCCTGGGTCATGGCTTCGAGGACGGGGAAGCCGAATCCCTCGGCGAAGCTCGGAAAGGTGAATACCGAGGCTCCGGCATAGAGCGGACCGAGGTCGCCCGCCGGCACGAAGCCGAGGGGCTTCACCCGGTCCCCGAGGGGCTCGATCAGGGCGGTGATGTCCTCGTTCCAGCCCTTGGGGCCGACGAGCACGAGATCGGCGTTCGCATCGAGGGCGCGGAATGCCTGAAGAAGACCGTGGAGGTTCTTGCGAGGCTCGACCGTTCCGGTCCACAGGATGTAGGGGCGCTCGAGCAAGTAGGTCGCCCGGACCCGATCGACCGCGGTGGTCGTGGCGGCCTCGGAGCGCACGCCGAGCGGAACCATACGGAGGCGTTCGGGGGGGAATCCGGCGGTCTCCGCGTCCGCCCACACCGCCTTAGACGAGCAGAGCACGAGGTCGACGTCGGCAAGGGCGAGCTGGAGATTGCGGCGGAAGAACCTCAGCCCGTGGGCGGTGAAGTGCTCCGGGTACCTCACGAAGGCGAGGTCGTGGATCGTGAGAGCCATCGGTCGGGTTCGGGGAGGCACCGCGATGGTCGTGGCGTGGATGACATCGACCGGGCCCGAGGCTCGCTCCACCTTGGGGACCCGGACCCGGGACCACGCCTCGTACAGGGGGATGCGGGGGAGCGCCAGGTGGCGGACAGGGATCGGGGGCACGAACGGTTCAGGAGGCGGCCGCCGGTGCCGGGCCGCGACCCCCACGAGTTCGGCGAGTCCCGCCTCGGTTATTGCCCGCGCCATCTCGATGCCGGCGACCGCGGTCCCCCCGGGCACCGCGTGCCAGCACTGCTCGATCGTGTAGGCGACCTTAGGTCTCACGCCGTCATCCTCCCAGAGCCCGCGCTGTGACGGGGCCCACTCCCGTCCCACCCAAAGCCCTCAAGAATCAAACCCAAGATCAAAGGCAAGGAGCGGGGCCCTTCGGCCCCCGCCCGATCATCCAGAGTCAAAACCAACCCCCGGAAACACCGCAGAGAACGCCGCGTTTTACCGCACAGAACCCCGCCCTAGGCCCCCGCGATCGAGCCCGAACCAGGGGGCTCCGCCCCCTCCTCAAGGTGCTCATTTCGCGCACAAAACCCCTTAAGCAATCGCTAGAGCAAGCTCCAGGGGTTTTGTGCGCGGAATGGGGACTTGGGTGTGGGGGCGAAACCCCTTGTGGGGGAGGGAGGAGACAGGAGACACACCTCCTGAGGCCCCGCCGAGCTCGGAGCCGGTCGCCGAGACCTAGCACCCGTGCGGTCGGCGAGGCCAAATAGGATGGGGCCATGGATCTCTCTTCGAAACGCGTCCTGGTAACAGGGGGCTCGGGGTTCCTCGGGAGCGTCGTGACCCGCAAGCTCACCGAGCGAGGGTGCAAGGAGATCTTCATCCCGCGGAGCACCGACTACGACCTCACCGACCTGGAGCACGTCCGCAAGATGTTCGCCGAGGCCGAACCCGACCTCGTCATCCACCTGGCGGCGCGGGTTGGTGGGATCGGAGCGAACCGCGAGCATCCGGCGGAGTTGTACCTGGTCAACCTGCTCATGGGCACCTACGTTATCGAGGAGGCGCGCACCGCTGGTGTTGCCAAGACGGTCTTGGTGGGAACGATCTGCGCGTATCCCAAGTTCACCCCGGTCCCCTTCTCCGAGGACGCTCTATGGGACGGCTATCCCGAGGAGACGAACGCTCCCTACGGTGTTGCCAAGAAGGCGTTGTTGGTCCACGCGCAGGCGAACCGGGAGCAGTACGGTCAGAACACGATCTACCTTCTGCCGACCAACCTCTACGGTCCTGGTGACAAGTTCAATCCCGGCGTCTCACACGTGATCCCTGCGCTGATCAAGAAGTGCGTGGACGCGGTCGACTCGGGCGCCGATCACATCGACGTCTGGGGGACCGGAACCGCGACCCGCGAGTTCCTCTATGTCGAAGACTGTGCCGAGGGCATCGTTCTGGCGACCGAGAGGTACGACGGAGCCGCTCCGGTGAACCTCGGCACCAACCACGAGGTCCCGATCAAGGAGCTCGCCGAGATGATCGCCCGGCTGTCGGGCTTCACCGGAGAGCTTCGATGGGACACCACGAAGCCCGATGGGCAGCCGCGCCGGCGCGTCGATGCGTCGCGGGCCAAGGACCTGTTCGGGTTCGAGGCGAAAGTCGCGTTCGAAGAGGGTCTGGTGACCACGATCGATTGGTACCGGGCGAATCGGAAAGAAGCCGAGGCGGCGACCTTCTGAGAGTCGCCATCGATGCCGGGCCCCTGTTCGATCCGCCCACCGGGATCGGCCGTTACGCGACCGAACTGATCCGAGAGCTCCCGGCCGCCGGGGTCGAGGTTCAGCCCTACGCGGTGACCCTGCGAGGTAGTGCGCCGGAACTCGAGGTCGCCCGCTGGAGGGTTCCGGCCCGGGCCATGCAGTTCGCCTGGAGGCGCCTCGACCGGCCCTCGATCAATCGGCTCGTCCCGGGGGCCGAGATAGTTCATGGGACGAACTTCGTCCTCCCCGCCCTCGGGGGCCTGGCAGGAGTGGTGACCGTGCACGACCTTTCCTTCTTTCGAGACGACACGTTCCCCGGAGGAGACCGGCTGCGAGAGCTGGTTCCCTGGTCGATCGGGCGCGCCGGCGCGGTCGTGGTCCCCACGCAGGCGATCAAGGATGAGGTCGCCGATCGTTACGCCCTGGCTGAGGACCGTATCCACGTGACGCACGAAGGCGTCTCGCTCGAATTCTTCGGCGCGGCTCCGTTGTCCGCCCTTGCCCTTGGTCGCATGGGCATCCCAGGGCCGTTCATCCTCGCCGTGGGCACGATCGAACCTCGCAAGAATCTCCGGCGGCTCCTCAATGCCTGGGACAAGATCCGCTCCGAGCTCGACGGTTGGAGGCTCGTGATCGCCGGCCCCCGAGGCTGGGGCGAGGATCTCCCCGAGACCGACGCCGTGATGCTGCTGGGATGGGTAGGCGACGAGACCTTGCCCGGCCTGCTGGCCGCCGCCGATGTCTTCTGCTATCCATCCCTGTACGAAGGGTTCGGGCTCCCGCCTCTCGAGGCGATGGCGACGGGCACGGCGGCCGTCGTCGGGCGCTACGGGGCGGCACCCGAGGTCCTTGGTGACGCGGCTCATCTGGTAGACCCTCTCGAGGTCGATGATCTCGCCGAGGGCCTCCTGAGGCTGGCGACCGATGGCTCGGGACGGCGGGATCTCGAACTCAAGGGCAGGGCGCAAGCGGCTCGCTACACGTGGACGGCGACCGCTCGCGCCACCGTAGAGGCATACAAGGCGGCGATCGCGTGAAACCTCCTAAGTCCTTCCTTTCTCCCCATCCGGGTCATCATGTAGGTATGCATCGACGAGTTCTCGCTTTGCTTGTGGCCATCGCCGCCATCTCCGTGGCATTCGTCCCCGCGGCACAGGCCGGCCGCAAAGTGGTCATCACCGGCGGGGGTTGGGGCCATGGGATCGGGATGTCCCAATACGGCGCCTATGGGCGCGCCCTGAATGGGAAGAACGGCACCCAGATCGTCAAGACGTACTACAAGAACACGACCGTCGGCAAGCGGACGATGCCCTCGAAGATCCGCGTCGGACTCCTCCAGGGGAGGAAGACGGTGGGGTTCTCGTCATCTGCGTTCAAGGACGGCGGTGGAAAGCTCGTCTTCAAGGTGAAGGGAAGCGCCGAACAGATCGCCCAGGGTGGAACCTCGGTCGACTGGCGTGTAGATCTCAGCAACGCCGGGGGCGTCAAGCTCTTCAAGAACGGGAACCGCGTGAGCAAGAACGGAGTTTCCGTCTTCGGCGACACCGACCATCCGGTGGTCGTGCGGTACGAGGAGTTCGGGTCGTTGGTCAGGATCAAGGAGAAGTCCACCAACTACGCCTACGGGCGCGTCGAGGTGTGGCCCTTCGCAACCTCGTCGTGTGGCGGCAACTTCTGTCTGCAGACGGTTATCGTCCTTCCGATGCAGAAGTACCTCTTCGGACTGGGCGAGGTGCCCGCGTCGTGGCCGGCGGGGGCACTCGAGGCCCAAGCGATCGCCGGTCGCACCTTCGCGTTCAAACGCATCGTCGATTCCGGACAGCACCGGGTTCCGTGTCTGTGTGCCGTCGTCGACTCGACCCTCGATCAGGTTTACAGCGGAGATTCGAAGCGCACCGGGTCGGGGCAGTACTGGGCCGACTGGAAGAAGGCAGTGCAAGTCACCGACGGGGTGGTGATCCTCTACGAGGGCAACCCGATATCGGCGCTGTATTCCTCGTCCTCGGGTGGTTACACCGAGAACAACGAGAACGTGTGGGGAGGCTCGCCCTACCCATACCTGCGCGGCGTCAACGACGCGCCCGATGCGGTCTCAGCCAACCCCAATCATTCGTGGAAGGTCACGATGACCTGGAAGGCGTTCTCGGCCAAGCTCGATGCCGCGTTCAACACCGGCAAGGTCAAGAGGTTCGTGATCAAGAAACCGTTGGGAGTCTCAAAAAGGGTCACGGTCGTCATTTCGCAAACCGAAGGTGGCGTGAAGATCGTCGGCGTCGATGCGACGCGCCGCGAGGATGGATGGGACGTTCGGAACGCCCTGGGATTGAAGGACACACTCTTCAAGATCAAGATCAAAACGACGAGCTGATGGCGCTAGAGACACCGTTACCGGATGGCTTTGCCGCCGCGCCGGGAGCATCCAAGACCAGCAGTCTCATCTCCATGGTTTTCCTGGTGGTCAGCGTCGGCTTCGCGGTGGCCGGACAGGTCATCCTCAAGGCGGCCATGGATCGCGTGGGCCGTATCGGCTCTGCGGAGGTGGCCGCCTTCGGCGACTACGTCGGACGGGCGGCACGGGAGCCGCGACTCTGGTTCGGGATGTTCCTCTTCGGCGTCTCCGGGATGTTCTGGCTCGTCGTCCTGTCGCGCGTTCCACTGTCGCTGGCGTATCCGTTCGTCGGGCTCTCCTACGTCGCGGTCGTGCTGCTATCCCGCTTCGTTCTCGGGGAGCAGGTGCCGGGTCTCCGGTGGATCGGAGTGCTCGTCGTGGCCGCCGGGCTCGTCATCATCGGATTGTCTGCCCGCAGCGTGAGGGGCGGATGAAGGCACTCATCCTTGCGGGCGGCTTCGGGACCCGACTGAGGCCGTTGACCAATACGCGCCCCAAGCATCTCCTTCCGATCGCAAACCGCCCACACATCGAGCACGTCTTCGATCTCCTTCAGCGCTACGGCGTCGATGAGATCGTGCTGCTCACGTCGTATCTCGCCGAGGCATTCGATACAACTGTGGAGCGAGCGAAAGACAGGGGCCTGATCGTGCACGTAACGCACGAAGAGGAGCCGCTCGGAACCGCCGGCGCGATCAAGAACGCCGAGGCGTTCGCGTCCGGCGGCACCTTCTTCGTGTTCAACGGCGACGTTCTGATGGACGTCGACCTCGATGCAGTGTTGGCCTTCCACCGCGCCCGCGACGCGGAAGCGACCATCGTTCTAACGCCGGTGGAGGACCCGTCGATCTACGGCGTCGTCCCCACCGATGACACCGGGCGGGTTCTGGGGTTCATCGAGAAGCCGCCGCGGGAGGAAGCCCCGACGAACCTGATCAATGCGGGTATCTACATCCTC
This sequence comes from Actinomycetota bacterium, assembly GCA_009377815.1. Taxonomy (GTDB): domain Bacteria; phylum Actinomycetota; class CADDZG01; order CADDZG01; family WHSQ01; genus WHTI01. The sequence continues at coordinate 19,037 of WHTI01000004.1, forward strand.
GAGCCGTCGATCCTCGCCCGCATCCCCGCCGGCGAGGTCTGGTCGGCCGAGCATCAACTGTTCCCCGGCCTCGTCCAAGAGGGAGCGAGCCTGTTTGCGCTCGCTACCGGCGGATACTGGATGGATATCGGAACCCCCGAGAAGTATGTCCAGGCGAACCTCGACGCCCTGTCGGGCAAGTACCCCGACGAGGGGCGGGCAGAGCTCGTCGACGGCTCCCTCATCGGGGCAGGCGTGGGGATCGGGGATGGCGCCCGGTTGAAGTCGGTTTGTGTGGGGGCCGGGGTCACCATCGCAGCCGGCGCGGTCGTCGAGGAGTCCGTCCTTCTGCCCGGAGCGATCGTGGAGGCCGACGCGGTGATCCGCCGGTGCGTCCTGGGTGAAGCGTCAACCGTTGGGAATGGTGCGACTCTTACCGGAGTGGCATTAGAAGACAAGACCAAAGCGGACGAAACCTAGGACGCCGAGGATGGCGACCACTGGATAACGCAGAAGCGGGCCGCCTCGGCGGGACGCAGAACAAGATGGAGGATTAGAGTGCGCGTACTCGTGACTGGGGCGGCCGGGTTCATCGGCTCTCATCTCGTCGATCGTCTGCTGGCCGAGGGTGAGGAGGTCATCGGGGTCGACGACCTGTCGTCCGGATCCCTGACCAATCTGGCGGCAGCCCGGGCGTCCGAGCTCGGGAAGTTCTCCTTCCACCGGGTCGATGTCACGTCGACCGCGGTCGTCGAACTGGTGCGCCGGAACGAACCCGAGGTGGTCATGCATCTCGCCGCGCAGGTCGATGTGCGTGCGTCGGTCGCCGATCCGATCCACGATGCGATGGTGAACGTGATCGGCTCGCTGAACCTCCTGCACGCCGCAACTGAAGCTGGAACCAATAAGGTCGTGTTCACCTCGTCCGGAGGGTGCATCTACGGCGAGCCCGATGAATCTCGTCTGCCGGTCACCGAGGACCAGGTCTATCTGCCGGAGTCAGCTCCCGAGTCTCCCTACGGCGTCTCCAAGAAGGTCGTGCTCGACTATCTGCGCTACTTCAAGATCGTCAAAGGTCTCGACTACACCGCGCTGGCGCTGGCGAACGTCTATGGACCGCGCCAGGAGCCTGCGTCGGAGGTCGGTCTCGAGGGCCAGGTAGTGGCGATCTTCTCGAGACGGATGCTCGAGGGGAAGCCCACGGTCATCTACGGCGATGGCAAACAATCACGAGACTTCGTCTTCGTCGACGACGTCGTGTCTGCCTTCCTCGCGGCGCGCACGAAGGGTAGCGGCGAACTCGTGAACATCTCGAGCGATTCCGAGATCTCGGTCACCGACCTGCATGCGAAGCTGATGGAACTATCCGGAGCCAAGTACGAGCCGGAGTACGCTCCGGCTCGCTCGGGCGAGCTCTACCGGACGCGGGTGTCCAACAAGAAGGCGGCCGAGGTGCTCGGATGGGAGCCGAGGGTCGGGCTCGACGAAGGACTCGCCCAGACCGTCGCTTGGTTCCGCTCGAAGATCTAGTTCTCGGCGGTGAAGGTCGGGATCCCGACGTTCTCCGGACCCTTGCCCTGGAACCTCTCGCGGAACGCATCGAGGATGTCCTCGGAGACCTCTTCGCAAGACTGCGTCGCGCCCCAGGCAGTGATCGTAAAGTTGTAGGGGGTTTCGATCCCTTCGTACGGTTCGACCAGCAACGCGCCCGCTCCGGAGGTGTTGTCGAAGTACCCCTCGAGATCGTCGACGACGTCCGAAGGTGCATCGGGCGCGTACCAGATGACTACCTGACCGTGTTCCATATTGTGGACGATCCGTTCGGTCGGCATCTCGCCGAGCGACGACGGAGGGTTGAAGCCCGACGGCGCAGGGTCGATCCAGTGGTCTCCAGAGGTCGGAGGGCTGGTCCCGTAGGTGACGGGTGTGCCGTCGTCGACATGCGTGGCTCCCTCGTCCTCGGGGGTCTCGATCGTGTTGCAGCCGGCGGCGGCGTCGTCGACACCAACTGGGCCCGACTCTCGCTGCTTCTCCATCCCGATAAGGAGCACAACCAATGCCATGACCACCAGAACCACACCCCAGGTCAGGATGTTGCGCTTGCGAGCGGCGCGACGGCGAGCGGCATCGCGCTCTTCTTGGATCTGGCGGCGCCTCTGCTTCTCTTCTAGTTTCTTGCTCATGGTCGAGAGAGGCTATCAGCCGATCCGGCCTACCTGAAGAGGTCGTCCCCCGCCGGTCGGACGATGTCCCGGGCGGACCCCCGGCCGGGAGCGATCGATGCCCCCCGGATCACGGCCAGGGGGATCCCGTCGGCTTTGCCCATGACCAGTTCGGCCGCGCCGGCGAGTTCGTCGGCGGTGCAGATCCGGGTGGCGGTCAGGTCTCGTCCCTGGGTGTCCCGTGTCCCGCGGTAGTCGGTGAAGGCATCCATCCCCGCCACGCCGATGGCCACGTTGGTCTGCCCGATGCGCCAGGCTCGGCCGAACGTGTCGGCGACGATCACCGCAACGTCGGCGCCCGTGAGGTGCTTGAGCGCCGCCCGCAGTCGCCTTGCCGAGAGGTCTGGATCCAGAGGTAGCAGGAGTACGTGGTCACCCTCGACATTGGAGGCATCGACTCCGGCGTTGGCGCAGACGAATCCATGACGGGTCTCGGAGATGATCATGTCGCCCGACCGCCGGAGTATCCGTAACGACTCATCGCGTGCCGCGGAGCGGCGGTCACTTCCCGGAACGATGCGGGCCTCGGCCTTGGAGACGATCTTCTGCGCTACGACGATGACATCACCGTCCCGTAGTTGGGTCCCGGTTGCGACGATCAGGGCGGCGAGGTCGTCGCCCGGAGTTACCTCGGGGATCCCAGCGACGGGGACGATCGTGATCTCGCTCATGCAAGCAGGACCCGGGCCAGTGCCTCGGAGTCGTCGGGGCTCGGGATGATCGTCGGGGCGACGATGACGTTGGGGATGAACTCCTTGATGTCCTCGGCGAGCTCCGCGTCGACCTCGTCGACGACGAAGGTTTCGCAGATACCGGCATAGAGCGATGCGACCGCAACCGGCGACACCTCCATCTCGAGATCTCTGAGCATCCGCGCGAGTGGGCCTTTGATCGCCTGGCCCCCGACGATCGGCGTCACCGCCATGACGTCCGGGTGTTCCCTCAGTGCGTTCTTCACGCCCGGCAACGCGAGGATCGGCTCGATCGAGAGCAGCGGGTTGCTCGGGCAGATGATGATGCGGTCGGCCGCGGTCAGCGCTTCGATCACTCCCGGCGCAGGTTTCGCCTCGGAGATGCCGTCGAACAGGATCTGATCGACCGATGGTTGCGAGCGCTCCTTCACGAAATACTCCTGGAACTCGAGGCTGCGTCCGTCGCTGGTGGTGACCCTGGTGCGCACGGGATCGTCCGACATCGGGATGATGTGCGTCTCGATCCCCAGACGACGCCGGATCTCATCGGTGACCGCTGACAAGGTCGCGCCTCCCGACAACCGTCCGGTCCGGAGGACGCAGGTGGCGAAGTCGCGGTCGCCGAGGGAGAACCACGCCTCCTCGCCCAACCCTCTAAGGCCCTCGACGAGACGGAAGGTGTCGTCCTTGATTCCCCAGCCCCGATCGAGGTCTGCGATCCCGGCGAGCCAGTAGGACACGATGTCGACGTCGGGAGAGACATGCACGCCGTAGAACTCCGCGTCGTCTCCGGTGTTGACGATGGCGGTGAGGTCGTTCCCGAGGATGCGCTGGAGTCCAACGAGGCATTTGGCTCCGCCAACACCCCCAGCAAGTGCGGTGATGGTCACCGCAGGGAGGCTACTAGATGCGCACTACACTGCTGCCGATGAACCGACTCGACGGCTTGGCTATGCGCGCCGCGTCGGGGGCCAGGCTCGATGCCTCCGAGGTGCGCGAGATGGCCCACCTGGCCGCCTCCGATCCGGCCCCGCTCCTGGCGGCTGCCAAGAGCCTCAGGGACGAGGTCATCGGACCCCGGATCACGTACTCGAAGAAGGTCTTCATCCCGTTAACGAAGCTGTGTCGGGATTCGTGCGGGTACTGCACCTTCGCCCATCCTCCGGTGCCTGGTCAGCGAGCGTTCATGACGATCGACGAGGTCTTGGATGTAGCGCGAGCCGGCGCCGAGGCCGGCTGCATGGAGGCGCTGTTCACGCTCGGTGAGAAGCCGGAGAGGAAGTGGGACGAGGCCCGCGACGAACTCGCCGCGATGGGATACGGATCGACGACCGAATACCTCGCGGCTGCGTGCGCTGCGGTCTTGGAGGAGACATCGCTCCTGCCGCACGCCAACCCCGGGACGATGACCGACACTGAGGTCGCGCTGCTCCGGGGAGTGTCGGTGAGCCAGGGCATGATGCTCGAGACCACCTCCGAGAGGTTGTTGAAGCGGGGGAGCGCTCATTTCGGTGCGCCCGACAAGAAGCCTTCAGTGCGCCTCGAAACCCTCGAAGTCGCGGGCCGGAATCGGGTTCCATTCACGACCGGCATCCTCGTCGGTATCGGCGAGACCTTCGACGAGCGGATCGACACCTTGCTGGCGATCCGCGACGCGCACGAGCGGCACGGTCACATCATGGAAGTGATCGTTCAGAACTTCAGGCAGAAGCCCGACATCCTCATGGCGGCACATCCCGAACCGACGGTCGACGAGATGATGCTGATGATCGCCCTGGCCCGGTTGGTCATGGGGCCGGACGTCGGGATCCAGGCACCGCCCAACCTGACGCCGACGGAGTACGGGCGCTACCTCGATGCCGGGCTCTCGGATTGGGGCGGCGTCTCTCCGGTCACCCCAGACCACGTCAACCCGGAGCGGCCGTGGCCCAAGGTCGACGAGCTCAAGAGTGTGACCGAGGGCAAGGGGTCGCTACTGCTCGAGCGACTCGCCGTCTACCCGGCTTACTGCGGAACCCCTGCGGCCCTGTCGGAGTGGGTCGACGGGTCGTTGCGATCGAAGGTGCTCGCCGCGATCGACGGCGATGGCTACCGGCGCGCCGACGAGGAGTGGTTCTCGGGCGTCGACGTTCCGCCGCCGGCATCGGCCACGATATCGATCGAGGCCGCCCGTTCGGGGGCCTGGCGTGTACCCGGCCGCGTGGTGAGAGGGCCGGTCGATCGCGCGCTCGGGCGCGCTGAGGACGGAGAGCGACTCGATGAGTCCACGGTGGCGCTCCTGTTCACCGCACGCGGAACCGAAGCTGAACGGCTCTTCGCTCTTGCCGACACCATGCGGAAGGACACCGTCGGCGACACCGTGACCTACGTCGTGAACCGGAACATCAATTACACGAACCTCTGCTACTTCAAGTGCGGATTCTGTGCGTTCTCCAAAGGTCCCAAGTCTCTGAACCTGAGAGGCGATCCTTACCTTCTCGCCGAGGACGAGGTCGCGCGGCGCGCGGTTGAGGCGTGGGAGTTGGGCGCAACCGAGGTCTGCATGCAGGGCGGTATCCACGGCAGCTTCACCGGCGAGAACTACATCCAGTACCTGAGGGCGGTCAAGAAGGCGGTCCCCGAGATGCACGTTCACGCGTTCACCGCGCTCGAGGTCTGGCAGGGTGCCGAAACGCTGGGGGTCACGGTCGAGGAGTTCCTGCTTCGACTGAAGGAGGCCGGTCTCGCGACGCTTCCGGGAACCGCGGCCGAGATCCTCGACGATGAGATCCGCGCGCTCATCTGCCCCGACAAGATCACGACCGAACAATGGTGCACGGTGCACCGGATCGCTCACTCGCTCGGCCTGCGGAGCAATGCCACGGTGATGTTCGGTACCGTCGAGGGTCCTCGGAACTGGGCCCGGCACCTGATGGTGGTCAGGGACCTGCACGATGAACTGGTAGCGGGGGGACACGAAGGGCTCTTCGAGTTCGTGCCCCTGCCGTTCGTTCACATGGGCGCCCCGATCTACCTACAGGGCAAGGCACGCAAGGGGCCCACCTTCGAGGAGGCACTGAAGATGCACGCGGTGGCGCGGATCGCTCTCCACGGGAGCATCCACAACATCCAGGTTTCCTGGGTCAAGATGGGGGTGGAGGGAGCCAAACTGGCCCTCCAAGCCGGGGCCAACGACCTGGGGGGCACGCTCATGAACGAGAACATCTCGCGTGCCGCGGGGGCCAGCCACGGTCAAGAACTGACGGCGGACGGGATGCGGGCTCTGGTTGAGTCGTTAGGACGCACACCGGTGAGGCGCACTACCCTCTACGACGCCGCTCCAGTTTGACGGAAGAGACTTAGATGGCAAGTACCGCCCAATCGACACAGACGCGCCCACAACCGGCTAACGGAGAGCCGAGTGTGCTCGCGGTCGTTGTTACGCACGCAGAGCGCGAGTGGCTGACCGAGTGCCTGGTATCGCTGGCGACCCAGACTTACTCGACCCTCGATGTGCTCGTGGTCGACGACGCGTCCGGAGATCACCGTGGCCCGCCGTCGCTGAAGCGCGTCGTCAAGCGCCACCTGAGGAAGCGTCGTTGGGGATATCTGCGGACCCCGCGCCCCCTCGGATTCGGTGGCGCGATCAACTGGGCTCTGTCGCGCGTGCGGACGGATGCGGATCTTCTCTTGTTCATCCACGACGACGCGGCGCTAACCCCCGAGTCGGTCGAGAAGATGGTCGCGCGCATCGGGGCCGACCCGGACACCGCGATCGTCGGTCCGAAGATCATGAACTGGGACAACGAGCACATCCTCGAAGAGGTGGGGATGGCGGCCGACCGGTTCGGCTATCCGTACAAGGGGCTCGACGAAGGCGAGATCGACTCCGGACAGCACGACCGCGCGTCCGAAGTGTTCTTCGTCACTTCGACGTGCATGCTCGTCAAGCACGGAGTGTTCCGCCAGCTGCGAGGGTGGGATGCGCGCATGCGCGCGTTCTCCGAGGATCTCGATCTCTGCTGGCGCGCCCGTATCGCGGGTCATTCGGTTCGTTTCGAACCTGAGGCGAAGGCCAGGCACGCCATTGCCCTGGCGACCGGGAAGCGCACCTCGCCGTACGTGCCGACCCGGTACTTCATCCGGCGGAACCGTTTGAGGGCGGTGACCAAGAACGCCTCGGCCATCCGGCTCCTGGGTCTCATCCCGTTATTCGTTCTGCTGTCGATCGCCGAGATGATCGGTTTCATCGTCATCCGGCAGCCTCGCGAGATATGGAATCTGGTGAAGGCTCTCGGCTGGAACGCGGCGCGCCTCCCGCAGACGCTTGCCGAGCGACGGCGCGTGCAGCACAAGCGGCGGGTTCCCGACTCGACGATCAACCGTTACACCGTGCGTCTGTCGACCCGCATCCGTTCCTATCTCGGCAATCAGACCCATCGGATCGAAGAGGCCTGGGGTCGGCGCGCGGAACTGCTTTCCCAACGAGGACATGAGGCGCGGGCGTTCGGGCAACGGATGAAGGGCTGGCCCATCGCGCTGACGGTGCTCGCGGTGGTGGGCTTCCTGATCGGGTTCAGGCACATCCTGTGGGCGGAACAGGCTTCGGTGGGAGAGCTACTGCCGTTCCCCGAAGGAGGCGCCGGGATGTGGAAGGCGTACATCTCGCCGTGGAACCACGCTGGGCTCGGGGGGCCCGGTCCCAACCCGCCTGCCTTCGCGATCCTCGGGTTCATCCCGATGCTGACCTTCGGAGCCGCGAGTGCGGCGCAGAAGGTGATGATCCTAGGCCTCGGTGGGGTAGCTGCCTGGGGTGCCTACCGGCTCGTCTACGAACTGGTCGATCCGCCCGCACGCTGGGTGTCGGCCGCTACTTACGGATTCGGTGCGGTGGGATACGCAGGTCTCAGAGAGGGGCGGCTCGGGGCGATGTTCTTCGCCGCCGCGGCCCCGTTCGTCCTCGCCGCGATGATCCGGCTGATCGGATGGGCGCGGCCGCCGGAGTGGCGTCGCAATCAATCCATCGCTCTGATCGCGCTCGGTGGAGCGGTCTCGGCTGCCTTCGTTCCGGGGTCCCTACTCCTCTATGTGATCGCGGCCGTGATGCTCCTCATCCCGAAGCTGATCCTCGATCACAAGGGTGAAACCTTCCGGCCCCTGCTGCAGTGCTTCCTCGGCCTACTGATCGCGTGGGCATTGTTGTTGCCGTGGAGCACCTCGTGGTTCGGTGACGGAGGAGCACTCAACGCATTGTTCGGCGATGACACCTGGCGCGGATACGCGAACACCTTCCGTGACGATGGGATGGCGAGCACCCTGCTCGGCCAGACGCCGGATGGTCCCGCTCTCTTCGGACTGGCCATGCCTCTCCTCGGCATCATCGCCGTAGCAGTGGCCGACGGGGCGCGCCGGAAGATGGCACTCGCGCTGTGGACCGTGGTGGTCGCGATGGGTTGGATCGTCGACCTCATATCGGCGGGGATCCTCCGCCCATTCGTTCCGTCGCCAACCGAGGTCGGAGTGCTCGCGGCCTTGGCATTCGCAGGACTCGCCGGGATCGCGGTTGGTGCGTTCCGACTGGATCTCTCTCGTCGGGAACTCAGCTGGAAGCACGCGGCCAGCATCGGTGCGCTCGCTCTCAGCGGATTCCTCATCGCCGCCGGGATGGGCCCGGCCCTATGGCACGGGGAGTGGAACGCGGGCGAGACGGCCGGAGGCGTGGGCCCCGAGGTTGTGGCTCAGGTGTCTTCCCTGCTCGACGCGGAGGCGCAGCAGACCGGGCCGTTCCGCGCTCTATGGATCGGTTCCGGTTGGTCATCGCGAGAGCCGACGGGAGCGCGCCCCGGTGGCGACAGCTTCCTCACCGGCGCGCGCGAGCCGCAGCTGCAGGATCTCTTCACGCCCCAGAGCGACGCCGACGGAACACTCGATGTCGTCATCGCTTCGATCGAGGAAGGGGCCACGGATCGCGGGGGCGAGTTGCTCGGTGCATTCAACGTCAATTTCGTGATCATCGAGGATGGACCCAGAGCCGGTGGCTGGCTGGCGCAGCGCGATCTCGCACTGATCCGAACCGAGGATGACTACTTCGTGCTCAGAAACCAGGTCGAACTCCCGCGGGTCGGTGTCTACAGCGAGCTTCCCGTCTACGTCCGGGCTCTCGAGGAGGGCGATCCGAGACTGAGCGCGGGGGCGGAGGTCCAGAAGACAGCGCTCTCGACATCGGGTCCGAACGGCTACCGGGGCCGGGTCGCCGGCGAAGGGATGGTGTTCCTCGCAGCCTCCGAAGAAGGGGGATGGAAGGCGACCGCGGATGACCTGGCCCTCGATCGCGTTCCGGGAGGGTGGGGTAACGCCTTCGCCCTGGAGGAGGGACCGTCCGAGACCCAGGTGGTCGAGGTCACCTACCCGCGCTCGATCGTCGCGCTGTTCGTGTTGTTGATCACGATCCTTGCGTGGATCGCGACGGTGGGAGCAGCCGTCTCCCGTAAGCGTCGCAAGATCAGGGGGACGATCGCATGACCGGGCGCAGAGAGTTGGTGTTCCTTGTGTTCGTCGTCGTCATCCTCCTCGGCGGTATCGCGTTCGATGTGATGAGCTCCGATGTCGCGGAACAGACCTCGATCGCGGCCGAGGGGGAACGCTTCGAATCGCGCGCGGTCTTCTGCCCGCCCGCTAGTGGGAAGGCGAAGGCCAACACCTACTTCACGGTTGCGTCGGGAACCGGCGAGGACACCGTCGTGGGCACCAGTTCCGGCGTGGACGAGCCGGCCGACCTCGCGGCCGATCAGATCCAGAGTTTCCATTCGGAGCGGAGTGATGCCCTCGACATCGTGGGATTCGGATCGACGGTGGTGGCCAGCGGCATCAGTGCGCGGCGGGATCCTTCGGGCGCAGGAGCAGCTCAATGCGCCAGCGAGGCATCGGAGCGTTGGTACTTCGCGGCAGGTTCCTCCTCGATCGATGTCACCGAGAAGATCCTGATCTACAACCCGTTCCCGGACGAGGCCGTGGTCAGTCTGGGTGCGATCACCCCGCGTGGTGAACTTTCAAGGACCGCGTTGAGAGATCTGGCGGTACCGGCTAAGGAGTGGCGCACGATCGTGTTCAGCGATGTGGTCCAGGTGAAGAACACGATCGCGGTCGAGGTCGAGACCCGGCGCGGACGTGTGGTGGCGTGGCGCGAGACGACGGCGTTCGGGAAGCGCGTCACGAAGGGGATCGAGTTCGACCTCGGGGCTCCGGCCCCCGAGATGCAGTGGTACTTCCCGGACGGCGCCGTGGGGGAAGGCGCCGAGGAGACGATCTCGCTGCTCAACCCCGGCGAACAGGAAGCGGTGGTGAGCGTGATCCTCGCAACGCCCGAGGAGACCCTGACCCCGCCGGACCTGGTCGAGTTCGTGGTCCCGCCCCGGACCCAACGGGTCATCTCGGTAGGTGACTACACCGGCAAGAAGAAGAGCGAGCTGATGTCGGTCAGCGTCATCGTTACGTCTCTCAACGGGCAACCGGTGATCGCGGAGCGAGTCGTTTCACTCGACACCGAAGACCTCAGCGGTCGGTCGTCCGAGCTCGGGGCGACCGAGACGTCGCCGGCGTGGTTCCTCGGCCCGGCTGCCAGGGCTCCCAGTGCCGATGCGGTTGTTGTGATGGCTCCGGGCTCCGAGGACGTCACCGTCGACCTCACGATCCTGTCCGAGAACGGCTCACTGCTGGCGCCGGCCGAGCTTCAGGGCCTCCAGATAACCGCCGGGTCGCGGATCAAGGTGGCGATCGGGGAGTGGACGCGCGGCGAGATGATGGGTGTGATCGTGAGCTCCGATCAGGATGTCGTTGCGGAGAGGTTCTCTTACAGCGAGGGAGCGGCCGACATCTCAGCCTTGATGGGTCAACCCATCAAGATGCTTCCCTAGCCTCTCGTTCCTGAAAGGCGCGTGTCGCTTCGACGAACGCGCGGAAGAGATTCAGTTGATTGTCGTCGGCCGTCATGACTTCCGGATGCCACTGGACGCCCACGACCCAAGAGTGCGCCGTCGACACGACTCCTTCGAGAACACCGTCGTCGGCCCATGCGACCTCTTCGAGCGGTTCCGCGACGCGGCCCAGTCCCTGATGGTGATGGGAGTTGACCTCGAGCTTCGGGATCCCCAGCGCAGCGGCGAGGAGGCTGCGCTCCTTGACCCGCATGCCGTGGACGGGGGCGGGGGTCGGGTAGCCGCGGTCGTGATCGATCCTGGTAGGGATATCCATCAGGTGTTGATCGAGCGTCCCGCCCAGTTCGACGTTGAGGAGCTGCATCCCGTGGCAGATGGCCAGAACCGGCATGTCGGCCTCGAGTGCTCGGCTCAATAACGCCCTCTCGAACGCGTCGCGCCGCTCGTTGATGTGATCGGTCTGTCCGTGACGTGCCTGGCCGTAGTGGCTGGGATCGATGTCGCCACCTCCGGGAAGGAGCAGGCCGCTGGCTCCGTCGAGGACGGAGGCGTCGTCGGGCTCGAGGAGTTCGTGGAACTCGACGTCCTCGGGGATCTGGTGGTCGGGAAGATCGAACACCGAGAAGATCACCGGAGTGCCGCCTGCCCCCCTGATGGCCACGGCATAAGGGGTGGGTGCATGACCCTGGCCCTCTCGCCACTGACCGACGACGACGACGTAGCCGTCACTCGTCGGGGCGTTGCTCCGCATGCACCCTCCTTGTAGCTCTGCAATAGTTGATCGAACCACCCAGGCATCCGACCGGAACCATGAGGAGTTCGATGACCCATCGTATGCGTTTCGAGACGGCCGCGATCCATGCCGGCCAGGACCCCGAGCCCACCACGGGCTCGGCCGTGGTTCCCATCTTCCAGACCTCGACCTACGCCCAAGACGGGGTCGGGGTCCACAAGGGCTACGAATACTCGCGGACGGACAACCCAACCCGTCATGCGCTCGAGACTTGCCTTGCCGCAATCGAGGGGGCCGGGCACGCGCGTGCCTTCGGCTCGGGCATGGCGGCGATCTCGACCCTGGCGATGACGCTGAGGTCGGGAGCGAGAGTGCTCCTCGCTACCGATGTCTACGGCGGCACCTATCGTCTGTTCTCCAAGGTCCTCACCGACTTCGGCATCTCGTTCGCGACGGTCGACATGACCGATCTCGACGCGGTCAGGAACGCTGCCGGCGATGGCGTCGATCTCATGCTGGTGGAGACGCCGGGCAACCCGATGCTGAAGATCCTCGACCTCGAAGGCCTGGCGGAGATCGCGCACGCAGCGGGTGGACAACTCGCGGTGGACAACACCTTCGCCACGATGTACCTACAGAGGCCTCTCGACTTTGGAGCCGATGTGGTCACCTACTCGGGGACCAAGTACCTCGGCGGTCATTCCGATCTCGTCGCCGGAAGCCTCGCGACCAACGACGACTCTCTGGCCGAGCGTTTGAGGTTCCTGCAGAACTCGATCGGAGCGATCCCCGGCCCCTTCGACTCGTGGTTGTTGCTACGGGGGCTCAAGACCCTCGGTATCCGCATGCGGGCGCACACCGCCGGTGCTGCTCGCATCGCAGCTTGGCTTGCCGAGCGCGACGATGTCGTTGCGGTGAACTATCCCGGGCTCGAGGGCTTCGCGGGTCACGACCTCGCTCGTAAGCAGATGTCGGCGCAGGGTGAACCCCTCTTCGGCGGCATGGTGTCGTTCGAAGCTTCGTCGGAGGAGCGCGCACTCGCGATCTGCGAGGGAACCGAGGTGTTCTTTCTTGCGGAATCGCTTGGCGGCGTTGAGTCCCTGATCGAGCATCCCGGACGCATGACGCATGCGAGCCTCGCCGGGTCCGGCATCGAGGTCTCTCCCGCGCTGGTCCGGCTGTCGGTTGGAATCGAGCACCCGGACGATCTGATCGCCGACCTCGAGCGCGCCATGGGGGGCAAGTGATGCGGGTCTTCATCATCAGCGACATGGAGGGTGTCGCCGGGATCTCGAAGTGGGCCCAGGTGACCGGGGGCCAGTCCCTCTACGAAGAGGGCCGCAAGCTGTACACCGAGGAGATCAACGCCGCGGTGAGAGGTGCAGCGAGCGCCGGAGCCAGCGAGATCGTCGTCATGGATTGCCACGGTGCCGGCAAGGATTGGACGTTCAACTCCCTGATCCCCGAGAAACTCGACCCTCGCTGCGAGTTCGTCGTTCAGACCGAGTGGACCGAGTACACCGGTTTCCTGGAGGACGGCTGCGATGCCGCTCTCTTCGTGGCGATGCACGCGATGGCCGGTACCGGAGACGGCGTCCTCTGCCACACCGTCTCAGGGACGCAATGGCGATCGCTCCGTTTCAACGGGACCGAGGTCGGTGAGACCGGTATCAACGCCGCCCTGTGTGGAGCTTGGGGAGTGCCGGTCCTGCTCGTGACCGGCGACACGGCGACCTGCCGTGAAGCCCAGGCTTTACTGGGCGATGGCCTGACCACCGTCGAGGTCAAGAAGGGTTTCGGACGCTTCTCGGCTCGTCACCTGGCCCCCGCGGCGGCCAGAGTGGCGATCGAGAAGGGGGCCCAGGATGCTCTCGGTGACCTCGGTGCGGTCGCTCCCTATCTCCCGGGTTCGCCGTCCGAGATCACCGTTGAGCTTCACGATCCCGATCATGCCGAGCCGTACCGCAATCGTGCCGGCATCGAATTCCTCGACGGTCGCACGGTCGTCTCGAAAGCCGACGACTGGTGGACCGCCTGGAAGCAGGTGTACCTGTAAGCCTGCTTGGAACTTACGCCGGAGCTTGCTTCGTCCTTTCTCATCCACACCAGTGGTCCCTGAGACCACTCACGTGGATGAGAAGCCCGCAAATCCCCGAGCTAGTTCCGCTGCTGGTGCGCCAAGAACTCGAGGAGGTCGGCTCGGGTGAGGACGCCGGTAGGACGGTTACCGTCGGCGACGACAAGGGCCTCGGCCCCCTTGGACAGCGCCGAGAACAGTTCGTCGATGCCGGCCACCGATTGAACCGTCGGGAGCGGTTCGCCCATGACGGTCGCAACGTCGGCGTCGATCGCGGATGGGTCCTTGAACACCTGGTCGAGGAGATCGCGCTCGTTGACCTGTCCGACGATCTGGGAGAGGTCGTCGACGGTGGAGCTTTCGCCCACGAGCAGCTGGGAGATGCTGAACTCCTGCAGCATGTCGATCGCGCGGCCGACCTTCTCGGTCTTGGGTACCGCGACGATGTCGGGGATCCCGGCTTCCACCCGGCGCTTCTCGCCGAGGACCTGAGCGATCCTGGCTTTCGAGGTCGGTCGGTCGATGAACCCGTACTCTGCCATCCACGCTTCGTTGTAGAGCTTGGACAGATAGCTCTTGCCCGAGTCCGGAAGGATCACGACGACGATGTCATCGGGTCCCAGCTCCTTCGCCAGCTCGAGGGCCGCCCACATCGCGGTCCCGCACGATCCGCCGACGAGGACCCCTTCGGTGCGCGTCATCTTCCGGGCGGTCAGGAACGCATCCTTGTCCGAGACCGTGAACCACCGGTCGACGACGGTCGGATCGAACGTCTCCGGGTAGAAGTCCTCGCCGATGCCCTCGGTCAGATAGGGCTTCGCTTCCTTGCCGGTGTAGAGGGAACCCTCGGGATCGGCGCCGACCACGACGACGTCGGGGTTCTGCTCCTTGAGGTAGCGAGCGACTCCGGTGATCGTTCCTCCGGTGCCGACACCGGTGACGAAGTGCGTGATCTTGCCGTCGGTCTGCTCCCAGATCTCCGGCCCGGTCGTCTCATAGTGGGTCCTCGGGTTCTCCTGGTTGAAATACTGGTTAGGCTGGAACGCTCCGGGCGTCTCCGCGGCGAGACGGTCGGCGACCCGGTAGTAGGAGTCGGGGTGCTCCGGTGGCACCGCGGTCGGGCAGATCACGACGTCGGCACCATAGGCACGGAGCAACGAGATCTTTTCCTGGGACATCTTGTCCGGCATCGTGAAGATGCAGTGATAGCCCTTGAGTGCCGCGGCGATCGCCAGTCCCACGCCGGTGTTGCCGGAGGTCGGCTCGACGATCGTGCCGCCGGGTTTCAGCTCCCCGGCAGCCTCGGCAGCCTCGATCATCCGGATCCCGATCCGGTCCTTCACGCTTCCGCCGGGATTGAGCATCTCCAGCTTGGCGGCCACCGTACAGGTGAGGTCCGGGGCCATCTTCTGGATCCGCAGGAGCGGGGTGTGCCCCATGAGGTCGGTGAGTGACTCATAGATTTCCATCCCCCGATGGTTCACCACTGGGAGCCAATCGGCAAGGCGGGCGCAACCTTCAGGGGGTCACCGGCGTCTATCAGAGGTAGGTCTTGTGTAACAAGTCCCACTGGGTACCATGTCCGTTCGGGTTCTATCTGATCAGCGAGGAGCAGCATGGGCGACACCACTCCTATGGGAGCCGCCACCAGGAAGCGTTTCCCCCGACCAGGCAAGAAACTGGCCATCGTCCTCGCGGTCATCGCAGGGCTCGCAGTGCTGGGCCTGGGGTCTATCTCCTACGCCACCTACGACTATTCCAAGGCTCACGAGGGCCGCATCCTTCCGGGGGCCGAGATCGCCGGCGTCGACGTATCGGGCATGACCAAGGAGGAAGCGATCGCTGCCGTCCGTGAGGTGATGACCGTCCAGATGGGCGAGACCGTCACCGTCACCTGGAAGGACAAGGTCTGGGAGGGGACCCGA
The DNA here is from genome assembly GCA_009377815.1 of Actinomycetota bacterium. Lineage (GTDB taxonomy): Bacteria > Actinomycetota > CADDZG01 > CADDZG01 > WHSQ01 > WHTI01. Next base: position 34,578 of record WHTI01000004.1, read on the forward strand.
GCAGACCTGGGGGCCCGTCTGAATGTCAAAGATGCCGTCCGGGCCGCCCTTGCCGCCAGCGAAGAGACCTCGTTCATGAAGAAGGCAAGGATGAGGGTCTTCGGCGACGAACTCGATTTCTCCCGTCCGGTAGCTATCCGCTATCCGATGAGGGGCCTGCGAGGATTCGTGGCAGGGATAGCGTCCGACTTCGAGATCGAAGCCCGCGATGCTTCCATCGACTACTCGTCGGACTGGGTCGAATTCACCAAGGCTCGCCAGGGGCGTGAGATCCAGATCCAGAAGACAGCTCGGGCGTTGGAGGAGGCGCTGTCGGCCGGTTCGTCTGAGGCAGAACTTTCGGTGGCGGCGATCAAGCCCGAGGTCACCGACGACGCCTACAAGCAGGTCCTCCTGGTCCACATCGGCGACAACATGCTCTACCTCTACGAGAAGGGGAAGATCACCCACGAGTGGCCGGTCGCCACAGGGACCGCGGACTTCATGACCCCGACCGGTGAGTTCGTGGTCGAGCTCCTGCGCTACATGCCAACCTGGGTGAACCCTCACCCGGACTCTGGCTGGGGCCTGAGCATGCCGGAGTCGATCCCGCCGGGTCCGAACAATCCGCTGGGACTGCGGGCGATCAACTGGAGCGCCCCCAACATCAGGTTCCACGGGACGCCGTCGGAGTACTCGATCGGCTACAACGCTTCACACGGCTGCGTCAGGATGTTCAACGAGGACGTCATCGAGCTGTACGACCTGATCGATGTCGGGGTCCCGATCATCTCCGTGGTGCACGGGGATCTGAGGCCCATGGGTTCGTCGTCTTCCACCCCGGAGCCCTCCGCCGAGAACTCGGCCGAGTAACCCGCGAAGATTCGCAGGAGAACGCGAAAGAAAGTCCCCGAAAGGACTTGAACCGAGGGGCACCGTCTTCTATCTTGCAGATGTGTCCCGCAGGGATAAGTAGGCTCCGGCCGAAAGTCACTGCGGGGCACATTTTGTTTTGCGATTCCGCCTAGGCGAATCGCTTCTGAGCGCTCAGGTGCCTAGCCTGGCATCGAGTCCCCGACCTGGATTCTTGGCTCTGTTCCCCGGTGCCGCTCCGGTCACGGGCCTGGCTCTCGTCGCTGCCTGGTTTGGGGTTGGTTTGTCGGGGTTTGAGCGGCCCAGAATTACAAAAGCCCTCTTGGGTACGGGCGGTTACACAAGCCCCTTGAGGAAGGCGTGGAGGCGGTCGTTGAAGGGCTGCATCTCCTCGACCATCAGGCCGTGGCCGGTCTCGAAGGTGGCGAGCTTGGCCCCCGGGATGGCGGCGGCGATCTCTTCCTGGGCGAAGTAGGGGACCATCATGTCCATCTTGCCGCCGACCACGAGGGTCGGGACCGAGATCGAGCCCAGTTCGGCCAGGGTGTTGTGCTTGTCGACCGCATCCAGTTGCGCGAGGAGAACCTCGGGCGGTGCGATGTCTTCGCCGCCGTTCAGGTCGAAGGCCTGAAGCATCCGGTCGATCACATCGGCGCCGACCTCGAAGAATTGAGGGGAGAACATGCGGACGAGAGCACCCTCGAGCATCGCGTCGGCTCCGCCTCCGGCGATGATCAATCGCGACAACGCCGACTGGCGTGCCATGAACTCGATCGGTCGCGCCCACGTGATCCCCAGGATCAAGGCAGAGAAGCGCTCGGGATGATCGAGGATGAGGCGTTGCGAGATAGCGCCTCCCATCGAGACGCCCATGAGGACGGTGCGTTCGATCTCGAGGTGATCGAGCAGACGGATCGCGTCTTCGGCCATGTCCTCGATCGTGAAGGCCGGCTCACCGGTCGAGCGGCCCACGCCACGGTTGTCGAACGTGATGAAGCGGTGGGTCTCGGTGACCGCCGGGATCTGCGCGGCCCAGAACCTTTGATCGAGCCCGAACCCCATGATCCCGAGTAGGGGAGGAGCGTCTTCACGACCGTAGACACGGTGGTGGATCGAGATGTCGTCGAAGGTGGCTATGGGCATGGGGCAATCGTACGATGCCGCGCAGGGACTAGGCTTCGTCCGATCTCACGATGCCCAAGACCTCCGGAAATGCCAAGCAAAGACTCGTACTGACCGCGCGCGGGCTCGTGAAGAAGTACGGCGACGCGGTCGCGCTGGGTGGGCTAGATCTCGATCTCCGGAGCGGTGAGTGCGTCGCTCTCATCGGCCACAACGGCTCCGGGAAGACGACCGCCATGAGGATCATGGCCGGCCTCATGGAGCCATCCGAAGGCTCCGTCAAGATCAAGGGTATCGACATCCACGTGGCGCGCGGCAACCCGATCACGCGGTCCGCGATCGCATTCGCCCCCGACAACCCCGTCCTCTACGACGACCTCACCGTTGAGGAGCATCTGATCCTCACCGGCCTCGCGCACGGCGTCGGCGATGGACTCGACGAGCGCATCGATATCGTCCTCGAAGAACTGGGCCTGACCGACCGACGCGACTACCTGCCGTCGCAGCTCTCGCGAGGGATGCGACAGAAGACCTCGATCGCGTGCACGTTGGTGAGGCCGCTCGAGGTGCTGATGCTGGACGAACCGGTCGTCGGTTTGGATCCGCCGTCGCAGAGATTGCTCCGGGACGAGATCAGCCGTCTCATCTCCGACGAGGTCGCGGTCATCCTCACAACTCATCAGATCGAGTTCGCTCGCGGGATCGCGGCGAAGGCCGTGATCCTCGACAACGGAGAGATGGTCGACCACGGTGCCTTCGACCAGGTGGTCGAAGGCGAGAAGGCCGCGTCGCTGGGTCTCGTATGAGGTGGAGCGCGTGAGCTCGGTCGAGCTGCACCCGGCGGATGCGATCGCCTTTCTCAAGGCGAGCCGTCGAGCGAATCACCGAGGACGCTCGGCGTTCGACCGGCTCTACACGATCTACATTCTCGCGATAAGCACCGTGGTCATCGGCGTCCTCGGCTATGGATCGCTGAGGAACCATCCGTTCTCACCCGAGAACATCGCGTCGGTCAATGCACGTTTGCCGTTCATCCTCGCCGCGTTCTTCGGTCTCGTCTTCATCGGAGTGCTGCGGTTCGCGACGTGGCAAGGTCCGGTGTCGTTCTCTCGACCGGACGTTCCGTTCTTGCTCGGCTCGCCGCTGTCGCGTGGCGAACTCGTCAAGCCGAAACTGATCGGCGCGGCGATCTTCGGTGCGGCAGCAAGTGCCGGCCTGGGGATCGTGGTGTTCGTCTTCCTAGAAGCCAAAATGCTCGCGGATGCCGGACCTCTGCTCGGGGCCACGCTGGCCGGGCCGGTCCTGTTCGGGCTGCTCGCGGTCGGGCTCTCGTGGCATGTCGAGTCATCGATCCGCCGCGCCCGATGGGTGGTCCGCTGGGGATGGATCCTGTTCGTGCTCGCGGTCGCCGTTGCCCTCGGGGTGCGCGACCCATCCGGCGATCTTGCATCGGCCGCGCTGTGGTCCGGTCCGTGGGGATGGGCCGCCGCTCCCATCGTTGCCGCCGCGGGCGGTTCCGCTCCGATGTGGCCGGTAACCCTCGGCCTCTTGGCGGTCTCCGCCACCGCCGCGCTGTTCACCGCATTGAGGTCGGCGGACGCCGCGCCGATGGAGGAACTCGCGCGGCGAGCCGGACTTCGGTCGGGACTCTCGGCCGCGCTTTACGTTCAGGATTTCCGCGGACTCGCGATGCTGGGACGCGAGGCACGCCGAGCGCTCTTCCTGCCTCGGAAGCGGAAGATCCGGCACCCGCGTCGGGCCCTCCTGGTCGTTCCCTGGAGGGACGCCCTCGCTCTCTTGCGAGCGCCGAGCCGGTTCGTCTGGGCCGCCGCCCTCGTCGGTGCCGGAGCCCTCGTGGGTGGGGCCTCGGGGAATCATCCCGGGGGCCTGGCGCTCGCGATCGTGCTGGGCTACTTCGCCGCCGCCCGGCTCGTCGAGACGGTCCGCCAAGAGGCCGACGATCCCGACGCCGCGGGCCGGCTCCCATGGGCGTTCGGCGATGTCATCCTCATGCACACCCTGGTGCCGTCGGTGGTGTTGGCCGGCCTCGGCTGGGTCGTCATCGGGGTCGCGGCCCTGGACGGCGTGCTGACGGGGGCCGAGGCGGGTCCCTCGATCGGATTGGTTGCGCTCGCGTCTCCCATGCTCGTCATCTGCGCCGCGGGGGTTGCTCAGCGGGGCCGGCTTCCGATCGAACTGCTCTTCTACGGCTCCGAGATCGTCATCCTCTGGTACGCCCTCGGTCCCCTGTTGGGCTTGATCGCTCTCGGCGCACCGGTCGCGTCCATGATCGGGAACTTCGATCGTGACCTCGGGATGTCCCAGGCGGCATCGTCGGCCGCCTTCTTCCTCGCCCTCGGTCTGGTGCTCGGGATCACGATCCTCCGGCGGCGACGGCCCAAGACCCCGTAATCCGGCTCGGGGGGGCGGTTTTCGCGTACCGTCCGTGGCATGAGTCAGTGCTCGAAGCCAGCTTGTAGTGCCCCCGGGGGAGTGATCCTCGGGTACGACTACGCGGCCCGCGTGGTGATCCTGGAAGATCCACCCGAGGGGATGATCTCCCCGCACCTCTACCTACTCTGTGTCGACCATGCCGACCGGCTCACGCTCCCGTACGGCTGGACGTTGGACGACAAGCGATTCCAGCCGGCGCTGTTCACCGACGAGTTCTCCGCCCTGGGGCCCAGCCTCCGCGATGAGCTCAGCGACGGCGGCGAGCAGATCTTCTTCGGGACCAGCGCCTAAGACCATGGCCATCGAGAAGGAGCTGTACTCCAGGCTGCGTTCGCTCGACCGTCACGAACTGAGGCGCGCCTTGATCTTCGTAAGGGGTCTGCTCGTCGCCCACGGAGACGGAGCCGACGAGGTTTCCTTCGAGAGTGACGGCCCGGAGAAGGTCACCTACCGGCTCGAGACCGTGAAGTGCGGCAAGGAGGGATGCAGATCGTGTCCCCACGGCCCCTACTGGTACGCCTACTACCGCGAGGGGAACCGGTTGAAGAGCCGTTACATCGGCCGGGATCTGAGCGACGACGCCGTCGAGGTCGCCGAGCAGGCATCCGACTCCGTGTGAGTCGACGTGCAACACCGCCGCTCCCGGGGCATCATGTAGCAACCAAGGGGTTGATCCAGGAACCGGACGGGAGGCAGGGTGCGGTGTCCCAAGTGCGACGCCACTGATTGCATATCCATCGAGATCCACCTCGCCTCCGACGACCCGCTCCAGTTTTTCTCGTGCAGGCACTGCGAGGCTCGCTGGTGGCAGCGCGACGGCGAATCGGTCTCGCTCGAAGAAGTCCTCTCCCTCGCCGCCAAGAAAGACCCGAGGTAAGCCAAAAAACCAGGCACAAGCCGCCACGCAGCGCGCCGGTCGGAGACTCCTCGAAGAGGCAAGCCACCGCGGATCCAGAAGCGATCCGCCTAGGCGGGATCGCAGAACAGAGTGCGCGGGCGCTCGCTGTCTGAGACCCGCCGTCCCGGCAACAGGTGCCAGTTGAGGGGGTCGTGCCGGTGCGTCCCCGAGGACCGAGCCGAAACCCAGCCTCCAGAGACTGCCGTCGGCTCTCGGCGTAGCGAGCGCCCGCAAACCCAGTCCTGAGGGGTTCGCGTCTGTATCCCCGTCCCTGTCTCAGTATGGCTCGCTTCGCTGTCCGATGCTAGGGCGCGGTTCGGGGGAAGCAGGTGGTGCCGGCCTCGGCCAGGGGGCCCTCGGGGATGCCGAGGGTGAGGCGGCCGAAGCGTCGGCGGTAGGAGATCTCGAAGGCGACCTCGAAGCCGGCCTTGGTGATGGCCCGGATCGAGGGCTCGTTGTCGGCCTCGACCCCGACCCACATACGGGCGATCCCCTCGGCGCCCAGTCGGGCCAGGATGTGTTTCAGGGCCAATGGATAGATACCCCGGCCTCGGACCGCGGGCGAGGTGAACGACTCGTAGATGTAGCCGTCTCCCGGCGGCGGCTTGAAGTAGCGACCGACCTCCCGGGTCCACGCCGTCGCGGTGGTGGTCCAGGTCGCGTGCGCGATCTTCCCTTCGTGCAACACGAGCCAGCAGCGGGTCGCGTCGGAGAGGCGGGCGCGGAAGGTGGCCGCCGAATCGGTCCCGATGTCGCGGGCGTAGATGCTTCCGTCCTCGGGCGTCGCCGCCCGGAATACAAGATCGGGGGGATCGATAGGATCGTCCCCTCCTGCCGGATGGACCAGGAACAGCAGTCGTTCCTCGGACGACCATGCCTTGCGGAGACGTTCGAGACCGAGCCCGATCATCTCTCCCGGTCCCCGGGTACGTGCCCGCTGCGTGAGCTTCCCCGCGACCTGGACTGGGGTGGGGCGGCGGTCGGGCATCCCGTGACGATAAACGGCGATCGGCCGTGCAACCATGATCACGTGGCCGTCGTCCAAGAACTAGACCGACTCTCGACGGGGAAGGAACGCGCCATGCGCCTAAGAACCACGGTCATCGTTCTGCTCGCCGGGGCGGTCCTCATCGGCGGATGCGGTTCGGACGAAGGAGCACCGTCCGACGACCAGACAACGAATGCTCCGACCATGTCTCCTTCGCCGAGCAAGCACGTAGATCGACCCCCCGAGGGGACGTTCCCGTCATCGGAGGACGGTGCGATCGTGGTCGAGTCACCGGAGCCCGGGGCCACTGTGTCCTCGCCGATCACGATCTCCGGTACTGCCGACGTCTTCGAGGCGACCGTGAGCATCCGCATCCTCGATGCCGCGGGGAACGAGATCGCGAGAACGTTCACGACCGCGACCTGCGGATCGGGCTGCCGCGGTGACTACCGGAAGTCGGTGAGCTTTGAGATCGACTCGAAGCAGGCCGGCACGATCGAGGTATTCGAGGAATCCGCCGAGGATGGCTCCGCGATCAACGTGGTGACCCTAGACGTGACGCTCGTTCCCTGACACCGGTTAGGCCGGCTGCGGCTCCCGCTCCTTGCGCCGGCGCCCGAAAACAAAGGCTCCCGCGGCGGCGAGCGCGACCAGCGCGATCGAGATCGGGACCACGTTGAAGGATCCGCTCTTGGTGGGAGTGGTGGGTGGCTGATCATCCGCGACCGGCGCGGCGACCGGGATCGACTGTTCCGCGGCGGCGGCCTTCTCGGCACTGACATCGCCGACAACCACCGCCCCCGCCATGCCCGGGTGGAGGAAGCAGTAGTAGGGATACACGCCCTCATCCTCGAATCGGTAGGCCTTGGTCTCCTCACCTGCGTCGAACTCCGTGAGCCCGCCGAGGGACATCCCCATACCGGTGACGGTGTGCGGCATCGGATCCAGGTTGGTCCAGCTGACCTCGGTCCCCGGCTCGACGTACAGGATCGCCGGGGAGTATCCGCACCTCGAGATATCGACGAGCACCTTTCCCGCCCCCTTGCCGGAGGTTGCCTCCGAGGACCCGTGACATCCACCGGCGAGTCCCGCGTTCGGGATCAGTAGCACCAACAGGAATCCCACCACCACGATCGATCCGGCACGACGGAGCACGGCGTTCTCCTCTCTGGGCGACTTCCTCAGGTACACCGCCGGACGCCGGTTGGTTCCCGTCCGGGGAGGACTCGGCCCCTCCCCGGCGAAATCCACCGGAGGACGAGACATCGCTCGGAACCGACCAAACGGGGGACCACCACATGCACGGATCTCGACGTCTCGCTTCAGTGCTTGCCGCTGCGGCGGTTCTGATCGCGCTGGTGCCGGCACCCAGTGGCGCAGCCGAGCCCCCGAAGACCCGCGCCGCCGGAGCCGGGAGCGGCCGCAGCCTGATCCCCGAAGACCGCTATGCGATGGCGGGCGGGTGCTATGCCCTCCGATCGACCGAGCACGGTTTCGTGGTCCGCAGCGAGACCGGATTCGCGGCGACCGGGAAGCTCGAGGACGCCGAACCCTTCCACTTCCAGGCCACCGACCTCGGCCGCTACCTGCTGTTCGGATCGATCGAGGACTTCCTCGCCGCCAACGACGATCTGCTCGCGGGCCCGACCAGCGGTCCGTCGGTGGTTGCCGCCGATGCCCCGAGCGAACTCGCCGACTGGCAGGTGAAGGGGACCAAGAAGAAAGGGTTCTCCTTCGTCCTTCCGAGCTCGGACCAGTCGCTGGCCACCGATGATGGGGGTGCTCTGACGTTGGCCGGAGCAGACGACGGAACCAGGTTCGCCCTTCGCCGCGTCGACGGTTGCGCGACCTATCCCGAGATCGAGATCAACATCGACGGACCGGTTACCGGCGGTGACAACCCGTTCCAGGAGGTCCGTGGGTTCTTCGACGCTCATCTGCACATGATGGCGTTCGAGTTCCTGGGAGGACGCGTACGCTGCGGGCGCCCCTGGCACCCGTACGGTGTCGCCTACGCGCTGGTCGATTGCCCCGACCATGAGCCCGGCGGTCACGGCGCGGTGCTAGAGGCCGTGCTGAGCGGCGGGGATCCGGTCACCGGTCACAACACCGATGGGTGGCCGACGTTCGAAGGGTGGCCCCGGCACGATTCCCTCACCCACGAGCAGGTCTATTACAAGTGGATGGAGCGCGCCTGGCGTGGAGGGCTGCGCATGTTCACCAACCTCCTGGTCGACAACAACCAGCTCTGCAAGATCTACCCCTTGAAGAAGAACAGTTGCAACGAGATGGACGGGGTCCGCCTACAGGCGAAGCGCATCCGCGAGCTCGAGAGGTACATCGATGCTCAGAGCGGTGGTCCGGGCGAAGGTTGGTTCCGTATCGTGACCGATCCCTTCGAGGCACGTCGGGTCATCAACGAGGGGAAGCTCGCGGTCGTGCTGGGGATCGAGGTGTCGGTGCCGCTCGACTGCGGGATCACGCTCGACATGCCGCGCTGCGACCCCGACCAGATCGAGGCCGGCCTCGACGAGGTCTATGACCTCGGGGTCCGCCAGATGGAACTGACCAACAAATTCGACAACGCGTTCTCGGGTGTGACCGGCGACAACGGGACCACCGGCATCATCGTGAATCAGGGGAACTTTCTCGAGACCGGCAGGTTCTGGCGGATGGACACCTGTACCGAGGAAGACGGCCACGCTCACGATCACACGCAGATGAACCTGACCGACGATGGTGGCGTGCCGGCCGAGATCACGGGACGAGACTCGCTGGCGGGAGGGATCCTGTCGGTGGCCGGAGCCAGTGGCATCGCGCCCCTGTATCCGACCGGTCCTCACTGCAACGTGCTCGGCCTCAGCGACCTTGGGGAGCAGATGATCCGCGGGATGGTCGAGCGCGGCATGATCTTCGACCCCGACCATATGAGCGCGCGGGCCCGAACCGCCGCCCTCGATCTCATCGAGGACCTCGGTCACTCGGGCATCGTCTCTAGTCACGGGTGGGCCGACGAAACTATCTACCCGCGCGTCTACGAGAACGGCGGCGTCGTCACTCCCTATGCGGGCGGCTCCGAAGGTTTCGTTGAGATGTGGAGGGAGCACAAGGCGTGGGCCGACGACCGCTACTACTTCGGGTTCGGCTACGGCGCGGACACCAACGGTTTCGGGGCACAGGGTGGCCCTCGAGGCGCCGACGTTCCCAACCCTGTCACCTATCCATTCACGGGCTTCGGCGGGACCACGATCGATCAACAGCACAGCGGCACCCGCCTCTACGACATCAATACCGATGGGGTCGCGCATTACGGCCTGTATCCGGACTGGATCGAGGATCTTCGGCGTCAAGCCGGCGACGAGATCATCGAGGACCTGGCTCGAGGGCCGGAGGCCTACCTGCAGATGTGGGAGCGCTCGATCGGTGTTCCGCCCGATGCCTGCCGCGACGACATCGCCGACCTGACCCCGGCGCGGATCCGATCCCTCAACCGGGGCATGACACCCGACGCGGTTCTATGGACGCTGGGTCAGCCGAAGTCCCGTACCGGAGCGAAGTTCCAGTACTGCGTGACTAAGGACCGAACTGCGAATGTCAGATTCACACCGGAGGGCCGGCTGAAGTCCTTTGAGATCAGGTCCTAGCGGCTTTCGCCATCGCCCGGAGCCTGGCCTTGCGCTCGACCTCGTTGAGGCCTCCCCAGATGCCGTAGGGCTCACGCGCCTCGAGGGCATGGGACAGGCACTCGAGTCTGACGATGCACTCCCGGCACACGAGCTTGGCCCGCTCCTCGCGTTCCCGCCGGTCGCCGGGGGCCTCGGCGTCGTCCATCCCGAAGAACAGCACCGCCGGGTGCCTGAGGCACGCGGCGCGCTCCCTCCACTCCGGCCCCTCCGCCCCGAGATCGCCCATCATCATCCTGCGATGCTGGCAGAGCCAACGGGTCCCGGTCAACGCCCTTTAGGATGCGGCCCGTGACCAGCGACCTGAGCCCGATCTTCAAGGCCTACGACATCCGAGGCGTCTATCCGGACGAGCTCGATGAGGGCGCCGCAAGGCGCATCGGTGCGGCCTTCGCAGGGTTCGTCCCCTCGGATCAGATCGTCGTCGGCCGGGACATGAGGGCCTCCTCACCGTCGCTGTCGAAAGCCTTCGCTCAGGGCGTCACCTCTGCCGGGAAGTCGGTCCTCGACATCGGCGAAGTTTCCACCGATACCTGCTACTTCGCCGCCGGCAAGCTGGATCTCCCCGCGGCCATGTTCACCGCCTCGCACAACCCCGCTCGCTACAACGGCCTCAAGCTCTCCCTCGCCGGAGCGGTTCCGATCAGCAGCGATTCGGGTCTGGTCGACATCAGGGATCGGGCCAACGCTCTCGAAGTCCCCGAGGGACCGGCAGACGTCACCGAGCGGGACCTCCTCTCGGAGTACGCGGCTCACTGCCGGTCCTTCGTTGACACCTCGGCGTTGAAGCCGCTGAAGGTCGCGGTGGATGCCGGCAATGGGATGGCGGGCAAGACGATCCCGACAGTCTTCGAACCCTTGCCCTTTGAGGTCGTTCCACTGTTCTTCGAGCTGGACGGCACGTTCCCCAACCACCTCGCCAACCCGATCGAGCCCGAGAACGTCGTCGCGCTCCAGGCCAAGGTGGTCGAGGAGGGCTGCGATCTGGGGATGGCGTTCGACGGAGACGCCGACAGGGTCTTCCTCATCGACGAACGCGCGCAGGCGGTGAGCGGCTCCACCACCACGGCGCTCGTCGCGTCTCGTCTACTCGCCAAGCATCCCGGCGAGGCGGTCCTGTACAACCTGATCTGCTCGTGGTCGGTGGCCGAGGTGATCGAGGAGTCCGGAGGACGTCCTATCCGCACGAGGGTCGGACACTCGTTCATCAAACAGGTCATGGCGGAGACGGGTGCGATCTTCGGTGGCGAGCACTCGGCCCACTACTACTTCCGGGATAACTACCGGGCCGACTCCGGGATGATCGCCGCTCTCGTTGTGCTCGAAGCTCTGTCGACCTTCGACGGACCCCTGTCCGAGTTGGTCCGGCCCTTCGATCGTTACTTCGCCTCCGGCGAGATCAACTCCGAGGTGACCGATCAGCAGGGGGCGATCGAGAAACTTGCCGCCCACTACGATGACGGCAAGCAGGACCGCACCGACGGATTGACCGTCGAGTACGAGGACTGGTGGTTCAACTGCCGGGCCAGCAACACCGAACCGCTCCTGAGGCTTAACCTCGAGGCGCGTACCGAAGACCTGATGACCTCCAAGCGCGACGAGGTCCTCGGCCTGATCCGGGAGGGATAGATGGCACTCGATCACCCCGAACTGCTCGAGATCCTCGCCTGCCCCAATTGCAGAGGCGCGGTTGAATATCTGGACGCCGAGGACATCATCGTGTGCCGCGGGGAATGCCGCTACCGGTACCCGGTACGCGATGGAATCCCGGTGATGCTGATCGATGAGGCCGACAAGCCTTGACCCAGTTGGATGACCTTGAGGCGATCGACAGACTCGATACCCTCGATGTCCTGGGGGCGATGGAGGACTTCGCCGAACAACTCCGAACCGGCTGGGAGCTCGGCAACGCGGTCGAGTCGCTGCCCTCGGAGGAAGGCGTCGATTCGGTAGCGATCCTGGGCATGGGCGGTTCCGGCTCGGCCGGAGACATCGCCCGCGTGGTGGCGGAGCCGAGGATCCCGGTTCCGTTCCGCGTGTTCAAAGGCTACGGAGAGCTGCCCTCGTGGATCGGGCGCAACTCGCTCGTGATCGCGTCGTCCTACTCCGGCAACACGGAGGAGACCCTCGAGGTGCTGACCAAGGCGCACGAGCGCGGCGCACGGATCGTCACGATCTCGTCCGGGGGACAACTCGAGCAGCTGGCGGTCGATTTCGGTGCGGCTCACGTGAAGGTCCCCGAGGGTCATCAACCCCGCGCGTCGCTCGGCTATCTGGCGATGCCGGTGCTGTCGGTCCTGTCGCGGATGGAGTTGATCCCCGAGGAGTCGGCCGACGTTGCCGAGACCGTGAGAACGGTGGCGACGATCTGCGAGGACTGCCACCGCCAGAACCCGCAGAGCGAGAACCCCGCCAAGGGGCTCGCCGCTCGCCTGGCGGGGAAGCTGCCCCTGATCTATGGAGGCATCGGCATAGGGGCGGCGGCCGCTTACCGGTTCAAGTGCGATCTCAATGAGTACGCCAAGATGCACGCCTTCTCGAACGAGATCCCCGAGGCGAACCACAACGAGATCGTGGGCTTCGAGTCCCCCGACTATGCCGCCGACCTGGTGGTCGTCTACCTGCGGGACATCGACGAGCACCCTCGGATCGCACAGCGCTTCGAGATCTTCGACCGCCTGATCTCTAAGGGCATCTCGGACTCGATCACGATCCAAAGCACCGGAACCTCGCCGCTCGCCCGTATCCTCTCTCTTGTGGCCGTGACCCAGTTCGCGGCGATCTACGCCGGCCTGGCGCTAGATGTGGATCCGGGGCCGGTGGAGCCGATAGAGAACCTGAAGCGAGAACTCAACAAGGAAGAAAGATAGGAGCTACGTCATGGCGGTAGAGCACGATGTTCTGGATGCAGGTCTGGCCGAAGATGGCAAGCGCAGGATCGAGTGGGCGGACCGGCAGATGCCGGTTCTGGCGCGCATCCGTGAGCGCTTCGAGAAGGAGAAGCCACTCGAGGGGCTCAAGGTGGCTGCGTGCCTCCACGTGACCACGGAGACCGCCAACCTGATGCGCACGCTTGCGGCCGGGGGCGCCGATGTTGCCCTGTGCGCGTCCAACCCCCTCTCGACGCAGGACACCACGGCGGCGGGTCTCGTTCACGAGTACGGCATCCCGACGTTCGCGATCCGTGGGATCGATCAAGAGGGCTACTACCGGCATCTCGGCGCGGTGCTCGACCGGCATCCGCAGGTCACGATGGATGACGGTTGCGACCTCGTTACCTTGCTCCACCAGAAGCGCAAGGATCAGCTCCCCGAGGTGATCGGCGGGACCGAGGAGACAACGACCGGGATCATCCGCCTTCACGCGATGGAGGATCAGGGCGTGCTCGGTTATCCGATCGTCGGCGTCAACGATGCCGACACTAAGCACCTCTTCGACAACCGTTACGGAACCGGCCAGTCGACGTTGGACGGCATCATCCGTGCCACCAACGTGCTCATCGCCGGCAAGACGTTCGTGGTCTACGGCTACGGGATGTGCGGCCGCGGCGTTGCGTCGCGTGCGCGCGGTATGGGAGCCGACGTCGTTGTCGTCGAGGTCGACCCAACGCGTGCTTTGGAGGCCGCGATGGACGGATTGCGGGTCATGACCGGGCGCGACGCCGCCAGCCAGGGCGACATCTTCGTCACCGTCACGGGCAACAAGCACGTCATCCGGGGCGAGCACTTCGAGCTCATGAAGGACGGCGCGATCCTCGCCAATGCCGGTCACTTCGACATCGAGATCGACCTCAAGGCCCTTAAAGGGATGGCCGGCGAGGTCCGTGAGGTGCGGCCCGAGGTCAACGCCTACAGCCTCGGCGCCGAGCGCACGATCTACGTCCTCAGCGACGGACGGTTGGTGAACCTCGCCGCGGCGGAGGGTCACCCCGCCTCGGTCATGGACATGAGCTTCGCCGACCAGGCGCTGTCGCTCGAGTGGCTCAAGAACAACATCGAGAGCCTCGAGAAGCGCGTCTACAAGGTTCCGACCGAGATCGACAAGGAGGTTGCCCGCCTCAAGCTCGAGACCATGGGCGTGCGCGTCGACGAACTCACCGACGAGCAGAAGGCCTACATGGCCGCCTGGGAAGAAGGAACCTAGTCCCCGTCTAGGAGCGGGAGGTCTTCGAGTCACCCGCTTCGGCCGAGATCATCACCTGGTGGGGGAACGGGATCTCGACGCCCTCGCGCTCGAAGGCCACCTGGATCTTCTCGCGCAGCGTGCGCGCCGCTTCCCACTGACGTCCCGGCTTGGTGTCGGCCGACAACCGCCACACGACCTCGTACTCGCCGAGTGTCTCGACGCCCATCACGTTGGGGACCGAGTACAGGATCTTGCCGAGGACCTCGTCCTCCTTCGCTTCCGTAGCGACGTCATCGAGCACTCGCCTTACCTTGGCGGGTTCCTCGCGATAGGCGACGCCGACGTCGACGATGGCGCGAGCCCAGTCCTTCGAGCGGTTGGCGACGTGGGTGATGTTGCCATTCGAGATGTAGTGCAGGGTTCCGTCCAGAGCGCGCAGCCCCGTGACGCGCAGCGTCAGTTCCTCGACGGTTCCCGAGGCGGTCTCGTTGATCTCGATGATGTCGCCGACCCCGTACTGGTCCTCGAACAGGATGAAGAACCCGGTTACGACATCGCGGACGAGGTTCTGCGCTCCGAAACCGATCGCGAGACCGATGATCCCGACCCCGGCGAGCAGGGGAGCGAGGTTGAAGCCGAGATCCTCGAGGATCAGGAACGTCGTGAGTATCCAGATCACCACGATCCCCGCGGACGACAACACGCGCGTCAGGGTGTCGGTCCGCTGGAGTGTCCGGATCGGCGTGGTGTGGGCCTCGACCTTCCCCTTCACCTTGGCGACGATGCGGCGAAGGAATCTGGTCAGTAGGAACGCCGCGCCGATGATGGCCACGATCCTCAGGGTGGATCCGATGATCTCCGCTTGGTTGTCCGAGAACCAGCTCGTGACATCGTCGAACGACATGGTGAGTACGCCTCCTGAATGGTTTCTTGGGAGCGCTCCGAGATGGAGGCTCCACTAGGTCTACCCCGGCGTAACCACGGGGAACCGCTCGTGTCTCACCCCGAGGCTAGGTTGCCTCGATGGTTCTCGCAAACCGCCTCCGAGCCGTGACTGGTGCGCCCGCCTGCGCTAGGTGTTCCCGGCTCGGTAAACACCTGTGCGACTCGTGCGCCCGGTCCCTGTCCCCGGCGGCCACCCCGACGATCGCCGGGGCGGCTCAAGTGCTGGCGGCGTGGGAGTACGAAGGAGCGGCTCGATCGCTCGTACTGGATCTCAAACTCCGAGGGCTGAGGAGTACCGCCGGTCCGCTGGTGGCAGCGACGGTCGCGACGGTCCGGGCCGCCGGGCTGAGCGGATCGGTAGTTGCGTGGGTCCCGGGCCGCCGCCGCGATATCCGTCGGCGCGGCTTCGATCATGCGGCCGAACTCGCGACCGGTCTCGCCCGGGCTCTCGGACTCCCGCTCGTCGGAGCGTTGACTCGTCGAGCTGACCCCCCCGATCAGACGACGCTGGGGGCCGGTGAACGAAGAGCCAACGTGGCCGGTGCCTTCGCGGCGACCGGTTGTACGGAGAGGGTCGTGCTCGTCGATGACCTCATCACGACCGGAGCGACGGCGACCGAGTGCGTGAGGGTCCTCAGGGACTACGCGCCATCGGTCGAAGTGGTCGCCCCCTGCGCCCGAGGTAGATAGCCTCTATGCATGGAGACGCCGTTCGATGATCTGGTAGCCGAGGCGCTCGACGAGCTGCCCGAGGAGTTCGCCTCGGCGATGCGGAACGTAGAGGTTGTGGTTCAGGCCGAGCCGACCCGCGCCCAGCTGGCCCGGCTCCCAAGAGGGCACACCCTCTTCGGTCTCTACGAGGGTCATCCCCTGACCAGCCGAGGGGTCCACTACTCGGGGGTGATGCCGGACAAGATCACGATCTTCCAAGGCCCGATCACCCGACTGGCGGGGAACCCGGAGTCGATCCGCGAGCAGGTCAGGAAGACCGTCATCCACGAGATCGCCCATCATTTCGGCATCGATGACCCGCGTCTGAGAGAACTGGGCTGGTGAGCGGGGCCTAGCAGGCCATTCCCTGGAACCGAGAGGGGGGTCTTCGGGCTATCCCCGCATGGTTGCTTAGTACTAATTGCTTAGGGTTTCGGGGCCTCATCCGGGCTACAATTCGTCATGACAGACTAGTCAATACGGATGGAAATCGGTCGAATCGGACGGCTTCAACCCCATGAGCCGCTCGGCGGAAAGGACCAGGGAAACCCCCAGTGGAGGAACCGATCACGGTCATGATCGTGGACGACCACGCCCTTTTCCGTCGCGGCCTCCAGATGGTCCTCGAGAGCGAGAAGGACATCGACGTGGTGGCCGAGGCCAACGATGGTCATGAGGCGATCGAAAAGGCCGAGCAGACGACCCCGGACGTAGTCCTCATGGATGTCCGCATGCCCAAGCGCACCGGCATCGAAGCGACCCGGGCGATCAAGGACACGCTTCCGTCCACCAAGATCCTGATGCTGACGATCTCGGACGAGGAAGCCGATCTCTATGAGGCCATCAAAGCGGGGGCCTCGGGCTACCTTCTGAAGGAGATCTCCATCGACGAGGTCTCCGATGCCGTCCGCTCGGTCCACGCCGGACAGTCTCTGATCTCGCCGTCGATGGCCTCCAAGCTCCTCACCGAGTTCGCTGCGATGGTCAAGCGCAAGGACGAGAGGACCCAGGTCCCCGGCCCCCGGCTTACCGACCGCGAGCTCGAGGTGCTTAAGCTCGTCGCCAAGGGCATGAACAACCGGGACATCGGCTCCGAGCTGTTCATCTCCGAGAACACCGTCAAGAACCACGTGCGCAACATCCTCGAGAAACTGCATCTTCACTCCCGCATGGAAGCGGTCGTCTACGCCGTGCGAGAGAAGCTCCTCGACATCAAGTAAGCACGTCGGACGTGCGAAGATGACCCCTCTATGAGCATCATGAAGAAGGTCCTCGCCGCGGGCGAGGGTAAGAAGATCAAGGAACTCCAGACCATCGTCCCCCAGGTCAACGGCTGGGAAGATGAGATCAAGGCCCTCGGCGACGACGACATGAGGGCTCGCACGGCCGATTTCAAACAACGCCTCGAAAACGGCGGCCACACCGACGATTTCCTTCCCGAGGCCTTCGCCGTGGTGCGTGAGGCAGCCTCTCGTGCCCTCGGCCAGCGCCATTTCGACGTCCAGGTCATGGGCGGGGCGGCCCTCAACAAGGGTTGGATCGCCGAGATGAAGACCGGAGAGGGTAAGACCCTTACCTCGACCCTGGCCGGGTACCTCAACGCCCTGTGGGCCGATGGCGTCCATCTCGTCACGACCAACGACTATCTCGCCAAGCGCGACTCCGAGTGGATGGGTCAGATCTACCGTTTCCTCGGTCTGTCCACCGGACTGATCCAGTCCCAGATGTCGCCCGAGGAGCGGCGGCCCGCCTATCGGGCCGACATCACCTACGGCACCAACAATGAGTTCGGGTTCGACTACCTGCGCGACAACATGGTCACCGAGGCGGCTCGCCTCACTCAGCGCGGGCACTTCTACGGCATCGTTGACGAGGTCGACTCGATCCTGATCGACGAGGCTCGTACGCCGTTGATCATCTCGGGCGCGGTTCAGGAATCGACGAAGTGGTATCAGCAGTTCGCCAAGATCGTTCCTCGTCTGAACCGGGACACGCATTACGAGGTCGACGAGAAGAAGCGCACGGTGGCGATCTCCGAAGAGGGTGTCTCCAAGGTGGAAGAGATCCTCGGGGTCGAGAACCTCTACGACCACGTCAACACCGACCTCGTCCATCATCTGCAGTCGGCGCTGAAGGCGGCCGAGCTCTACAAGAAGGACGTCGAGTACGTCGTACAGGGCGGCGAGGTCCTGATCGTGGACGAGCACACCGGGCGCATCCTCCCGGGGCGTCGTTATTCCGAGGGCCTGCACCAGTCGATCGAGGCCAAGGAAGGCGTCCGTATCAAGGAAGAGAACCAGACGCTCGCCACGGTGACCTTGCAGAACTACTTCCGCATGTACGAGAAGCTCGCCGGGATGACCGGTACGGCGGTGACCGAGGCGGCCGAGTTCGGGCACATCTACAAGCTCGAGGTCGCGACGATCCCGACCAACCAAGAGATGATCCGCAAGGACGCTCAGGATCTCATCTACAAGACCGGAGAAGCGAAGTGGGAAGCGCTGGCCCAGGACATCGCGGAGCGCCATGAGAAGGGACAGCCGGTCCTGATCGGGACGATCTCGGTCGAGAAGTCCGAGCATCTCTCTCGGGTCCTCAGCAAACGAGGCGTTCCGCACAAGGTCCTCAACGCGAAACACCACGAACAGGAAGCCGAGATCGTTGCCCAGGCGGGGCGCCTGAGCGCGGTGACCGTCGCGACCAACATGGCCGGCCGAGGCGTCGACATCATCCTCGGAGGCAACCCCGAGGGCATGGCGCAGACCGAGATGAAAGCGCGCGGATGGGACAACGACAAGTACCTCCTCGATCTCTACGAACCCGAGGAGAAGGCGCAATACGAGGCCGAGTTCCAGCCTCTGTTCGACAAGTTCAAGGCGGCGTGTGAGACCGAGAAGAAGGAAGTGATCGATAACGGCGGCCTCTACGTCCTGGGGACCGAGCGGCACGATTCCCGCCGGATCGACAACCAGCTTCGCGGTCGCTCCGGCCGACAGGGTGACCCGGGCGAGAGCCGCTTCTACCTGTCCCTCGAGGACGATCTGATGCGCCTGTTCGCCTCGGACCGCATCGGTTCGATCATGGACCGTCTGCGGATCCCGGACGACGTTCCGATCGAAGCCAAGATGGTCTCGAAGGCCATCGAGCGCGCGCAGACCCAGGTCGAGTCGATGAACTTCGAGATCCGCAAGAACGTTCTCAAGTACGACGAAGTCATGGACAAGCAGCGCCACGTTATCTACGACGAGCGCCGCAAGATCCTCGAGGGTGAGGACTTTCACGACCAGGCACTCGAGTTGATCGGTGACGTCGTTGCCACTGCGGTCGCGCAGAACGTCAACCCGGAGCTCGAGCCCGATCAGTGGGAGTGGGAGCAACTCGAGGCCCAGGTCAAGGAGATCTTCCCCACCACTCTCAGCAGGGACAGTTTCGACATCGAGACGGTCGAGGCCGAGGAGGTCACCGACGCCTTCGTCGAGGACGCGATCAAGGCCTACGAGGCCCGCGAGAAGGAGATGGGGGCCGAGCAACTGAGGCAGATCGAACGCCTCGTGCTCCTGAACGTCCTCGACAACCGCTGGCGTGAGCACCTCTATGAGATGGACTACCTCGAGGAGGGCATCGGGCTCCGCGCCATGGGACAGAAAGACCCGCTGGTCGAGTTCCAGCGCGAGGGCTTCGACATGTTCATCCAGATGCAGGATGCGATCAAGGAAGACTTCACCCGCTACGTGTTCCACGTCGAGGTCGTGCGGGAGGACAAGAACCGCAGGCCGCCGACGCAACGCGAAGAGCGCCGCCGGCCACAGATCGCGGCGGGCGGGGCAGCGCTCCCGCCGGAGACCGGTCCGACGGCGGCGAACACGTCGGACGGCGCGGCGCCGGTGCAAGCTCGTTCGGACAAGATTCCCCGCAACGCGCCATGCCCCTGCGGCAGCGGGAAGAAGTACAAGATGTGCCACGGTCGCCCCGGCGCCGAACCTCTCTAGTAATCTGCGCGCATGGCAGACCTAACAGAGCGGCTCGACTCGATCGAGTCACGGCTCTCCCAGATCAAGGATTACCTTTGACCTCGACGTCAAGCGGGTGCGTCTCGCCGAGCTAAGAGCTCGATCCGCCGAACCTGACTTCTGGAACGATCCCCAAGCAGCACGGAACACCAGCCGCGACATCGCCGCGCTGTCGGACGACGTCGAGGGCTTCGATCGGATCCTGCAGCGAACCTCGGATGCCCGCGTCCTCATGGAACTCGCGGCCGAGGAAGGGGATGCCGGTTCCCTGAGTGAGGCCGAAGCCGAGATCGCCGCGGTCGAGGGCGAGCTCGAATCGCTCGAGGTGCTGGCGCTCCTCGCGGGCGAGTTCGACACCAATCCCGCCATCGTCGAGATCCATCCGGGCGAGGGCGGCACCGATTCCCAGGACTGGGCCGAGATCCTGCTCCGCATGTACACGCGATGGGCCGAACGCCGGGGATTCAAGTACGACCTGCTCGAGGCGACCGCAGGCGATGAGGCGGGGATCAAGAGCGCCACCTTGACCGTTGAGGGCCGTCACGCCTACGGCTTGTTGTCGGCCGAGCGAGGCGTCCACCGCCTGGTCCGGATCTCTCCGTTTGATGCCGCCAAGCGACGGCATACGTCCTTCGCGTCGGTGGATGTGACCCCGGAGGTGACCGACGACGTCGAGATCGAGATCGGGGACGACGACCTCCGGATCGACACCTACCGGTCCTCGGGGGCGGGGGGCCAGCACGTCAACGTGACCGACTCCGCCGTGCGCATCACGCACCTGCCGACCGGCATCGTGGTGTCGTGCCAGAACGAGCGCTCCCAGATGCAGAACAAGGCCGTAGCGATGCGGGTCCTCAAGTCCCGCCTGCTGCAGAGGGCGCGCGAGGAGCGGATGGCAGAACTTCAAGCACTGAAAGGCGAGCAGCGGGACATCGGCTTCGGCTCCCAGATCCGCTCCTACGTGATGCACCCGTACCAGATGGTCAAGGACCACCGCACGAGCTACGAGACCGGCAACGTCCAGGGGGTGCTCGACGGAGATCTCGACGCCTTCATCGAGGCGCAATTGAAGAAACGGGCCTCCGAGGAAGAGTGACAGGCGTAACGCCCGCACAACCCTTCGTACGTGCCATCATCTAGCGATGACCGACATCAGGAACGATGTTGCGCCCGAGGTCGTAGGGCGGGTCGAGAACGCGACGCTTGCCGAACTCCGCGACGTTCACATCGACGACGTCTACCTGCAGATGGACTGGCTGCTCAAGTCGCGGCCGACCCCGATCGACCTCTACCACCGCTGGGAGAACCAGAACTGGTCGACCCAGGAGCTCGACTTCTCTGAGGACGCGCAGCACTGGCGCGACATGGAAGGCATCTTCGAAGGCTTCCGCACCGAGTTGCAGCGGACCTTCACATTGTTCTTCCTCGGCGAGCAGGCTGTTACCGACACGTTGTCGCCGATGGTGCACGCAGCACCCGATGAGGACTCGCGCATCTTCCTGTCGACGCAGCTGGTCGACGAAGCGCGCCACACGGTGTTCTTCTCACGTTTCTTCAACGAGGTCATCGGCGTTACCGGTGGATTGCACGAAGCTCTAGGTCTCGTGCGCGATCAGACCGTCGAGGCCTACCAGGTCATTTTCGACGGCGAGCTGGTCGACGTCACCGAGGCCGTGAGACTCGACCCGAGTGACTACGCAACCTGGGTGCGATCGATCACGACCTATCACCTGATCGTCGAAGGGATGCTGGCCTTGACCGGACAGAAGTTCCTGCTCGGCATCGTCCGTGAGCTCGGCATCCTGCCTGGCTTCTATTCGGGCTTCACGGCGGTGGCGCGCGACGAATCGCGCCACGTGAACTTCGGAGTGCGCGCACTACTCGAGGCGCACGCCAAGGACCGGGCGATGGGTACCGTGATCGAAGACCAGGTGATGAAGTTGCTGGAGCCGGCCTGCCGGATCGTGGCCGCACCCGACCGCCGTTTCGTGGTGGAGCCCGAAGAGACCCCTCCGAATCTGAGGATCAGCCCCTATGAGGTCCGGGCCTTCTCCTTGAACTCCCTAACCAAGCGACTCAGGGTTGCCGGCCTTTCCGAAGTTTTCCTGGAAGAGGTAACCAAGCGGGGCGAGGCGGCCTACGACCGGGCCTGGAGCGACTACGAGGACATCCACTCCGTGGACCATCCGAGGCGCTTCTGGGACCGAATGGCCCCAACAAATGCCTAGCCTCCGCTAGTCTGGGGCCAGATGATCAAGCTTATAGACGTAGTCAAAGACTACAAAGGTGATATCCGCGCCCTGGATAACGTGTCCCTCGAGGTCACCAAGGGTGAGTTCGTGTTCATTGTGGGACCCTCCGGCTCGGGCAAATCGACCTTCCTGAAACTGGTGACCAAAGAGGAGGATCCGACCTCTGGAGATGTCTTCGTCGCGGGGAAGAACCTCGGGAGCCTGCCGCGCTGGCGGGTTCCTTACCTCCGCCGCAACGTCGGCTGCGTGTTCCAGGACTTCAAGCTCCTGCCCAACAAGACGGTGTTCGAGAACGTCGCCTTCGGCCTCGAGGTAATTGGACGCCCGAGGTCGGTGGTCCAGCGTCAGGTTCCTCAGATCCTGGAGCTGGTTGGACTCGGCGAGAAACTCGATCGGTTCCCCGACGAACTCTCCGGAGGTGAGCAGCAGCGAGTCTCCGTCGCGCGCGCGTTCGTCAACCGGCCGCTGATCCTGGTGGCCGACGAGCCCACCGGTAACCTCGACCCCGCGACCTCAGTCGGCATCATGCGTCTGCTCGATCGCATCAACAAGACCGGCACCACCGTCGTGATGGCGACCCACGACCACGCGATCGTCGACTCGATGAGACGCCGGGTGCTCCAGCTCGAACATGGCAAGGTGGTCCGTGACCAGTCCCGGGGCATCTACGGGGTGGGCACTTGAGGCTCAAGTACTTCTTCTCCGAAACGGTCCAGAACCTCCGCCGCAACCTCTTGATGACCATCGCGGCGGTCTCGACCGTCGCCATCTCGCTGCTGCTCCTCGGCGGCGTCCAGGTGCTGGGCATCATGGTCAATCGCATGACGACCGACTGGGAAGCCAAGGTCGAGGTCAACGTCTTCCTCCTCCAGGACGCAACGGAGAACGAGACCCAGGCCCTTCAGACCGAGGTCAGCAAGATGACCGAGGTCGAGGACGTGACCTACGTGTCGTCACGGGAAGCCTTCCTCGAGTTCTCGGCCGACTACCCGGAGCTGGCCACGGGTCTTACAGACAGCGATCTGCCGGCCTCCCTGCGGATCAAGCTGGCCGATGCCAACGAAGCCGAGGAGGTGGCGGACCGTATCGAGGGCGCCCCCGGGGTCGACGAGGTCCGCTTCGGTGGGGACATCATCAAACGGTTACTCCAGGTTAACGCGCTCTTACGCACTGTGACCCTCGCGATGTCGGTGATCCTGATGATCGCGGCCGCGGGACTCATCGCGAACACGATCCGATTGGCGATCTATGCCCGGCGCGACGAGATCGGCATCATGAAGCTCGTGGGCGCGACCAACTGGTTCATCCGGATCCCGTTCATGCTCGAGGGTCTCTTCGCCGCGCTCGTAGGGGCCGCGGTAGCGGTCGTCGTCGTCCTCGGCGGCAACTGGCTGCTGTTATCGCGCCTCCCGGAGGCGTTCCCCTTCCTCGCCCCGGTGCTCGATTTCTCTTCGGGCGAGCTGCTGACAGTGGCGGGCCTGCTGGTGGGGGTCGGCGGTCTCGTGGGCCTTGCCGGCTCCAGCCTGGCGCTTCGCCGCTTCCTCGAGGTCTGATCTAGTCTCATTTCCGGCGCCGCCCCGCCCTGATGCAGCGTTCCGGGAGTGCCATAAGTCCCCTGATGGGGTTAAGTGGTAGCCCCCGGCCGCCGAATCCTAGGTAGGACGGTTTCTCGACCCGGTAGAGGATGTTGTTGATGTTGCTGGAGTTAACTTAAGATGCTTGGGATGGCGCGTTCCCGCTGGCTCCCGGCCCTCATAGGACTTGCCTTCGTGGCCAGCCTGGCCGCGGTCGCGATCCCCGCGGCCGCCGACCCCCAGGCCGAACTCGAGGCGATCGAGCGCGAGCAGGATGCGCTCGACGAGAAGATCGAGGCCCTCCTCTCCCAGAAGGGCAACATGCTCGACAAGATCGCCGTCATCGACGGTGAGCGGGCAACGGTCGAGAAGAGCGTCGAGAAGCTCGATTCCAAGATCCGCGACCTGAATGCCGAGATCGATGTCGTCGAGGGTCGTCTCCAGAAAGCCCAGCAGGAACTGGCAGCGATCTCCGATGAACTGAACGTGATCCTGGGTGACCTCGTGGCCCGCACCGATATCTTCACCGAGCGGGCCATCGCTATCTACAAGGCGGGGCCGTCCGCGTATATGGAGTCGATCCTGTCCTCGCAGGACCTCACACAACTGCTGGAGCGCTACGAGTACTACGAATCGGCCCTCGAGGCCGACAACGAGATGATCGATGCGATCAACCTGCTGCGCTCGGAGACGGATCAGAAGCGGCTCGAGGTCGAAGAGCGGCGTGCTGCCATCGTCAAGGACAAGAAGAAGCTCGAGAGGAGTAAGGCAGCCGTCGCCGCCGTCCGAACGGAGAAGGCCGGCCGCCTCGCCTCGCTCAACGACCTGCTGGCCGCGAAGCAGGCGGTCGTCGAAGAGGTCGACTCCAAGCGGAAATCGTTCCTCGCGGCGCAGGCCCGGCTCGAGGCCGACTCGGATCAGATCAAGGATCTCCTTGCGGGGACCGGTCCTGCTCCTGGGGGAGCCGGTCAGCTCGCATGGCCCGTGTCGGGTCCGGTCAGCTCGCCGTACGGCTGGCGGACGCACCCGATCTTCGGAGACCGGCGACTTCACACCGGCATCGACATCAGCGCCGGCTACGGAGCCACCGTCTACTCGGCCGACCGGGGCACGGTCAGCTTCGTCGGCGTCATGGGCGGCTACGGGAACGTCGTGGTGGTCGATCACGGCGGGGGGCTCGCGTCGACCTACAACCACCTGTCGGCCTTCTCGGTATCGAGCGGCCAGACCGTGGGTCGCAGCCAGCCGGTGGGCGCCGTCGGTTGTACCGGTTACTGCACCGGCCCCCACCTCCACTTCGAGGTCAGGGTCAACGGGACCCCCGTCGACCCCATGCCCTATCTCCAGTAGCCCTGACCAACAACTACGCTGTCTGAGTGACTAACCGGCAGAAGATCTTCATCGCCATGCTCGCTTCGCTCACTTTCGCCGTGGGTGCCTTCTCCTTCGGCTATGCGATGGCGGACGGGGACTCTTCGGTCACGATCCCGACGTCTGCGGGCGGCGGCTCGTCGGCCAAGGGCCTCGATGCGATCGACGAGGCCCTGAGCGAGATCCTCTCGACCTCGGTGGACCCGCCCCCCGAGAAGGCGCTCGTCAGAGGGGCCATCAAAGGCATGGTCAATGTGGTCAAGAAGGCCGGCGACGACTATGCGGCGTTCTATTCACCCCAGTCCTACGTCTCGCTCCAGGAACTCACCACCGGGCAGTTCTCCGGCATCGGAGTGTGGCTCAAGGAGAAGGGCAAGGTCCTGGAGATCGTCTCGGTGCTTCCGTCCACGCCGGCCCTCGAGGCCGGCCTCAAACGGGGCGATGTGATCAGGACGGTCGACGGTCAGGACGTCTCCAAGCTGGCCTCCGACGATGTCATCAACCGCGTGAAGGGCCCGGAGGGGACCGAGGTCGACCTGGGGATCGAGCGCGACGGAGCGATGCTCGATTTCAGCATCACCCGACGGGCGATCGAGCTGCCCAACCTGAAGGCCGGGATCGTCGACGGGGACATCGGCTACGTCCGACTCTTCGGCTTCGGCGATGGAGCGGGAGACCAGCTCCGCAAGAAGGTGCGGGAGCTCGTCGACCGTGGAGCACGTGGGGTCATCCTCGACCTGCGCGACAACGGCGGGGGCCTGTTCGACGAAGGCGTGTCGGTTGCGAGCGCCTTTATCGAAGACGGTCCGGTGGTCGGATACCGCACGCCTGGTGAAGACGACGTGATCTACGAAGCCGAAGGCAAGGCGTTCCCTGACATCCCCGTGGTCGTGCTGGTGAACGAGGGGAGCGCCAGCGCATCCGAGATCGTTGCCGGTGCCCTGCAGGACCGCGACCGCGCGCTGCTCGTCGGGACCACCACCTACGGCAAGGGTTCGGTCCAGCAGATCCTGCCGCTAGCGTACGGATCGGCGATCAAGGTGACCTCCGCTGCCTACCTCACTCCCGGCGGCACCAACATCAACGGCAAAGGGATCAAGCCCGACGTGGTCTCGGAGGGCAGTCCCGCGTCGCAGAAGCAGCGTGCCATCGAGATCCTCACCGGGATCCTGTTGTCGGGCTCGAGCAGTGGCGGGTAAGGACGGTGGGCCCCCGACCAAGCTGATAACGCAGAACCGCAAGGCCCGCCACAACTACGAGATCGAAGACACTCTCGAGGCCGGCATCGTGCTGGTCGGAACCGAGGTCAAGTCGTGTCGCGAGGGGAAGGCCAACCTCACCGATGCCTACGGAGTGATCAAGGACGGCGAGGCGTGGCTGTTCGGCTCGCACATCAGCCCCTACTCGCACGGGAACCGCGAGAACCACGATCCCGAGCGGGCGCGCAAGTTACTTCTCAACCGCAACGAGATCGAGCGCCTCGACAAGCGGGTGTCGCAGGAAGGCCGCACGATGGTGCCGCTCAAGATGTACTTCAAGCAGGGGATGGTGAAGGTGGAGCTGGCGATCGCCAGGGGAAAGAACGTCCACGACAAGCGACAGTCGACCGCCAAGCGAGACGCAGAGAGACAGATGCAGCAAGCGCTGGGACGACGTCGATAGTGGACGTCGCTAGAGAAGGAGGCTGATCGTGTCCGAGACGATCGAGAAGACCGAAGAGGAATGGCGCGAACAACTCACGCCCGAGCAATACGAGATCATGCGCAATCACGGGACCGAGCCCGCCTTCACCGGCAAGTACGTGGATGCCAAGGACGACGGTGCTTACCGCTGCGCCGCGTGCGGTGCGGAGCTGTTCTCGTCCGACACCAAGTTCGACTCGGGGACCGGCTGGCCGAGCTTCACCGAACCGGGCGTCGCCGAGAACATCACGACCCGGATCGACCCCAGCCTAGGCATGGTCCGCACCGAGGTCCTGTGCGCCCGCTGCGGCTCGCACCTAGGCCACGTCTTCGACGACGGTCCCGGGCCTACCGGCAAGCGCTTCTGCATCAACTCCTGTGCGCTTGACCTGGAGCCCGCCGAAGAGGCGTGAGTCGGGAAGCAGACGGCGCCCGAAGGCGTTGTAGGAAGTAACCTGAACATCGAACATTGACAATCTTCCCGGCGGTCCGCCGTCGGGAAGGTTCGCGAGGGGCTGAACTGGTATCGACCTCGACCGAACCGAGATAGAAGAAGCGAGCCGAGGACTCCCGGTGTGACCTCGTTAATCCTCTGGGAAACTTATACCTGCCGCTGCGTAATGCACGGTTGCCATCACCTAAATGATGGCCGTCGGCCCGAGATGAGCCTGCGATCTCGGAACCCGGCGTCGTCTAGCAGGCTTACCGTCTGAAGTTCGTTCGAGGCGAA